>CAZJSI010000216.1:0-3455 GCA_964548675.1 uncultured Eubacterium sp. | reverse complement strand
CTAGCTTATCCCTGACGCCCTGCATATTTCCTGCAAAATTATCAATATAAAACATGGATCCAAAAATGTCGTTTCTCTTATACCATTCCGGATCCGCCTCCCGCGTCCGGTCCATTTTTTTCAGAGAGTCCCTGCGCATATCATAAAAATTTTTCATGCAGTCACATAACTCTGCAAACATGGAACCGTTATCATACAGTTCCATGTAAAGCCAGCGCAATTCATCCGCCCTCTCATCAAAACGCTTATCATAAACAGAATATCTCATGCTGTATCACCTCATATTCTTTAACCAATTACATGCCAACGGAAACCACATGGCAATATCCCCGTCCGCCTCCGATTCGTCTTTTGCATATGGGCCCCCGGCCATGCAAAGGCCGTGAGGTCCATTTAAAAACAAATGATATTCACAGGGAACATGATGCATCTGAAGCTCTGTCACAAACCGGGATACCTCTGCCGGATCCAAAACCACATCTTTACCTGTCTGCCAGATAAAAAAGGCCGGCGCATCATCTGTAATAAAACGAATCAGATCTGCCTCTCTCTTCTGTTCCTCCGTGGGATGTTCCGCTCCAAACAGCGCTCTGGACATATACGGCATCTGATCATAAATATTTCCGGGTTCGTTTCTCTTGCTGTACATGTAGTCAGCCATATTCCCCGAAAGCATTGGGTAGCCCAAAACCAGCCCCCTGACCCTGAACTCGTCTCTTCGCGCCTCAAAAGGAAGCCGTTTTGTCAGTACCGGATCGTTTCCTCTTAAGGCCACTGTCGCTGCTATATGTGCTCCCGCAGAATAGCCGTTTAAAAAAATATGCTCTTCGTCAATATACCACTCTTCTGCATGCTGACGTATCAGATGGAGGGCAGTCATCAGTTCCAGCTCCTGGACCGGATAATGCGCATTCTCATCCAGATTCGGCTTCCCCGCAGCAAAGGATTCCCGATCCAGAAAATAAGTACTGTACCGCAGCACAAAGCAGTGGAACCCCTGGGCGATAAACGGCACAGCCGCACCCTCGCCCTCTTTCGTGGCGGAGATCAGATAACCGCCGCCCGGCACAATAACCATAGCCGGCCACTTCTTTTTTACCCCATATCCGATTTCCGGATCGGATATATACGCAGAAAGTACTGCCCTTTCACTGATTCTCATTTCTTTGCAAATCATTTTCTCTTCCTTTTCCCTGAATTTAGTCCATTTCCCGCACGATCTGCCTTAATTTCAGTACGGCCGAGGGCGATACGGACACCTCGTCCAATCCCATATCTATAAACGTTTCCATCAGTTCCGGATCCGCTCCCAGCTCTCCGCAGATACCGGCCCATATTCCTGCTTTATGCGCGTTGTCTATTACGATCCGGATCATACGCAGGATTGCATCATGATGGGGATTATAGAACCGGTCCAGCCTGTTGTTCTGTCGGTCAACCGCCAGTGTATATTGTGTCAGGTCATTTGTTCCAATACTGAAAAAGTCTACCATTTCTGC
Organism: uncultured Eubacterium sp.; assembly: GCA_964548675.1. Taxonomy (GTDB): domain Bacteria; phylum Bacillota; class Clostridia; order Lachnospirales; family Lachnospiraceae; genus Eubacterium_I. The sequence goes on along the minus strand of CAZJSI010000216.1, from coordinate 1,956 downwards.
CAGCTGATCGCTGATCATAACGGCTGCCGGGGTTTCTATCATAATCCCCTGCTTCGGTATTCTGTACTCGATTCCGCCCTCGGCTAACTCTTTCTCCACTTCCCGCACGATTTCTTTGATACTGATAATTTCCTCCCTGGAAGTGATCATTGGATACATGATCTCAATATTTCCATAAACCGCAGCTCTGAGAAGCGCCCTGAGCTGTGTCTTAAAAATCTCTGTCTGCGACAGGCAGATGCGGATCGCACGATACCCCAGCGCCGGATTTTCTTCCTGACCCAGATTAAAGTAGTCCACCTGCTTATCCGCGCCGAGATCCAAGGTACGTATGATCACCGGGCGCTCCCCCAAAGCCTGTGCCACCTGCTTATAGGCAGTGAACTGCTCTTCCTCATCAGGGAAATTGTCTCTTCCCAGATATAGAAATTCGCTCCGGAACAGACCGACGCCGGAAGCATCGCTCTCCAATACATAACCGCAGTCATTTACGCCGCCGATATTTGCATATATATTGATTCTCCGGCCGCTTTTCGTCACATTGTCCTTACCTTTCAGCGTTTCTAACAGCGCCCTCTTTTCATCCTCACCGCGTATTTTATTCATCGCCTCCACACATTCTGCCGGAGTCGGATTAAAAATGACAACGCCGTCGTGTCCGTCCACAATGGCAACCATACCGCTTTTCAACCGGGATAACTCCATATCCTCACATCCGATCAACGTCGGTATACTCATCATTCTTGCCAGAATCGCAGTGTGAGAATTTGTAGAACCACCCACTGTAACGAAAGCAAGTATTTTTGATTTATCCATTGCCACAGTTTCACTCGGGCTCAGGTCCTCTGCCACAACAATTACCGGATCGGAATCCTCTGTCACTGTCATATAATTTCCTTCCAGAATATCCACAATCCTTTCGGAAATATCTTTCACATCCGCAGATCGGGCTTTCATATAGTCGTCATCCATTGCCGCAAACATTTCTGCAAATATTTTTCCGGTTTCAAAAACGGCATATTCCGCGTTGACCGCCTCTGTTCTGATCATATTAAAGATGGCGTCCAGATAGTCTTCGTCTTCCATCATCATCTGATGAACCGTAAAAATTGCCGCATTTGCTTCCCCTACTTCCACCAGGGCCTTTTCGTACAGTTCCTGCAATTGTTCCTGCCCTTCCCTGACAGCATCCTGTACCCTGGATATTTCCATATCGGCATCCTGAATTTTTTTCATCGTTACCCGTCTGCCCTCCTTGTTCAAAACAAGGATCTTTCCCATAGCAGTCCCTTTGAATACAATCTTTCCTTTGCATTTCATCATTGGTAATCTTCTCCTCACACTTAACAATTCCGATTATAAATTAGCCTCAAAAAACTCCTTAAGTTTCTCCGCAGCTGCCTCTTCATCTTCACCCTCTGCCGTCACGATCACAGTGTCTCCGCATTTCACGCCCAATCCCATGACAGACATCAGAGCAGTCGCTTTTGCTTTTTTGCCGCCTTTCTGAAGCGTGACTTCACTGGCATATTTTTTTACTTCCTTTACAAGTAATCCTGCCGGTCTCGCATGAATCCCGATTTCATCTTTAATTGTGTACTCAAATGTTTTCATTCTGATCTTCCTCCATTTTATTTTATATTTTTATAGAACTCATTATAAAAACAGCCTGTTTTCTTTAAAAGAACGATATATTCCGTCCTCGCCGGCCGCCGGGCACACTTCATCCGCCATCTGTTTTAAGGTTTCGCTTCCGTTTTCCATACAAACACTGTGCCCGACAACTTTTATCATCTCTTTATCATTCATACTGTCGCCATATCCGATCGTATCTTTCAGATCTATGTTCAGATATGCCGCGGCCTTTTTAATGGCTTCTCCTTTGCTCAAACCTTTCGGAACTACCTCTCCGTTGAGCAGCCCGTACTTTTCCGGTTCCTGCAGGCATACTGCATA
>CAZJSI010000215.1:0-3540 GCA_964548675.1 uncultured Eubacterium sp. | reverse complement strand
CTACCTCTCCGTTGAGCAGCCCGTACTTTTCCGGTTCCTGCAGGCATACTGCATAATGCTCCCGCAATGCCTCAGCCGGTCCTGCCATCCGCGCAGTATCCACTCCCATAAAAATAATTTTATAAACAGGCTCTCCCGAATACTGGTTCATCGGACGTATATTTAAATTTTTCTCCAGTTGAACCCGCCAGCGCAAAAGCTCGCTGTTGCTTCCCTCGGAAGCATGTTCATTCAAAAATTCCTTAAAACCGTCTTCCGTATAGGAACCTTCCTTTCCTTCAATGGTGCAAAATACGCCGTACTGTTTTAAGACCGCCAGAATTTCTTCTCTCTGGGAATCCGTCAGTGCATGATCATAAACGCACTGATCTCCCACCTGCACATATGCGCCCGAACTGCAGATAAAACCGTCAAACCCATATTTCAGCAGCGGTTTCAGCATATTGTAATTCCTGCCCGTGCAAAGCATTACTTTATGTCCGTTTTTCTGCGCCTGCCTCACCGCTTTTACCGCAGAATCCGGCGGAACATTGCACCCCGGTTCTGTCAGAGTTCCATCCACATCCAGAAAAATAATCTTTCTATCGCTCATTTGACTTTTCCTTTAATATCATATTTATTTACATACAATGATCTTATCCAGAGGATCTGCTCTTCCCGTCTTCACTACCCGGAAATCCTCATAATCATCACTGTTGCATACAAGAACCGCTGTTGTTGTGCTGTATCCGGCTTTTTTGATTTCATCAATGGAGAACTTTAAAAGCACCTGTCCGGCTTTCACGGTATCTCCTTCTGTAACCTGCGGTTCAAATCCGTTTCCGTCCATTTTAACGGTATCGATTCCCACATGGATCAACATCTCAATCCCCTCTGCAGAACTGATTCCAATGGCGTGCCTGGTATCCGCGACGGTGGAAATCACACCGTCAAAAGGAGCTGTAACGATACCTTCCTCCGGCTCGATCCCTACGCCGTCCCCGAGTATACCGGCCGCAAACGTATCATCCGGAATATCCTCCCTCTTAATTACATTTCCTTTGATCGGACAATATATCGTACCCGGTTCAGCCTGTATAGCAATCTCCGGCTGTTCCTGATCTGTCTTTTCCTGATCTGTCTGTTTCTGATCCGTCTTTTCCACATCTTTCCCCGGTTCTTTCCATACGATCATAGTGAGAATAAATGCAATTGCTCCGGCTATCCCCAGCATGGACGCATATCTTACCGTACAATGGGTCGTGATCAAAAATCCCGGAATACCCGTTACGCCGTAGGCGGAACCATATACGCCGACCAGTGAACCGTACGCCGCACCCACTGCCGCACCGATCATGCCGCAGACCAACGGTTTCACGAAACGAAGATTCACACCGAAAATTGCCGGCTCTGTAATTCCAAGAGATGCGGATAATCCTGCGGGCAATGCGATTGATTTTGTTTTCACATTTTTTGCTTTTACAAACACGGCCACACATGCCATGCACATTGCAAAATTTGCGGAACAGGATACCGGAAGCCAGATATTCATACCATTTTCCGCGATCATGCCTGCCTCAAGCACATTGAACATATGATGTACGCCGCAGACTACCGTCAGCGGATAGATGAAACCGCAGGCTGCGGCTCCCAGCCCCATCGGCAGTGTCAGTAGCCATTTTACCGCTTCCAGAATATAATTTTCCACATTGCTGAAGATCGGTCCGATGATCGTCATTGTGATGAACGCCGTGGAAAACACGGTGACAAGCGGAACCACGATCAGATCCAACATGGCCGGAACATGTTTATGCAGCCACTTTTCAATCTGGCACATCAGCCATATTGCAATGATGATCGGGATCACATGTCCCTGATAGTTCACCTGTTTAATGTGAAAACACAGAATATTCCAATATTCTATCTGCCCCGGGTCGGATGCAGCCGTCCAGGATGACAAAAGGTTCATATGCATCAGCAGCATACCGATCGTAGCTCCCAGGAAAACATTACCGCCAAACACCCGCGCTGCCGAAACTGCTACAAGTACAGGCAGATATACAATTGCGGTGTTCGAAACCAGATCCATCCAACTGTAAATATCGCTTTCGGCAAACGCCGGAAAGAATTGTCCCAGAGATTCAACCAATCCCATCATGAGACCCGCCGCCACGATCGCCGGCAGGATCGGGACAAACACATCTCCCAACGCCTTGATCATCCGCAGAGGGATCGGCTGGGAAGCCGCCGCTGCCGCTTTCACCTCATCCTTTGTAGCTTCCGTCATGCCCGACACTGACAGAAATTCATCATACACCTTGTTTACTGTTCCGGTTCCGATAATGATCTGAAGCTGTCCGTTGGAAGAGAATACCCCCTTAACGCCATCAATATTCTCCAGTTTTTCCATATCTACTCCGGAATTATCCCTTGTGACTAATCTGAGACGTGTTGCGCAATGGGCAGCACTGACAAGATTCTCACGCCTGCCTACTGTTTCATAAATTTCAGTGGCACATTTTCTGTAATCCATACCTTCGCCCTCCATAGAACTGTTTTTCTTTTGAAATGGTTTTCAACTTGTTTTCAATTCTACTCCCTTTTTTGCTTTATGTCTATTCACATTTTTTCACAATATATCAAATCCTTTTTTGTATATTTTTACCATTCCCAAATTATTTCAGAATCTTTCTTTTTTGTTTTCGTTTTCACTGCATTTTCATTATTCACTTATTTTATGATCACTATTTTCAATTCCCTCATTGAAGATACCGCGTTTCAATGATATAATATCAGATATCACACAGATTCAAAAACTTATAAAACAAGAATAAAACAAGAGGTAAAGAGCATGAACATGAAGGAATTGGCTGAAATTGCAGGCGTCTCCAACGCGGCAGTAAGCCGTTATATCAATGGCGGCCCATTAAGCCAGGAAAAAAGAGAGCGCATCCGCATCGCTATGGAACAGACAAATTACATTCCGGATGTGTCCGCTCAAATGTTAAGAACAGGTATCTCCGATCAGATTGGTATGATTCTTCCCAAGATTGATTCCGGCGCCACTTCCCGTTTTACCGCCGGAGCCATTCCGGCATTGCTTGAGGAAGGATATCTCACGCTTCTGGCCGATACCTCATTAGATATCGAGCGGGAAATCTCATATCTTTCGCTATTCCAGAACCGTTCCGTGGCAGGGATCATCCTTATGGGTTCACTGCTCACTCCGCGTCTGGCGGATACTTTAAACACGCTATCCATTCCGGTGGTTATTGTCGGACAGCAATTTAAAAATCTGCCCTGCGTATATTATAATGATTTCGACGCCGCATATGACCTGACCAGCCTGATCTTAAAAAAAGGCCGTAAACACATTGGGTTTATCGGCACGACAGACAAAGATATTGCGGTTGGCCTGAATCGAAAAAAAGGCGTCCAGGCGGCCATGAAAGATCACGGCCTGTCACCGGATTCTCTGCACATACAGATTGGCAATCTGGAAGCTTCTGACGGCGTCTACGGTATGAACAAATTGTTGAAAGAGAATCCCCAAATTGACGG
>CAZJSI010000214.1:1557-3668 GCA_964548675.1 uncultured Eubacterium sp. | reverse complement strand
GCATAGGCGCTTGCCAGAGGAGACAGTTCTCCCAGATCATCTACCCAGTAAATTTTACTCTCAACCTCTGTCAGCGGAAGTCCTACTGCCGCTCCTGCCGGAGATACGTGTTTGAAGGAAGTTGCAGCCGGGAGCCCGGTCGCCGCTTTCAGTTCGCGCACCAACTGCCAGCCATTGAAAGCATCCAGGAAATTGATATATCCCGGTTTTCCGTTTAATACCTTGATCGGCAGCTCGCCGTTTTCCATATAAATCCTGGACGGTTTCTGATTTGGATTACATCCGTATTTCAATTCTAATTCCTGCATTTTGATTCCTCCCGAAATTTTTCTTAGCTTTATCTCACATCTGATGTTTATTCACGATGCGAGTCTCATAGGTTCCATCTGCAATATTGATATAACGCACAAACAGGGATACCTTGTTATCCTCATTGAGACTGTTCCAGAGCAGATCTGTATATGCGTCGATATCGTCCAAAACATCGACCAGTTCCGGCTCACCTTCAAAGCTTGGCAATGGATTGCCGTCACTCATATAGGTATGGATGAATCGAGCCTCTCCTGCGATCGGTGTCTCATAGGCAAATGTGTAGCGGTTACATCCCTCCGGATTTCCATTATTGCTCTTTAAAATGGACATTGCATAGCTGAATTTTCCGTTTTCCACATGCAGGATACCGGAAATACGAGGAGTATAATTCGGGCCATCCGGCTCAAATTCACGGCAGCGCAGAGACTGTTCAAAGGTCATCTGCTTATCCATCTGATCAAAGATCGTATCTGTCTGATCGCCGTTTGTAACGATCGTCTTATTTCCAAGTACCCGCACCGGCGCGTAAATGATCAGACTTGGATCTTCCAATTTCGACGGGTCAAATGCCTGGGTACGGATCCCCTGCCCCTCTTCCACAAAAATACGGTTCCGGCTATTCTCACTTCTTCCCATGATAAAATATGCCGTCACTGCTTTTGTTCCGTCTGCTGTTTTTCCGATGATGATACCTCTTCCCGGATAAGAATTTTCCTGTAACTGGGTTGCAATTGAACGCATCTCCATCAATTTGTCCTCCTTCACGTGCTGGTATTATTTTTGTTATGGCTGTCCGGGGCAGAACGCTGGACAGCAATCATATATTTCAAATTTTAACACGCATATATATTTTTTACAACGAGCACTTTTTATTATCATCATTAATTTATTTTCTTATATTTATTAATACTGCTTATATAGTGTCCTGACACTTTTCACGCATGATATCTCCATACATGCACAGCAATACTATTTTGTACCGAAAATCCGATCGCCGGCATCGCCAAGCCCCGGACAAATATATGCGTCATCATTCAATGTTCTGTCCAGATGTCCCACATAAATCTGCACATCCGGATGCGCCTGCGTCAGTCTCTCCAGTCCTTCCGGCGCTGCAATGATAAACATACATTTAATATTCTTTCCCCCGTGCTGCTTGATAAAATCCACGGCTGCCACGGCAGACCCTCCGGTCGCCAACATCGGATCAACCATCACGACAAGTCTCTGATCGATAGGATCCGGCAGTTTGCAATAATACTCGTGAGGCTCATGTGTCTCCGGGTCACGGTAAAGTCCGATATGTCCGATCTTTGCCGACGGAACCAGGGCAGTAATACCGTTCACCATACCAAGTCCGGCGCGCAGCACCGGAACAATCGCCATCTTCTTCCCGGCTACCATTGGGGTCATACAGGTCTCAATCGGAGTCTCAACCTCCACATCTTCCAACGGGAGATCCCGCAGAGCTTCATAGCCCATCAGCGTCGCGATTTCCTCGATCAGCTTGCGGAATTCATTTGTTCCTGTCCTCTTATCTCTCAACAGTGAAATCTTGTGCTGAATCAATGGGTGATCCATAATAAATACATTCTCCATAAAATTATCCTCCGTTTATCTATATAAATCCAGTCCGACAAACATATCTGTAAACAGATAGTTTCCCAGCCTATGATTTTGGCACTTCTTCTATTCCCGCATTGAGCAGTGCGTCACTCGGAAAGCTCTGCTTTCCTCGTGCACGGCTTACGCGTCAGTTTTTGAAGCTGTGAACCGGCGCCGGGATCCTGCCGCCCCGG
>CAZJSI010000214.1:0-1457 GCA_964548675.1 uncultured Eubacterium sp. | reverse complement strand
GCTTACGCGTCAGTTTTTGAAGCTGTGAACCGGCGCCGGGATCCTGCCGCCCCGGTTTACAAAGTCCGCACAGGAATACTGATTTACCGGCATAATCGGTGCATAGCCGAGCAGGCCGCCAAATTCAGCCACTTCCCCGACGCCTTTGCCGATAACCGGAATGAGACGGACTGCAGTCGTCTTCTGATTGATCATGCCGATGGCCATCTCATCCGCAATAATACCTGAAATTGTTGTAGCTTTTGTGTCTCCCGGAATTGCGATCATATCCAGTCCCACGGAGCACACACAGGTCATCGCTTCCAGTTTTTCCAGAGTCAAAGCCTCTGCCTTTACCGCATCGATCATTCCCTGATCTTCGCTGACCGGGATAAATGCGCCGCTCAGACCTCCCACATAGGAGGATGCCATAATACCGCCCTTTTTCACCTGGTCATTCAACATGGCAAGAGCCGCTGTCGTGCCCGGAGCTCCCGCATATTCAAGTCCAATCTCCTCCAGGATCTCAGCCACGCTGTCTCCGATTGCCGGTGTCGGCGCCAGGGACAGATCGATAATTCCGAACGGGATTCCAAGCATCTGGGATGCCTCCTTTGCCACGAGCTGTCCCACACGGGTGATCTTGAATGCTGTCTTTTTGATCGTCTCACAGAGCACTTCAAAATTCTCTCCCCGTACCTGTTCCAGAGCCTTTTTCACAACGCCGGGACCGCTGACTCCCACATTGATGATGGCGTCTGCCTCTGTCACGCCGTGGAATGCACCTGCCATAAACGGATTGTCATCCGGTGCATTGCAGAATACCACCAGTTTCGCACAGCCAAGGGAATCATTATCCTTTGTGTACTCGGCGGTCTCCTTCACGATCTCTCCCATCAGTTTCACCGCATCCATATTGATCCCTGTCTTAGTAGAACCCAGATTGACAGAACTGCAGATCCGCTCGGTGCAGGCCAGTGCTTCCGGAATAGACCGGATCAACAATTCATCACTTTTTGTCATTCCTTTGGACACCAGCGCGGAATAGCCGCCGATAAAGTTTACGCCGACATTGGCAGCTACCCGGTCTAAAGTCTTTGCGATCGTCACGTAATCCTCCGGCGTCCTGCAGGCTGACGCCCCGATCAGAGCGATCGGAGTGACCGAAATACGTTTATTTACGATCGGAATACAATATTTTTTTTCGATCTCTTTTCCTGTTTTTACCAGATCTTTTGCAAGTGTGGCAATTTTATTGTAAATATTCTGATTTAATTTTTCCAAATCGGAATCAATGCAGTCCAACAGACTGATACCAAGCGTAATGGTCCGAACGTCCAGATTTTCCTGATCGATCATCTTGTTCGTCTCATTTACCTCGAACATATTTATCATGGGTGTAAGCTCCTTTTTTGTTTATGTAATTCAAGAATGCTCCGGCATTCTTGCTGCGAGGCATGCATCGGCTCTGCCGATAT
>CAZJSI010000213.1:0-3786 GCA_964548675.1 uncultured Eubacterium sp. | reverse complement strand
GGCATGCAAAGGAATGATATCGGCAGAGCCGATGCATGCCTCGCAGCAAGAATGCCGGAGCATTCTTGAACTGATAGAAGGGTGAACCTGCCGGCTCCGTGTGGACGCAGAACCAACGTCCGGGGACGTTGATTCTGCACCGACCGAAACGAAGTGTAGAACGCAGGGACATGCAGGAATGACAGAATTCCTGAAAGGAGCACATATGAGTGATTATGTTGCCATAGATTTGGAAATGACCGGGTTGAGGATGAAAACAGACCGCATTTTGGAGATTGGAGCCGTAAAGATAGACGGGAACTGCCTTGGAGATACATTTCAGACCTTTGTTAATCCTCACCGCAGGCTGGATGAGAAGATCTCAGAACTGACAGGGATCACTGATGAGATGGTGGAAGGAGCCCCGGAGGCGGAGGAGGCCATACATGATTTCCTGAAATTTGCAGGAGAACTGCCATTGATCGGGCACAATGTAAGATATGATTATGGGTTTTTGAAACAATGTGCGGCCAATCATGGGATCGAATTTGAACGAAAGACCATTGACACTTTGAAAATTGCGCGTAAACTGTTAAAGGAACCGGAGAAAAAATCCCTGGAGTCCCTGTGTGCATATTTTGGCATTATCCAAAATGAGATACACAGAGCCAAGGACGACGCGTTGGCGGCGGCAAAGATTTTTTTGCTTCTGAGAGATCAGTATATGAATCGGGAGCCGGAGCTTTTTGAACCGAAACTGTCCCCGCTGCGGTTGAAAAAGCAGGGACCGTTGACTCCGGCACAAAAAAGAGACTTGAATCATTTGTTGATTTATCATAAAATAGAATCTGATATTGAGATAGACAGCCTGACAAAGAGTGAGGCATCTCGCATGATTGACCGGATTTATGCCAAATATGGCAGGATCCGGGAACGGGAGGAATCAGTACATGTACAGAAAATCTAAGAAAAAGAGGGTAATAGCTTCTATCATTGTTATTGTTGTTCTCGTGGCGATGGTGGTGACAGGAGTTGTTTCAGCAGCCTTGCTGTAAAAAGTCATTTCAGAAAGGAATGAAATTTATGAGAAAATGGATGAAAGTTGTTCCGGCGCTGGCGGCTGCCGCAGCAATTGTGGCGGGACTTGGAAGCATGAATGCCCATGCTGAGAAAAGTGAAGATCTCACAATAGCAGACCGTATCTATATTGGAGAGGTGGCAGTTGGAGGGATGACCGCAGACGAGGCGGAAAAAGCGGTCGAGGAATATGTGGCCGGACTTGCCGATGAAACGGTTACGCTGTCAGTTAATGATGTGACGGTGGAGACAACAGCGGGTGAATTGGGCATTGCCTGGGAAGCGCGTGAAAATATACAGGATGCCGTGGAGTTTGGGAAAAAGGGTAATCTGATTGCCCGATACAAGGCTTCCAAGGATCTGGAGCATGAGGATAAGGTATTCCATCTCCCGCTCGTGGTTGATGAGGAAAAGACAGCGGCCTGTCTGGAAGCTCATGCGGAAGAGATGAACCGTGAACCTGTGGATTTCGGCCTGGTCCGCGAAGACGGAGAGTTCCGGATCACCGGCGGAGAGGAAGGAATCGTGGTCAATGTGGAACAGTCTGTGGAGGCGATTGATACGTTTTTTGCAGACGGATGGACGCAGCAGCCAAAGATAGAACTTGCAGCCGAAATTGCAGAACCGCAGGGGTCGGAAGAGGAATTAAAAAAAGTAAAAGATGTCCTGGGCACTTTTCATACGAATTATGCCTCGTCGGCATCCGGCAGAAAGACCAATATAGCTGTTGGATGCAGTAAGATCAATGGTACCGTAATATATCCGGGAGAAGAATTTTCCGTATATCAGACGGTAAGCCCGTTTAACGCGGATAATGGTTATAAGCTTGCAGGAGCATATGAAAACGGGGCAACTGTGGAAGCATACGGCGGGGGAATCTGCCAGGTATCAACCACCCTGTATAATGCGGTGATCCGGGCGGAGCTGGAGATAACCGAGCGCTCCGGACATTCCATGATCGTCAATTATGTGGATCCGTCGGCGGATGCGGCAATTGCGGGTGAATATAAGGACCTCAAATTTAAAAACAATACGGACGCTCCGATTTATATTGACGGATATACAACCGGTTCGGAGATCTATTTTACGGTTTATGGCGAGGAGACAAGGCCGGCCAACCGTCAGGTATCCTTTGTCAGCGAGACATTGAGTACTACGGCGCCGACTGTAAAGTTTGAAGCATCCGGGGATGCGATCGGAACGATCACAAAGAAACAGAGTTCCCATACGGGAAAGACGGCCCGCCTTTGGAAAATTGTAACGGTAGACGGCGAGGAGGAAAGCCGGGAAGTATTCAACAAGACATCCTATAGTATGTCTCCGACCATTTATTCGGTGGGAACATCTTCCGGAAACGCCGAGGCGGTAGCCGCCATGAAAGCGGCAATTGCGACTCAGGATGAGGCTTCAATCCGCGCAGCGGCGGCCCAGTGGAATGACGAGGCCATAGCAAAAGCGGAAGAGGAACAGAAAAAGCAGCAGGAAGAAGAGCAGAAAAAGCAACAGGAAGAGGAACAGAAGAAGCAGCAGGAAGAAGAGCAGAAGAAACAGCAGGAGGCACAGCCGCAGGGGGACTCTCAACAGGCTGCAGATCCAAATGCGGCCCAGTAAAAGCGTGGGAACTGCTGCAAACAATCAGGTTCGGGAAGAGAAGGTATTTATTATAGTAAAGGACAAATGGGGAGGCTGTCTGTATAGACAGCCTCAAAGTGCCGGTGCAGTTAAAGTTTGGACCAGGAGGAAAGTCTGAGATGAAGAAGGGTAAATTACCGGAAAATGTGTTGAAACGTTCCGTGTTCAGACAATTACATATGGATCGCAGTGAAGTACTGCTTGGCGCAGGCGTGGGTGAAGACTGCGCAGTATTGGCGCTGGAGCCGGATGAGGTGTTTGTCCTGTCTTCGGATCCTGTCACCTGGACGGATGATATAGACGGGAAAAGGGCGGTGCACGGCACACTGAATGATCTGGCAAGCTCCGGGGCAGAGCCGGTCGGCCTGATGCTCACAGCTCTTTTGCCTCCGGAGATTGAGGAACCGCAGATTCGCAGAATGGTACAGCAGATTGCGGGGGAATGCGAACCTCTGGGGGTACAGATCCTCGGCGGACATACGGAGATCACGGATGTGGTGAACCGGGCAGTGATATCTGTCACCGGTGTCGGAAAAGCGAAAAGAGACAGATTTGTGTCTACGGGCGGGGCGATGCCCGGAGATGATATTATTGTGACAAAATGGATCGGGCTTGAGGGAACGGCGAGAATTGCCCGCAGCCATGCCGGGGAGTTGAATACCAGATATCCGATGCATCTGATCGATGAGGCAAAGGGGTTTGACAAGTATCTGTCCATTATTCCGGAGGCCGCAACCGCCGTTAAGTCTGGCGTGAGAGCGATGCATGATGTGACAGAGGGCGGCATTTTTGGCGCTCTGTGGGAACTGGCGGAAGCCTCTGGCGTCGGACTTGAAATTGACTTAAAAAAAATACCGATTCGGCAGGAAACGGTAGAAATCTGTGAGTTTTTCGGACTGAATCCGTACCAGCTTGTGTCCGGCGGAAGCCTGTTGATCGCTGCCGGAGACGGAAACGCGCTGGTGATGGAGCTGCAAAAGGCGGGAATCCCCGCAGTTGTGGTTGGAAAGGCGGCCGCAGGGAATGACCGTGTGTTAATGAATGAGGAAGAACGCAGATTTCTGGAGCCGCCGAAAGCGGACGAAATATATCAGATGA
>CAZJSI010000212.1:0-3788 GCA_964548675.1 uncultured Eubacterium sp. | reverse complement strand
GCTCCGCCCATGGCGCGGGAACGGGATTTATCCACCCGGTAAAAAGCCTCCGTGAGATGCTCCAGAGCTTCTTTCGGAATTCCGCAGCCGGTATCCGCAACCTGGATTTCACATCCGTCCTCTGTCATATAGCAGTTCAAGGTCAGGCGTCCCCCCTGCGCCATCGCTTTTTTTGCATTATCCATAAAATTCAGCAGCAGCGTTTGAAACAGATCCGGCTCAAAAAGACATTTTCCCCGCTCGCAGTCTGTGGCGATCTCAATTCCACATCCCTGATAGATCGGGCGCAAATGCTCCGCCAACTGCTCCATCAACTCTCCCGGCGAACCGGGAACCAGAACGATTTCCTGCCCGTCCATTCGAAACAGTGACAATAATTTCCATGACATATTTTCCAGACGTTTTCCCTCTGAAAATATATAATTTGCCGCCTCCTGCTCCTCCTGCTGTGTCAAAGTCTGTCCCCGCATCAAGTCTGCATAGCCGATAATAGATGTCATTGGCGTCTTCAGTTCGTGTGCAAAACTTCCCATAAACTGTTCCTGCCGTTCCATAGACAGTTTAATTTCCTCCACACTCGTCTCGACCTGTTCCGCCATATGGTCAAAATCCTGTGATAACAGGCCTATCTCATCTCTGGACTGCACGCCGCTGCGGTAGGAGAGATTTCCACTTGCGATCTCCTTCGCCGCTCTTGACAATTTTGTCAGCGATCTGGTCAGCATCCAGGACATAACCCAGGCAAATACAACGCAAAATCCAAGCAGTACGGCAAAAATCCGGTAATATGTATTGAGCTGTCGTTCTCTCATCAGATAGACGGAGGAAACATCATACAGCATATCCAGATATACTTCATTATTTCCTATCTTTAACGTTCCGGATAACTGTAAATACTGGTTTTGATTTGATCCGGTCACATGCAGGATCACATAATTTGCCTCCTCCGATATTTTTTCCGGTTTTACAAAATCCTTCTGTTCCCCCTGAGAATACAATATCACATCTCCCATGTTCAGGCGGCAGCTGCTCCAGAAAGCAATGTCATTTCCGAACGCTTCCTCCAACGATTGCGAGATATCCTCCTGATTTGCCCACCCATTGATGCTGTCCAGTACCTGCAGCGTCTGTATGACCATCTGATAAGAAGTTTTTGCACGTTCCTTCTCCTGCTCCAGCATCTCCGTAAAAGATATGTGGATCAGCATACTTCCGCCGATTCCAAACAGAAGCGCCAACAGCGCCACCATACAAAACATAATTTTTATCCGAAACTTCATCTAAACCTCCAGACGGTATCCCACCTTATTTACCGCTTTCAACCGCTTCTCCCAGCCTACCTTTTTCCGCATTCTCTGCACGTGAAGATCCACTGTTTTACTTCCATATTCCAGAGTACCGCCCCATACCCGCTCATAAATCGTCTCCCGATAAAGCGCCGTATTGGGATTTCTCGCAAACAGCAGTAACAGGTCATACTCTTTCCGGGTCAGGACGATCTCCTTTTCCCCTCTCCTGACACACATGGACCTCGTATCAATCTCTACGCCGGCAACCATCAGCTTCTCCTCCGTCTTGTGAAAACGGCGCAGTACCACATCGATCCGCGCCAACAGTTCTATGATCTCAAACGGTTTTACAAGGTAATCTTCCGCTCCCATCCGCAGTCCCCTTACCCGGTCTTTCACTGCATTTTTTGCCGTGATAAATATAACCGGAATTTCCAGCGGGCGGATATATTCCATCAGTTCAAACCCATCTATTTTCGGAATCATAATATCCAGCAAAATCAAATCGTATTTATTTCCGTCAATCTGTGTCAGCGCTTCTTCGCCGTCAAAGGCACAGTCACAAGTATAGCCCGCCTTGGACAGACTCAGTTTTATCAAATTCGAAATCGGCTTTTCATCCTCAACAAGTAATATTTTTATCACAACAAAATCCTCCTGCACCGCATTGCATTATACCACAGGCACTAAGTTCGAAAATACCTCACTAAGTGTAATATGTGTCGCTAAGCGAATTGTATTATACCACAGAAGGGCATCAAAACGGCAAACTTTTATATAATGCGCAAAAAAATCCCCTGTATATTCTGCAGACAGCAGCCACAGAAATATGCAGGAGATTCTTTATGTAAAACCTTCTCTCTTTTATACAATAGAAAGCACGCTAAGCGAACTTAATACTGTCATGTTTTTTAGAAATCCCGAAACGGATTTCCCAAGCAAAACCTTAAACCACCTGATGTTTTGCAATATATACCGGGAAAGAATCTGTCCCCTTGATCTCTTTTCCCTCCGTGATGATCGCGCTCTTATCCGTGATAATATATTCGGCATTTACTCCTGCCTCAACAACTGTATCCTGCATCAGAACACAGTTTTTCACTTTCGCGCCTTTGCCAATCTTTACGCCACGGAATAATACACAGTTCTCTACTTCGCCCTCAATGACACATCCGTCCGCCGCCATTGTATTCTTTACAACAGCGCCTGCAATGTATCTGGTCGGATTATCGTCACGAAGCTTTGTATAAATCTGCCCGCCGGCAAACAATCCGTCCAAATTGTCGTCGTCAAGAAGTTTCATATTTTCAT
The DNA here is from genome assembly GCA_964548675.1 of uncultured Eubacterium sp. Classification (GTDB taxonomy): domain Bacteria; phylum Bacillota; class Clostridia; order Lachnospirales; family Lachnospiraceae; genus Eubacterium_I. Next base: position 1,188 of record CAZJSI010000212.1, on the reverse strand, counting down.
CGAAGTAGCTCTTCATGTCACTGATGCGTGCCAGATAACCTTCGTATTTATATCCGTATACTTTGATCTCATCCAAGTGTTTTGCCAGAACATCGCGCTCCAGATATACGGCGCCCTGTGTGAATGTCTCATCCACCAGTCTGATCAGATATTCGCGTTCCACACAGAAGATATTCATACTGAAATTCTGAACGCCTTCCGCTTTGGAATTGATATATAATTTCTTAACCCGGCCATCTTCCAGATCAAAGGTATAATACATGCCTTTTCCCATGTTTTTGGCATTTTTAGCGCTGTCCGGAAGCTCCTGTTCCGTATAAGCGATCGTAAAATCTGCGCCGCTCTCGATATGAGCTTTGATAAAAGCTTTGAAATCAAAATTCACAGCGATATTTGTATCCGCCAGGATCACATATTTTTCCTTCTGGGATTTCAGGTATCCTAAAACATACGCCAGAGCTTCGATACGTCCGTTATAAAGATTCATCTCTTTTTCCGCAAACGGAGGCCAGATCGTGAGACCGCCGTTTTTACGGGTCAGATCCCACTCACGTCCTGAACCAAGGTGATCCATCAGAGAATGGTAATTCTTGCGGGCAAATACGGAAACATTGTCAATTCCGCTGTTTACCATACTGGATAAAAGGAAATCGATCATCCGATAACGGCTTGCGAAAGGAATGGAGGCCATCAGTCTCTCACTTACCAGTTCCGGCACCAGGGCATCATAATAATTCGGGAAAATAATTCCCAGTGCGCTTGTGTTTGACTTTACCATTGCTCTTCACCATCCTTTACATTTTCTCTTACCATTGCATTGGAGCCGATTTTGGCGCCATCGCCGACATAAACACCCGGGCCGACTGTCGCAACGCCCTGTGCCTCTCCTTCTTTTACTACGCCTACAATGGCATTTTCACCGATGACCGCATTTTCACCGACAATACAATGTTCCACTACCGCGCCGGATTTGATCACGGTTCCTCCCATGACAACAGCGTCTTTTACAACTGCGCCCGGAGCAACCTTAACGCCCGCATAAAGCACGGAATGTTCTACTTTACCGTTGATACGGCATCCATCAGTGATCATGGAATTCTCAATAACCGCCTCGGAACCGATCTTATGACCTGTCATACCACTGTTGCGGCTGTAGATCTTCCAGTCATCATCAAACAAATTGATACC
>CAZJSI010000211.1:0-4172 GCA_964548675.1 uncultured Eubacterium sp. | reverse complement strand
GGTTGTGGCGCTGTTGGAATACCGGAAAATTACGAAAGTGCCAATGGATGAGGCATTGAAAAATGCGGAATAGGAGGTTGAGATGAAAAAGAATCGATGGAGGATGGCAGCACTTGTTTTGAGTGGAGCATTGATCCTGGGGCAGGCCATTCCAACGTTTGCTGTTGAAAATACAGAGAAAGGATCGGATGATCCGGACAAAACCGAGACTGTCCAGGAGAAGTCGGATGATCCGGACAAAACTGAAACCGCCCAGGCGAAAGCGGATGATCCGGACAAAACCGAGACCGTCCAGGCGAAAGCGGACGCTCTGGGGAACGTGACAAAGATCACTGTGGAAGATATTTTGAAAAATCCCGGCGGCAGCGCAAAAATTGAAGATTATTCCACGCTGAGTGATATCAAAAATGCGGAGGGCGACGAGGAGTTTACCAAAAAGAGCAATGGGGATCTTCTTTGGGATAACGATGGTGAGGATATTCAGTACAAAGGAACCAGCGACGGGGAATTGCCGGTTTCCGTGAAAGTGAGCTATTATCTGGACGGAAAGGAAATGACGCCGGAGGAGATCGCGGGAAAAAGCGGAAAGGTTCGCATCCGTTTTGATTATGAAAATGATACGGCCCGGATTGTTGACGTGGACGGAAAGAAAGTGGAAGTGCAGGTCCCCTTTGCAGTTTTTTCGGCGATGGTTTTGGAAACGGATGTTTTTTCCAATGTGGAAGTGACCAACGGTAAGATCATTTTCATAGGCGGGCAAAATGCCGTGGTCGGATATGCATTTCCGGGTCTGGAGGAAAGTCTGAACCTGAAAGGCTATGAGCCGACAGAAGATATGGATGTTCCGGATTATGTGGAAGTGACTGCCGACGTGGAAAAATTTGAGCTGGCGTTTACTGCAACCGTGGTGACAAACGGTATTTTTCAGGAAATCGAGACAGAGGATCTGGAAGATGCGGATGAACTGGTGGATTCCATGTCCGATTTTACGGAGGCGTCCTCAAAACTGAAAGAAGGCGCTTCAAAGCTTTCCGGAGGAATGGAAACATTACAGTCATATATGGCTCAATATGTCGATGGCGTCGGGGCAGTCAATGAAGGGGCAAAAGCTCTGGCAGACGGCCTGAATACTTTGAATCAGCAAAAGTCCGCGATAGCGGACGGCGCGGCTGCATTGACACAGGGAATCGCAACATTGAATTCGGCATTGGAGCAGTCTGATATTTCAGGACAGCTGCAGTCTCTTGCGGTTCAGATGTCTACTTATACGATAACGGTTCAGAGTCTGACATCTGCGTCAGCCGGCGAGCTGGAATCGGTGCGTCTGTCAGATGCGGAGAGCGCTGCAAATGCAATAGCGAGAGAGCAGGCGGGAAGCGCTGTGGAAGCAGCCCTTGCAGGGATTGAAGGGCTGACAGAGGAGCAAAAGGCTCAGATACGGGAACAGGTTGTCGCGAGTATTGACGTGTCCGGCGTGACATCCGAAGCGCAGGGGCATGTTGCGGCGGCAAAGGGATATCTGGATCAGATACCGGTTTTTGACGCATCGGAAATGCCTGTCGGTGAAAATAGCGATGTGGGCGGATTGCTGGATAGTATACAGCAGCTTCAGGGCGGCAGCAGACAGCTGGCGGATGGAATAGCGGCCTTCAATCAGGGAGTTGAACAGTTATATGCAGGATCTGTCGCCCTGAGTGAGGGAACGGCGGAGCTTGTTACGGCAGGGAATTCGCTGAATACGGGTGTTGATACTCTGGCAGATGGTCTGAAAGCCCTTGACGACGGCATCGCAGCCTTTGACAGGGATGGCGTGCAGGAACTGGGAAAACTTGCGGGAGATGACCTGGAAGATGTGATCACACGGGTAAAAGCATTAAAACAGGCTGACGGTGAATATGATAATTTTTCCGGAATCCGCGAAGGACAGTCTGGAAGCGTGAGATTTATTATAGAAACTGCGGAAATAAAATAGGGAAGAAAAAGCAGCCGGTGCCGGATCTTTGTATGGTCAGGATTTTATATATGTGATAAATGCGATGACAGCATACATGGCAAGCATGACGATCAGGACTGTTCCGCCGAAAACAGCCAGATAGCAGCCATATCCATAGTTAAGATAAATTGTTTCAAATGGCGAACCGTGTGAGGGCCAGTTCAGGAACATGAAATCTGTTTCCTGCCATACATTGATGCGGTATAGGATTGGCGCGGCTACGGCAAAAAACAAAAGCGGCATATAAATGCGCCGGATCTTCGGAGTATATTTGCGGGATATCATCATCAGCACGGGAATTAATACCAATATGCCATGTACGATAAAACTGTGCAGGTTCATAAAATTAATAGTGGGATATCTCAGCCAGTCCGGAAAAATCAGAGCCGAGGCGGCTCCCGGCAGACATACCACACATGTGAGTTCACCCAGAAAAGAACAGGGGAAAAACGCAAAAAGGGCTTCTGCAAAAATGGCAATGCTGCAGAGCTGCAGCGGCAGATATTGAAAATCCATATATCCGATCGAGATCAGTACACAGTCTTTATATACTTCCATGATAAGCATTATGCTGCCAAGTATTTTCAGTGTCCGGTTTTGTGCGGCGGCGCTGCATTTCAGATAAATGGCAGAGAATATGATGATCGTCAGCGCGATACCGATCAGCCATGTTATATGAGTTTTCCCGAAAAGGTCGCAGCCGCTGTCCAATGGCAGATCATCCCAGTATGTGAAATAGAAGTCGAACAATTAGAAACACCTCCCTGCGATACTGATTTTACCATGGATAAATTGGAGTGTAAAAGGAATTCTTTATATTTTTTAAAAGAAATTAGCACTCGATGCTTGACGTGGCTAATAAAAGGTGATATAACATAGTAAGAACAAAGTGTTATACACAAGATAGAACAACAAAAACAGGAAATATATGCTGCGTTACCCAGAGAGGAGGGACGTTTATGAACATTCAAAAATTTACACAGAAATCAGTGGAAGCCATCCAGGACTGTGAAAAGCTTGCTTATGAATATGGCAATCAGGAAATTGAGCAGGAGCATCTGCTTGTGGCGCTGCTTCGTCAGCAGGACGGACTGATCCTGAAACTGATCGAGAAGATGGATATAAACAAAGAGCACTTTATGAACAATGCCGAGAATTATCTGGCAAAGCGTGTCAAAGTATCCGGCGGGCAGGTTTATATCGGCCAGCAGTTGAATAAAGTGCTGATCAGCGCCGAGGATGAGGCAAAGCAGATGGGGGATGAATATGTATCGGTAGAGCATCTGTTCCTCAGTATGATTCGCTATCCGAATCCGGCCATCAAAGCAATATTGAAAGAATATGGTATTAACCGCGAGAGATTTTTGCAGGTGCTTTCCACTGTTCGCGGGAATCAGAGAGTGACGTCGGACAATCCGGAAGCTACCTATGATACATTGGAAAAATACGGTTACGATATGGTAGAGCGTGCCCGTGACCAGAAGCTGGATCCGGTCATCGGACGTGACAGCGAGATCCGAAATGTGATCCGCATTTTATCCAGAAAGACAAAGAATAATCCTGTGCTGATCGGCGAGCCTGGCGTCGGAAAGACCGCTGTTGTAGAAGGATTGGCTCAACGAATTGTCCGGGGGGACGTTCCGGAAGGATTGAAAGATAAAAAACTGTTTGCGTTGGATATGGGCGCTTTAATAGCGGGAGCAAAATACCGCGGAGAATTCGAGGAACGTCTGAAAGCGGTTCTGGATGAAGTGAAGAAGAGCGACGGAAAAATTATTCTGTTCATTGATGAGCTGCATACGATCGTCGGCGCCGGAAAGTCTGACGGAGCGATGGATGCCGGCAATATGTTAAAGCCAATGCTGGCAAGGGGCGAGCTGCACTGTATCGGCGCGACTACCCTGGATGAGTATAGAGAATACGTTGAAAAGGATGCTGCTTTGGAACGTCGTTTCCAACCGGTCCAGGTGGACGAACCCACTGTAGAGGATACAATTTCTATTCTGCGTGGGCTGAAAGAGAGATATGAAGTATTTCACGGAGTAAAAATTACGGATGGCGCACTCGTCTCCGCAGCAGTTTTATCCAACCGTTATATTTCAGATCGTTTCCTGCCGGATAAGGCCATCGATCTGGTGGATGAGGCGTGTGCTCTGATCAAGACGGAACTGGATTCCAT
>CAZJSI010000210.1:0-4186 GCA_964548675.1 uncultured Eubacterium sp. | reverse complement strand
AAAAGATATCGTTGTCATGAACGTCAATGAGGTGGAAAAAGTAGCTGCTGAAGTAGATTTTGTATTCAGCGCAGTCGATATGTCAAAGGATGAGATCAAAGCGATCGAGGAAGCATATGCGAAAACGGAGACTCCGGTTGTATCCAACAACAGCGCGCACCGCTGGACACCGGATGTTCCGATGGTAGTACCGGAGATCAATCCGCAGCATATGGAAGTGATCAAATATCAGAAAGAGCGTCTCGGCACAAAACGCGGCTTTGTCGCTGTAAAGCCAAACTGCTCGATCCAGTCCTATGCACCGGTCCTGACCGCATGGAAAGAGTTTGAGCCATATGAGGTTGTTGCTACTACATACCAGGCAATCTCCGGAGCCGGAAAGACATTTAAGGACTGGCCTGAAATGATAGAGAACATTATCCCGTATATCGGCGGGGAGGAAGAGAAATCCGAGAAAGAGCCGCTTCGTCTCTGGGGTGAGATCGATGAGGAGAAAGGCATTATCATACCTGCCGAGTCACCGGTTATCACATGCCAGTGTATCCGTGTTCCGGTATTAAACGGACATACTGCGGCGGTATTTGTAAAATTCCGCAAAAACCCGACAAAAGAACAGTTGATCGAGAAGCTGGAGAACTTCAGCGGTATTCCTCAGGAATTGGGGCTTCCAAGTGCTCCGAAACAGTTTATCCGCTACATGGAGGAGGATAACCGCCCGCAGGTTCAGCTGGATGTGGATTACGAAAACGGTATGGGCGTCAGCGTCGGACGTCTCCGCGAGGATACCGTATATGACTGGAAATTTATCGGACTTTCCCACAACACAGTCCGCGGCGCGGCAGGCGGCGCAGTGCTCTGTGCGGAGCTGTTAAAGGCACAGGGATATATCACAAAAAAATAAAGAACATCTTATATTTATGGAACCCGGAGTAGTCAATACTCCGGGTTTTGCTTATTCTATCTTGCCACATTTTCTATTCTTTGTTAAAATGTTCGGAAGAGCATTGCGCTGTGTCCAATGCGGTACAGCAGAATAGAAAGAGGAATCATATGCCCAAATCTTTATATATAGCGGAAAAGCCAAGCGTTGCCAGGGAGTTTGCGAAGGCGCTGAACGAGAATATGCGTACTTTTGACGGTTATCAGGAATCGGAACATGCGGTGATCACCTGGTGCGTCGGACATCTGGTAACGATGAGTTATCCGGAAGTTTATGATGAAAAATATAAAAAATGGAGTCTTGCCACACTGCCTTTTATTCCCAAAACCTTTAAATATGAAGTGATTTCCGGGGTGAGTAAGCAGTTCAAAATCGTGTCGAACCTGCTGAATAGGCCGGATGTGGACACGATCTATGTCTGTACCGATTCCGGCCGTGAGGGAGAGTATATTTATCGGCTGGTGGAGCAGATGGCGGGGGTAAAAGGCAAGATGAGGAAGCGTGTCTGGATTGATTCCCAGACAGAGGAAGAAATTTTGCGCGGAATTCGGGAGGCAAAGGATCTGTCAGAATATGACAACCTTTCGGAGTCCGCTTATTTGCGCGCCAAGGAAGATTATTTGATGGGAATAAATTTTTCCCGGCTGCTGACTTTAAAATACGGCGATACGATGGCACGGTTTCTGAATAAAAAGTATGTTGTCATTTCCGTAGGCCGGGTCATGACCTGTGTTCTTGGGATGGTTGTGCGCCGGGAGCGGGAAATCCGGGATTTTGTGAAAACGCCATTTTACCGGGTCTTAAATATGATGGACTTTGAGGGGATGACTCTTGAAGGTGAGTGGAGAGCCGTGGAGGGTTCTCGCTATTTTGGAACACCGAAGCTCTATAAGGAAAATGGTTTTCGGGAAAAAAAGGATGCGGAAGAATTAATCGCCATGTTGAGGGGGATAGAGCCTCAGCAGGCGTCCGTGCTGGCTGTGGAACGGAAGAAGGAGAAAAAGAACCCGCCCCTTTTATATAATCTGGCGGAGCTTCAGAATGACTGTTCCAAGATGTTTAAGATCAGCCCGGATGAGACTTTGCGGGTTGTCCAGGAATTATATGAAAAGAAGCTGGTCACTTATCCGAGAACCGATGCCCGGGTGCTCTCCAGCGCTGTGGCAAAGGAAATCACGAAAAATATTAATGGGTTGAAAAGTATCGGCTCCGTAAAAACTTTTGCGGAAGAAATTTTGAGCAAAGGCAGTTATAAAAACATTGCAAGGACAAGGTATGTTAATGATAAAATGATCACAGATCACTATGCGATCATTCCGACAGGCCAGGGAATGGGTGCGATCCGCAGTTTAAATTCGATATCGGTAAAAGTATATGAAACGATCGTGCGCCGCTTTCTTGCCATTTTTTATGAGGCAGCAGTATACCAAAAGGTCAGCCTTACAATGGGCATGGGTTCAGAGCGGTTCTTTGCGACTTTTAAAGTGCTTGCAGAGCCGGGGTATCTGAGAGTGATGGAATACTCTTTCCGCAAGAAGAAAGAGGAAGAGAAAACGGAAGAGGACGGTTCCGAGAAAACGGGGGATACGCATTTGTTGGAAAAAATTTCCCGGATTAAAAAAGGGATGTTTCTGCCGGTACAGGATTATGTGATCAAAGAGGGAGAGACCTCTCCGCCGAAACGCTATAATTCCGGTTCCATGATCCTGGCAATGGAAAATGCAGGACAGCTCATTGAAGATGAGGAACTGCGGGCACAGATCAGGGGAAGCGGAATCGGCACCAGCGCCACGCGGGCCGAAATCCTGAAGAAACTGGTAAACAATAAATATCTGGATCTGAATAAGAAAACACAGATCATCATGCCAACTTTACAGGGAGAAATGATCTTTGATGTGGTCAGCGCATCGATCAAGTCTTTATTAAATCCGGAATTGACAGCAAGCTGGGAGAAGGGGCTTACCTATGTGGCGGAAGGAACGATCACGCCGGATGAGTATATGACCAAGCTGGAAAATTTTATCCGGTCAAGGACAAGCGGAGTGCTTGGGCTTCGGAACCAGTACATATTAAAAGATGCATTTGAGAAGACAGAGATTTTTTACCGGAAGCCTGTAAAAACTATAAAAAAGGGTGGAAAAAAGACAGAAAACGTGGCAAAATAGAACTATGAAAAAATGCATGAGGATTCGAGGCGGAATGTTTTTTTTGTTTTGCAGACATGAGCTCTGTACCGGGACTTGTGCGAGAGTTTTAAATATGATTTGTGAAAGAGGAATTGGTATGGAACAGTGTAAGATCAGCAATATGTACGATTTAAACGAGACTATCGCGGCCGATTATATGCGGACGGCAGAGTATCCATGGGAACTGTTGGATGGCCTGTCCGATTACATAAAAAGATTGGGAAGCACCCTTGATCCGGAAGTTTATGAGCAGAGGGAGGAGTTTGTCTGGGTGGCAAAAAGTGCAAAAGTCGCTCCGACGGCTCATCTTGGCAGCCCGCTTATCATCGATGAAGAAGCAGAGGTACGCCATTGCGCGTTTATCCGCGGCTCTGCAATTGTCGGGAAAGGCGCGGTAGTGGGCAATTCAACCGAATTGAAAAATGTATTGCTTTTTAATAAGGTTCAGGTGCCTCACTATAATTATGTGGGCGACTCTATTCTCGGCTATAAAGCACATATGGGTGCCGGTTCCATTACATCTAATGTGAAATCAGATAAAACTCTGGTCGTGGTAAAGGACGGCAGAGAGGAAATTGCCACCGGAAGAAAGAAATTTGGCGCTATGCTTGGAAATAATGTGGAGGTCGGCTGTAATTCCGTATTGAATCCGGGGACGGTCATCTGCCCGGACAGCAATGTATATCCGTTATCCAGCGTGCGCGGCGTGGTTCCGGCCCATTCTATCTACAAATGCAGGAATGAGATCGTGGAAAAGCGATAAAACATCAGGAAGCGGAGGATTTTGGACTCTGCGGCCGGCAAGTATAAAGTTCCTTATTTTTGTCATTGTCAGATGATGACAAAAAGATAGAAAAAAATTGAATAAAGTACTTTACGAATCCGTAAAAATGTGTCAGAATAGATGCGGATGTTAAAAAAATAACGAAGTTTTCAACATCGGTTTTACAAAACATTCATACATAGAAAGGAGTTTTACAATGATTTATTCCAAAGAAGTAGAATTGATGTGCCCGGTTGCAAAAGGCGCAAAACATGAACCTGCTCCAATCCCGGAAGA
>CAZJSI010000209.1:0-4237 GCA_964548675.1 uncultured Eubacterium sp. | reverse complement strand
GATGAGCCAAATCTTTAGGAAATGTTAAGATTTGGCTCATTGTATTTCCGGTCATGCTTTTCTATAATGAAATCATATTTTATATGTCGTGTATCGGCAGGCGCGCGTTTACTTAAAAGAGACAGAGGGAGAAGTATGGATAGAAAGAATGTTTTAATTGTTGACGACGAGCAGGAGATCACGGACCTGCTGGAAGTATATCTGACAAATGAGGGGTACCGGGTATTTCAGTTTTATTCGGGCGGCGAAGTTTTGAATTGCCTGGAAGACAACCGGATCGATCTGGCGATCCTCGATATTATGCTGCCGGACATTGACGGATTTACCCTGTGCCGGAAAATCCGGGAAAGATGGTTTTTCCCTATTATCATGCTGACCGCAAAAATGGAGGAGACGGACAAGATCAACGGGATTTCCCTCGGGGCGGATGATTATATCACGAAGCCTTTTCAACCGTTGGAGGTGATCGCCCGGGTGAAAGCGCAGCTTCGGAGAGCAGATACATACAACTTATCCCTGAGTAGTACAAAAGAAAATGACTATTACAACATCCGCGGACTGGAGATCGATGCGAAAGATCACACATGCCGTTTGTATGGAGAAGAGATTGCGGTCACTCCGATCGAGTTTTCCATTTTGCTCTATCTCTGCCGTCATTTGGGCCAGGTCGCGACTTCTGAGGAGATATTCGAAAATGTCTGGGGAGAAAAATATCTGGACAACAATAATACGGTGTTTGTCCATGTGGCAAGGCTGAGAGAAAAGCTTCATGAAAATGCCAGAAAGCCGAAATTTATAAAGACAGTCTGGGGCGTAGGATATAAAATGGAAAGGTAAAGAAAAGATGGACAGCAAAATACAGCAGGAAGTATCCAGACAGTTGACGAGACGTTTTACGGTTCAGATGGCTGTCTACACGATGGCCATTATCATAATTTCATTCATAGGATACCGGGTTTGCGCAAGCAGGATCTGGTATGAGGAGGATCCGATGTATCCCCTCATCCGGCTGCTCCACAAGCACTGGACGGTATTCTTTTTGCTTGCACTGTTCGCGGGATGTATGCTGATCGCCTACAGTAATTTTTATAAAACCGCGGAAATTCTGCAGCAGATCATCACAGCGGTAAACAATCTGTACACAGACCGGAGCGAGCCGGTCAGCCTGCCGAAAAACCTGCGTGATGTGGAGAATCAGCTGAATCAGATCCGGCTTGATGAGCAGATGAGCCGCCAGGCCGCCCACGAGGCGGAACAGAGAAAAAGTGACATGATCATGTATATGGCCCACGACCTGAAAACGCCTCTGACCTCCGTCATCGGTTATTTGACGCTGATGTTTGACGAACCCGACATATCGGAATCTGTCAGAAACAAATATATGGGTATTGCGTTGAAGAAAGCGCTGCGCCTGGAAGATCTGATCAATGAATTTTTTGAGATTACCAGATTCAATTTTTCCCATATGACGTTGGAGTGCTCCAGTGTGAACATGTCCGTGATGGTGGAACAGATCTTATATGAGTTTCAGCCTTTGTTTGACCAGAAAGGGCTGAGATTCCGCCTGGAAGCAGAGCCGGATATTTATGTTTTCTGTGATGTGGAAAAAATGGAGCGGGTATATGATAACCTGTTTAAAAATGTGGTGAATTACAGCTATCGGGATACGGAGATCACGGTATCCCTGGAAAGAAACGGTGAAAAAGGGATGAAGCTGGCGGTGGAGAATCACGGCAGGACAATACCGAGAGAAAAGCTGGAGCACCTTTTTGAACAGTTTTTCCGCATGGACAGTTCCAGAGCCACCGGGACAGGAGGCTCCGGACTGGGGCTGGCCGTGGTGAAAGAGATCGTGAACCTGCATCAGGGAACGGTTGTGTGCGAGAGCGAAAATGAGATTGTCCGGTTTGTAGTGACAATATAGCCCGGTTACAGGTTCAGCACAACAGAGGCACAGAACATGCCGTTTTCCGCCGTAAACCGGGCAGTGCCGTTATAGCGGTCCGCAATATGCCGGACGGATTCGATGCCGATCCCGTTTCCCGGATGTTTGGAAGAGAGAAAATGTTCCTTTTCTGTCTTGATGCTGCCGTCAAAAGTGTTGTCGATCGTGAGCACAAAAGCTCCCGGGGTCGGAAAGGCTCCCCTGACGCATATTTTTCGTCTCTCTTCCGGCAGTGTGAGGCATCCGCTGCAGGCGTTTTCCAGAAGATTGCCGAACAGGACGGTCAGATCCGTGTCGCTGACCGGGATATCCTGGGGCAGGCAGACATGAACATCAAAGATGATCTTTTTATTTTCCGCGATCTGTGCGTAATAGACCAGCAATGCATTGAGGGCAAAATGCTCGCAGTAGGAGAGAGAATGGTCCAGAGGCACAGCCTTCAGATAGTCCTGCAGGTATTGGTTCAGTTTATCGTATTCTTTATTTTCAGAAAGGGCATGGAGCACTGTCATGTGCTGGCGGAGATCATGTCTCGCCCGTCTTGTCTCATTCATACGTTCTTTCAAATTTTCATACTGCAGATTCTCGATGGTAAGCCGGTCATTCTGCGACCGCAATTCCATGTTTTCGGCAAATTCCCGGTTAGATTTGGCGATGAGATAATACACAAACAATGCGCCTGTATTGATCAGCACGGCAAACACAGTGGCGATTGGCAGAAGAGCCAGCTCGATGCCGGATAAAGGATTAAAATAGGCGATATAAAACCAGAACAGATAAAAGGTTCCGGGGACAAGCCAGAGATACCACCAGATTTGATGCTGGGTCTGCATGGTGATCGCCTCCTTGAATTGTTTGCGGATAAAGAGGAAAAACAGAGGTAACGTGACCGCCTGAACGATCACGGTGCAGAGGGAAAAGGACCAGCGGTTATTCTGCTGCGCCAGGGCAGGAAAAAGAAATCCCTCCAGACATTTTGCGCAGAATACGATCTGGTTCGCCAGGTTGGACATCATGAGAAGAATAAAGAAAAGTTTTCCGGGATGCTCGCGGATGGCGATAAAGAAGAAGAGCGCAAAAAGTATGGTGTTCAACAAAGAGACCGGGGCGTTGTTTGATGAAAACAGGGAAGCCCACAGGCAGAACAGGATCTCAAATCCGATTAAAAATAGAAACAGAATCCGGTTTACCTTTTTCGAAAAACGAAATTTTTCTGTAAATGGGTACAGGGCAAGGAAAAAATACGGCAAAAAATTGACAAAGGTGTAGAGTATCACCTCAAAAATGCGGAACGGGGATGTCATAATGAGTCCTCCCTTCTGATCTTGGCGATCAGGAAATCAGAATAAGCCTGTTTGATCTCCGGGTACCTGCGGCGGCTGATGGGAACGCGCTCCCCATTGCTCATGACAAAATGATCGGAGTTCAGGGAAGATACCTCGTTGAGGTTTACGATCATTCCCCTGGTACATGTAATAAAATCGGGATAGGGCAGCAGGCATGCCTCAAATTCCTTCTGGGTGCACCGGATCCGAAGGATGGGGGGGTATGTCTGGTAAATTGTCACATAATGTCCAAGAAAAGAGGTATACAAAATGTGGCGCAAAAAGATCTGCTGTCCCCCGGGTAATGTAACCATTCTCTTTTTCCGGAAGTCAGTGAGGTTGAGCCTGGTAAGGATCCGGGAAAAATCTTTTTTATCGTAGGGCTTCAGCAGGTAGTAGTCGGCGCGGACGTCATAGCTTTCACTTGCAAAGTCATTGCTGACGGAGATAAATATCAGCTTTGTGTCCAAATCCTGTCGGCGGATCTGCCCGGCAGTCTCGATCCCATTGATGCCTTTCATATAAATATCCAGAAAAATCATGTCATAGGTGCCCGGTTCAAAGCCGGGAAGAAAGTCCTCACCGCTTTCAAAACATTCTATCCGGCCGATGGGAAAACCGGATTCCTGAAAACAGGAGGTTATCATCTGGCGTAAATATTCCCGGTCAGCCTCTATATCATCAATAATAGCAATATTCATAATAGTTGTTTCCTTATTTATTCTGTTCGCGATCAAGTCCATGTGATTTCTCACTGAGTGTTCCTATTGTATCAGAAAATGTGGTCGGATAAAAGAGAAAAAATTACCGTTTGACGCCAATTAATAACCGCTTGACGCCAATAAATATAAACTTGTAAGTGATAAATACAGTAGGTGATAAATACAAACCTGTAGGTGAATCGTGTAAAACAAAGGGGGTGTCGGATAATACCGATTTTTAACCCCTGGCATGCAGGGAAGAGGCA
>CAZJSI010000208.1:0-4332 GCA_964548675.1 uncultured Eubacterium sp. | reverse complement strand
ATGAATCTGTGCGAAATGAAATCTGCCATGGAGCAGAAAGGATATTCTTTTGATGTGCTTGCATTATTGTCAGGCCTGTCGAAAGAACGGGTTGAGGCGATATTTCAGGAGAAAACTTCACCGAAATACGATGAATGGGCTGCATTGGAGAAGGGATTGCAGGAAAAGCCGGGCAGCATGTGTGTGCGTGAGCCATTTCCGGCATACGAGGTGAAACGGAAGTACACATTAGATGATTATTATGCACTGCCGGAGGATATCCGTGCGGAATTGATTGATGGAGAGCTGTTTGTCATGTTGGCTCCCTCATTAAAGCATCAGGGGGCATCCATTGAAATAGAAGGGCAGATTTACTCATACATAAAGAATAATAAGGGAAAATGTCATGTGTTTCATGCTCCGGTGGATGTGCAGTTGGACTGTGACCGGAATACGATGGTGCAGCCGGACATTGTGATCGTGTGTGATGAAAGGAAATTTATGGATCATCATATTATGGGAGCGCCGGATTTTGTACTGGAGATTCTATCGTCATCTACCCGGAAAAAGGATATGACGATTAAACTGAAAAAATACCGTCAGGCGGGATGCAGGGAATATTGGATCGTGGATACGGACAAGGAGCAGGTGATAGTGCATGATTTCTCTGGCGGCGGTGACGAGACAGCTATTTACGGTTCGGGAGACAAAGTGCCGGTGAGGATTTACGATGGAAATCTGAAAATTGATTTTGGGGAAGTTGTTGAGGGAATCCGGATGTTGTAAGGATGAAAATGGGAAGCGCTTCTGGCTCCTTATTTTAAGAGCCAGTCCAGAACATTCATCTGCTTGTTTTTGCAAAGTATGTGACATCTTCCAGTTGTCCCATAATTATCTTGTATCTAATATAAGCATTATTTGTTTTCAGTCATATTGAAATATTGCTGCAATATATGATTGGTATATAGCTGTATTGTGAAAAAAAGTCAAAAAAAATAAAAATGTGTAAAAAAATAATATTGCAAATTTGCACACAATTTGGTATGATGTGTATGTAAAAATAAAACAACGTTTGCAAAAACGCAACAATATAAGAAGGAGGCTGTTATGGGAGAAAATGTTAAGACAATTGCTGTGTTGACAAGCGGCGGAGATGCCCCTGGAATGAATGCAGCGATCAGAGGTGTTTACAGCAGGGCGAAAGAACTGGGATATCGTGTATTGGGAATACGTGACGGTTATGCAGGGCTTTTGAAAGACACGGAGGAAACTATCTTTGAACTGAAGTTTAAAGATGTGGAAGATATTATTCCTCTTGGCGGAACAATCCTCGGGACTGCCCGTTGTTTGGAGTTTAAAGAGCTGGAAGTTCAGAAAAAAGCGGCTGAGATCTGCCGTAAACATGGAATTACTGCTGTCGTTGTCATCGGCGGAGACGGTTCTTTTCAGGGAGCGCTTCGTCTGCACGAGCAGGGAATCGGCGTGGTCGGTATCCCGGGCACGATCGATCTGGATATCGGATGTACGGAATATACACTGGGGTTTGACTCGGCAGTAAATTCGGCCATGAGAATGATAGATCAGATAGCGGATACGTCCAAAGCACATCATTGTTACAGCGTTGTAGAAGTAATGGGACGTCATGCAGGTTACATAGCGGTGAATTGCGGTATTGCAAATTCCGCACGCAAGATTCTGATCCCGGAAGAAGAAGGAGCGCGGGAATGTCTGATAGACGAACTGCGTGAAGATGTGCAAAAACCAAACTGCCATTATGGAACGATCGTGGTAGCAGAGGGCGTAGGAAAGGCTGAAGAAATAGCGAAAGAAATAGAAGAAAAATTAAAAGATGTGAAGAAAGACATCCATGCCAGAGTAAATGTCCTGGGATTCCTTCAGAGAGGCGGTTCCCCGACATGTAAAGACCGTGTATATGGCTGTGAAATGGGAACTTTGGCGGTAGACTTAATAGAGGAAGGTAAAACCTGTCATGTGGTAGCGGTAAAGAATGACAGATTGGAAGCGGTTGATATCGAAGAGGGCCTGCAGGAAAAACGGGAATTCCCGGAAAACCTGAAAGCGCTTGGAAAAACGATCAGTATGAGATTTTAAGGAGGATATGAAAAATGAAAATCGCGATTGGTAATGATCATGCAGCAGTGCAGATGAAAAAAGATGTAGTAGTTTATCTGGAGAGCAAAGGACATGAAGTGATCAATGTGGGAATTGATGAGGAAGTAAGCTGTAATTATGCAGATTACGGTGAAAAGGTTGCACGTATGGTTGCGGCAAAAGAAGTAGACTGCGGCGTTTTGATCTGCGGAACAGGCGTGGGAATCTCCCTTGCGGCGAACAAAGTTAAAGGAATCCGTGCGGCAGTTTGTTCAGAGCCGACAACAGCGCGCCTGGTAAAACAGCATAACAATGCAAATATCATTGCTTTCGGTGCAAGAATCGTGGGAATGGAAGCTGCAAAAGATATTCTGGATGCATACTTAAATGCAGAGTTTGAGGGAGGACGCCATCAGAAACGTATCGACATGATTCATGCGATTGAAGATGCACAGTAACGGCAAATAGCGCGGATGGTATGGGCGGACATGATGCATGTGATTGAAGACGCGCAGTAACAGCGAATAGTGCGGATGGTATGGGCGGACATGATGCATGTGATTGAAGACGCGCAGTAACAGCGAAAAGTGCGGATGGTATGCGTGGACATGAACGTGTTTTCTGCCGCCACCAGGGTGAATTGCTGACAAATAGATGTTTTAGCGTGAAAAAAGGGGGTATTACAATTGCAGAATTTTGAGTTTTATCTTCCGACAAAAATTATTTTCGGCAAAGATACGGAATTACAGGCCGGGACGGAAATCAAAAGCCGCAATGCCGGGAAAGTTTTGATCGTATATGGTTCAGGAAGCGTGAAAAAGAGCGGCCTGTTGGACAGAGTAAAGATTTCCCTTGATCAGGAAGGGATATCCTATGTTGAGTGGGGCGGAGTTCAGCCGAATCCCCGGTTGGAGCATGCGCAAAAGGGGGCGGATTTTGCTGTCAGTGAACATGTGGATTTTATTCTGGGCGTCGGTGGCGGCAGCGTGATCGACACTGCAAAGGCGATCGCTCACGGAGCGGCAAATCCCGAAGTGAAGATCTGGGATATCTGGACGAAGAAAGCGCCTTTGGAGAAATCGCTTCCTGTGGGAGTGGTATTGACGATATCCGCTGCGGGCAGTGAGACCAGCGACTCCGCTGTTTTGACAAATGAACAGCTCGGAAAGAAGATGGGACTGGGCACGCCTCTGAACCGCCCGGC
Organism: uncultured Eubacterium sp.; assembly: GCA_964548675.1. Classification (GTDB taxonomy): domain Bacteria; phylum Bacillota; class Clostridia; order Lachnospirales; family Lachnospiraceae; genus Eubacterium_I. Next base: position 1,037 of record CAZJSI010000208.1, on the reverse strand, counting down.
GTTTGCGATCATGAATCCGGAGCTGACTTATACGCTGCCAAAGTATCAGATCGCATGCGGCATTACGGATATTATGATGCACACGCTGGAGCGATACTTTATTCCGGATCAGAGCAATCAGATGACGGATGAGATCGCAGAGGGACTGCTCCGGACCGTGATTGCAAACGGAAGAACAGCAGTCAAAGATTCTCACGATTATAACGCTATGAGTGAGATCATGTGGTGCGGAAGCATTTCGCATAATGATATGACCGGGCTGGGGCGTAAGAAAGATTTTTCTGTCCACAAGCTTGGACATGCTCTGGGCGCCAGATTTGACTGTGCCCATGGAGCTTCGCTGTCAGCGGTGTGGGGATCCTGGGCGGAGTACGTTTATCGGAACGATATTGACAGATTTTGCCATTACGGCGAAAAAGTGTGGGGACTCTGCGGTGAAAACAGAGAAGAGACAGCGAGACAGGCAATTGCGTGTACCGTAAACTATTTCAGGGAAATCGGCATGCCGGTCAGCCTTGGAGAGCTGGGGATCGGTATCCAGGAGGACTCCGTACTGAGAGAACTCTCTATGGACGCCACACAAAATGACAGTGTTGTTCTGTCTGTTATACGTAAGCTAAAAGCAGAGGATGTTTATCAGATCTTCTGCATGGCAAATACCAGGTGAGGGCTGCTCCCTCACCTGAGACAGCCATCGGCAGGATTGCGGGTGTGCGCAAATGAAAAGAGGTCAGCGGAGCTGGCGCGCACACCTGTGTCAGGAATGCCGATGGCATTTTTTATAAAGAAGGAGGCAAGGTATGAGCAGATTATCAGTAGTATCAACTGACAGGGTAAATTCCACAACAGAACAGTTGATGAAAGAATTTACACAGCGGATCATCGCAAATCCGCCGGGGGTCTGTCCGGTTGATATGCAGTTGGCATTTTTAAAAGTATGTCATGCACAGACATGCGGAAAATGCGTTCCATGCCGGATCGGCCTGGGACAGTTGGAAAAGCTTTTGGAGAAAGTGTTGGACAACGAGGCTACCCTG
>CAZJSI010000207.1:0-4413 GCA_964548675.1 uncultured Eubacterium sp. | reverse complement strand
CGGATATCGATAAGCTGATGGAAGGCGCGGCAAGCGGCAGAGAGCTGGCGCTGAACGCTCCCTATGAAGAGAACGATGCGGTGAAATATGCGGCTTTGAGAAATATCATGCTCAGAAAGGGCAAGGCGGTTGAGATTCTTGCGAACTATGAGCCCAGCGTTCATTATGTTTCCGAGTGGTGGAAGCAGCTCTACGGCGAGAGCGAGGGCAAGGACCAGAAGGGCATTTACCCGGCGAGCGTGGATCTGACCACAGACCTGCACTCCATGGGCCAGTTCATTCAGGACGGCGCGCGCATCATGTTTGAGACCGTCATCAATGTTGAGACCTCCCGTGAGGAGATCATCATCGGAGAAGAGCCCGTTGATCTGGACGGCCTGAATTATCTGGCAGGCAGGAATGTTGATTTTGTCAACAAGAGCGCGATGAACGGAACGATTCTGGCACATACCGACGGACAGGTTCCTAATTTCATGATCAATGTGCCGGAGGTAAATGAGTTCTATTTAGGCCAGTTGTTCTACTTCTTTGAGTTCGCATGCGGCGTGAGCGGCTATCTGCTCGGCGTAAATCCGTTCAATCAGCCCGGCGTGGAGAGCTACAAGAAGAACATGTTTGCGCTGCTTGGCAAGCCCGGCTACGAGGCGCAGAGAGAGGAACTGTTAAAGCGCCTGTAAGTATAGGATAGGGATGATGCTTCAAACAGGTCTGCGCATTTACTGCGCAAACCCTGAGAAAGTGGCTCAAGAGTGCAAAAAGCCCATCGTCGCAGACGATTTTAATGGCTTTTTGCAGTTACAGTTCAGCTTTGGCTGGACTGTAACCAGGGATGCGCCCGGTTTTGAAAAGAAGGCGCCTGCCGCCATTTATGTTTTGTTGTGGCGGCGGTGTCCGTTCTGGAAAACCGGGCGCTGTTTTATGACCGAATTGATAAAAGGATGTAACGTGGCGTATGAAAATAGTGGTTTTGGACCGGACGAGTGTAGGCGAAGACGTTTCGGTTGAGGAAATGAAGCAGTACGGTGAGGTTGTGTTTTACAACAGCACGCCGGACGATCTGGTGGCGGAGCGCATTGCGGATGCGGATATCGTGGTGGCGAATAAGAACCCGATCAATGAAGCGGCTTTAAAGGGCGCTGCGCATGTGAAGCTGGTGTGCCAGTTTGCAACGGGATATGATAATGTGGACATCGGATATTGTAAAAGCAGAGGAATCCGCGTGGTCAATGTCCGCAATTATTCCACGGCGGCGGTGGCGCAGCATACGGTCGCACTGGCGCTTTCGGTGCTGGAAAATGTGCCGTATTACGATGAATATGTGAAATCGGGAGCGTATTCGGCGCAGGAGCGTTTCGCTCATTTCGGAAAGACCTATTATGAGCTGGACGGCAAAGTATGGGGAATCATCGGCATGGGCAATATCGGGCGCAGCGTTGCGCGGATCGCAGAGGCGCTGGGATGCAGGGTGATTTTTTATTCCGCATCGGGCAGGAGCACCTGCACAGATTATGAGCGGGTGGATTTTGATACGCTGCTTGCGCGGTCGGACGTGCTTTCCCTGCATTGTCCGTTAAGCGACCGCACGCGGCACATCATGAATGCCGCGGCGTTTGAAAAAATGAAGCGTTCGGCAATTCTGATCAATGTGGCGCGCGGAGCCGTAGTGGATACGGCGGCGCTGGCACGGGCTCTGAAGGACGGGCAGATCAGGGGAGCGGGCATTGACGTGTTTGAAAAGGAGCCGGTGCCCGCAGAGGATGCGCTGCTTGCGCTGAAGGATACGGGCGTGCTGCAGATGACGCCGCATATGGCGTGGGCGAGCATTGAGGCGCGGACGAGATGCGTGACAGAAACGTGCAGGAATATAGAAGCGTTTCTGCATGGACAGGAGAGAAACGTGGTATCCTAGCGGGATGCTTGGCGGATCTAAAATATTGTTTGGTTGAGGACCTGGACAAATGGTATGGGACAGAGAGGGGGTGCGGTGAGATAAAAACACATAATGCGGAAGAAATAACAATAAGGGATATTGCCAGACTGTGCGATGTGGGTGTGAGTACGGTATCGAGGGCGATCAATAATCATCCTGACATAAATCCGGAAACAAAACAAAGAATTATGAAGACAATTCAGGAACGGGGATATATTCCGAATAACAGCGCCCGGGATTTAAGAAGGGTGGATGGAAAGTGCATTGCGGTTGTGGTGAAGGGCATTTCAAATCCTCTTTTTGCAGACGCTATTGAGATCATGGAAAAAGAGATAAAGCGGAAGAAGTTTTCCATGGTCATTCGTTATGTGAATTTCAGTGAGAATGAAGTGGATGTGGCACTGGAGCTTACAAAGGAAAAGAAACTTGCCGGAGTGATTTTTCTGGGAGGTTACTTCGTGAAAGGAGACAAACGACTGCAAAAGCTGAAAATACCGTTTGTTTTGTCAACCTCAGAATGCGATATTGACGGTGTGCCATCCGAGAAATATTCTACTCTTTCTGTGGACGATGAAAAAGAGGGGTATCGGATGACGGATTATCTGCTGCAGCTTGGACATACCAGAATTGCAGTCCTATCAGGAATGCCGGATGATGCAAGTATTGGGATGCTACGGCTTGAGGGTTATAAGCGTGCGCTGAAGGAATATGGGATAGAGCCGGACGATGATCTGATCGTCCATATGAAGCCGGATATTACATTTTACTCCATGGAAAATGGTTATTTGATGACAAAGGAGCTGTTGGAGAGCGGAAAAGAATTCAGTTGTATCTTTGCTTTTTCTGATGCTATGGCGATTGGGGCATGCCGGGCTATTGCGGATGTGGGAAAAAGTGTGCCCGGAGATTATTCAGTTGCCGGATTTGATGGGATTGAGATGGGGGATTACTATAATCCCAAGCTGACTACTATCAGCCAGCCCATTGATGATATAGCGAGGGAATCGGTGGAAGCGTTGTTTGAGATTCTGGAAGAAAACACCAGATGTATTCACAGGAGCTTTGAAGGGGAATTGCAGGTGAAAGAATCTACGGCAAGGTATTTTGACGATAAGCAGATATAGCTTCCGGAAGAAAAGAATGAGAAGGAATGGCAGGCGCCGAAAGTTTTGTGTGCAAAATCATACAAAATGTCCGGCGCCTTTTGCTGTGGCAGTTGTTATGCGATGTCCAAAATGCGGGAAAACATGTGGAGGACGTATATTTGGAAGATCATGCAAATGAAATTAAGAGAAGTATGAAATGATTTTGCGAAAAAATAAAATATACAATACCATTTTAGGCAAAATAGTATCAAAAAGAAAAAATAAAAATAAATACATTTTATTGATAAAAGAAAATTGTGCATTCTGACGAAAAAATAAAAATGTAAGTAATTTTTATGCGTAAATACTTGACATATTTCATAGCGGCGGGTAAAATGATTTTTGTAAATCGGAAACGTTACCGGAAACTTTCCCGGAACAGATACCGGAAACAATACCGGTAACGTTACATACAAGAATCAACAGGAGGAATGTATATGAAAAGCATGAAAAAGTTTGCAGCGCTGGGATTATCCCTGATTATGGCAGCATCTGCACTGACCGGATGCGGCAGCACAAACGCTGCCACGAATGATGTGTCCGCAGGAAAAACAGATGTTGAAGAGACTGCGGTTCAGGAGAGCGCACCGCAGCAGTCCGCGTCAACGGGAGAGCAGGTTACGATTACTTTTTCCTTATGGGATGAGATTCAGTCGGTAGTTTATCAGGAACTGATTGATAAATTCGAGGAGCAGAATCCTGATGTCCATGTGGAAATGCAGTTAACACCATGGGATCAGTATTGGACCAAATTCGATGCGGCAGCGGGAGCGAATCAGGCGGCTGATGTTTTCTTTATGAATATCTGGGTACCTAAATATGCGGAAGCCGGCGTTTTAGAGCCGTTGGATTCTTATATGGAAAGAGACGGATTTGATCTAAGCCTCTATTCTTCTTCCATTATCGAAAATGGTACATATAATGGTGTTCATTATACTGTGCCGAAGGGGACGGATTCCATGGCGGTGATTGTAAATACAGCGCTTTTTGAAAAGTATGGCGTAGAGGTTCCTGGAAATGACTGGACATGGGATGATATGATCGCTGTGTGTAATGAGCTGAAGGAAAAGATCGGCGCTGCATGGGATTCCATTTATCCGATGGCATTTATGCTCAATTCCACGAATGGAAGCTGGCAGCCTGTTGTTTATCAGTTTGGCGGCACGATCTATAATGAGGATGGTACCAGCGGCTACAGAAATGAAGAGAGTGTTGCGGCGATTCAGGCTCTGGTGGATATGATTGATGAAGGACTCATCCCTGATTATCAGATGATCAGCGATACTTCCGCTGAAGAGTTTTTCATATCTGGGCAGGCATGTATGCTCTACCTTCCTA
>CAZJSI010000206.1:0-4459 GCA_964548675.1 uncultured Eubacterium sp. | reverse complement strand
TTGCATCATCCCCCTTTCCCTGTGTCTTTTCCCGGCTAATGCTGCATATTTTACCTTTGACATGATCACATTCCCTCCTTAATGTAATACTCGTTTTTTGTTTCTCTTTTATTATTATGCTATGTTCAAAATTCTTTTTTGCGGAAGAAAAGCGCTCTCCTCCCGCACGCTCTGTCAGCCCGGCGGCGCTCCGGGATGTGCCCTCAGATTTACGGATCGCTCGCACTCCCCCACTAATCCAGGTACCCCTGGGATTTCAACCGCTCCACCATCTTTCCGGCATATTCCTCACTTCCTTTTTCCAGTAGATTTGCACTGTAACTCTCATAGGAGAGGCTGTCCTGATAATAATGTTCATTCGCCTCTCTCAGTGCAACCGCCTCCTCAAAAAGTGCCATATTTTCGCAGTTCAAGCCCGCTTCCTCCAGTATCTCCAGCGTCTGAATGACCTGATGTTCATAATGGTGATAGCATTCATGGGCTGTCGTATGCGCCGCCTCCTCCAGGGTACAATCGGCAAGATAGATTATATTGAAACTGATCGACTGATCCTCATCTGAATAATATGCCAGCGTTCCGTCTGTCAGTTCCTTAACGGCATAAATATTGACCCCGCTCACCCCCAGATCCTGCATGAAATAGGTCGTCAGTTTTGAGATCTCCGAAAACCGGCTCTCCACACTGAGGTTGTCCCATGTTTTGGCATCTACAATATCTAATTTCTGCTGATCTTCCTCAGAATCCGCTCCCTCGTCTGAATCAGCCCAAAGACTGTAGTAAGTAAGATATTTACTTGCGTCCCGGTTTTCGTGAAATCCCACCCAGACAGTCATAGGGGTCATTGCAAAAAATAAAATATATATCATACATCTTCTGGATACATAATATCTGCGGCGTATTTTTTTGAATTTGTCCCCTTTTCCCCGCCTGCCGTTCCATGAGGAGCCGGCAATTTCCACGATCGTATAGACTGCCGCCCCCGCCATCGCCCCCAATGTAAAAGCCATGTGGTACTGCGCCACTTTTGCGATAAGCAGAAGAACCATGGGAAACGCCACATTGAGAAACACATCTTCCACTGTATTTCTCTTTTTGAGAGTCGTGACCGCCCCCAGAAAAGCAAGTCCCGGAAACAACAGCATCATATTTTTCTGTACGACCTCATAATTCCAGTAAATGCTCCATTCCGGAAAACAGATGCTGCTCATCAGATAATATGGAAGCGCTGTGAATATGATCAGCGCCGCAATTCCCACACTCAATGCAATATAGGCTGACTTTTTTGCTATTACTCTTTTTCTCATTGTACTCCTCCTGTGAAGAAACAAATTTTTTTGTGGATCATGTTAAAATTATATGGCACAAAAAAATTTTTTGTTTTGTCACAGGAAATTCCTCTGGATTTCCTATGATACAAAAATAGTATGCGCACAGCAAAGTCACACGTAACTGCACGTTGCTTTTCCGGATGGATTTTAATCACAAAAAGGAAACGCCCGAAACGGCACACACAATTGCCGTTCCGGGCGTTTCCACTCATTATCTTTATATCACTTAACAAACTCTCAACCGACAGATCACTCACTCAGTAATTTCTCAACACTTGCCAGTTTTACACAGGTAATAAACACATCGCACGCCTCCTGAAGCTCTTCCATAGGTGGAAGTGTCGGCGCAATTCGGATCACGGAATCCTGCGGATCCTTTTTGTATGGGAACGGAGCCCCCGCTCCTGTCAGGACTACGCCAGCCTCTTTTGCTTTTGCAACGATAGATTTTGCACATCCCTCGTTTGCACAATAGGTGATGAAATAGCCGCCTCTTGGTTTTACCCAGGAACCTGCGCCCAGGCCTCCGAGCTCATTCTCAAAGCGCTCCAACAGCATCTCGAATTTCGGGCGGATGATCGCGGCATGTTTTGCCATATGGGCTTTTACGCCGTCGATATCTTTCAGGAACTTCACATGGCGAAGCTGATTAATCTTATCAAATCCGATCGTCTGCACTGTCAGACGTTTCAGAATATCCGCCTTGTTTTCCAGACTGGTGATCAGTCCGGAAATGCCTGCACCGGAAAATGTAACTTTGGATGTGGAGCAAAACTCAAGCGGCAGATTCGGATTACCCGCTTTTTCGCACTCACCGAGAATCTCCAGTATCTCGTCTCCGTCCTCATAGAGGTCGTGTACACAATATGCATTATCCCAATAAATTCTGAAATCCTCCGCAGCCGGTTTTAACCTTGCAAGACGGCGGATCGTTTCATCCGAATAGGAAGTTCCCATAGGATTGGAATATTTCGGCACACACCAGATACCCTTGATACTGTCATCTTCGCTGACCAGCTTCTCCACAATATCCATATCCGGGCCGTCCTCATAGAGCGGCACATTGATCATCTCAATGCCAAAACACTCTGTGATAGAAAAATGACGGTCATATCCCGGTACCGGACAGAGCCATTTTACCTTGTCCAGCTTACACCAGGGAGTGCTGCCGTTCACGCCAAAAATCATCGAACGCGCGATACAGTCATACATAATATTCAGGCTGGCATTGCCATACACAATGACGTTATCATAGGATTCTGGACCAAGGCCTACCAGGCCTGCAATAAACTCCTGCCCTTCCGTGATACCGTCGATCAAGCCATAATTTCTGATATCCGTTCCGGCCCTGCTGACCAAAGGAGTCTTGCTTGTAAGAATATCCATCATCGGCATGGACAGCTCCAACTGTTCCTTGGAAGGTTTCCCTCTGGACATATCCAGTTTCAGACCTTTTTTGCAAATTTCTTTATACTGCTGTTCCAGGCTTTCCTTTTCTTTTAGCAGCTCTTCTCTGCTCATCTTTTGATATGACTTCATTTTCACTTTTCCTCCTGCTGTTTGATTCTCTGAAAATAAGCTCTGATCTCTTTCTCATACCCGTTATCAGTGGGCTCGTAAAACTTCATATCTCTATATGCATCCGGTAAATACTGCTGTTCGACATAGTGATTCGGATAATCGTGGGCATATTTGTAACCGATTCCCCGTCCCAGCTTCTGTGCGCCTTTATAATGGCTGTCGCAGAGATATGCCGGTACCGGCGCAGTCTTCGTGTTCCGCACGGTTTCCAGCGCTTTGTCCACCGCCATATAAGCGGCGTTGCTCTTCGGCGCACTTGCCACATAGGTAACAGCCTGAGCCAGAACGATTCTCGCCTCCGGCATACCGAGACGTTCCACTGCCTGAGCCGCGCTCACCGCCACTGTAAGCGCCATCGGATCTGCGTTTCCCACATCCTCCGAAGCGCATATCATAATCCGCCGGGCAATAAACATCACATCCTCCCCGGCATAAAGCATTTTCGCCAGATAATAGACGGCCGCATCCGGATCGGAACCGCGCATGCTTTTTATAAAAGCTGAAATATTATCATAATGGCTGTCACCGTTTTTATCATATTTAACGACACGTTTCTGAATACATTCTTCCGCAACATCGATAGTGATATGGATCTTTCCGTCAGCGCTCTTCTCTGTGGTCAGAATTCCCAGTTCGATTGCATTTAATGCACTTCGCGCATCTCCGTTGGACACATCTGCAAGAAAATCGAGGGACTCCTCATCAATATCCGCATTATAAGCGCCCATCCCCCGTTTTGTGTCATACACTGCTCTTTTCAACAGAATCTTGATATCTTCCGGCGCCAGCGGTTTCAACTCAAATACAATGGAGCGGGAGATCAGTGCACTATTTACCTCAAAATACGGATTTTCCGTCGTCGCTCCGATCAGCGTCACCGTGCCATCCTCCACAAACGGAAGCAGATAATCCTGCTGCCCCTTGTTAAAACGATGAATCTCATCGATAAACAGGATCGTCCGCCTGCCATACATACCCCGAATCTCTTTCGCTTTTTCAACCACCGCTTCCATATCTTTCTTCCCTGCGGAAGTGGCGTTGATCTGCATGAACTCTGCACTGGTCGTCTGCGCGATCACCTTCGCAAGCGTTGTCTTGCCCGTCCCCGGCGGTCCGTAAAAAATGACGGATTGCAGTTTGTCAGCCCTGATCGCCCGGTAAAGCAGCTTGTCTTTTCCGATAATATGCTGCTGTCCGACTACCTCATCCAAGGTCGTCGGCCGAAGCCTGGACGCCAACGGCGATTCCTTTTCCTTATTCTGTTCCCTCATATAATCAAATAAGTCCATTCTGAATCACCCCACTGTCATGCAATGAATTATTAATTCCATCAAAATTCATATTTTTTTGATTTTATTCACAAATTCAAGTAAAATCCTGACTTTTTGAATAACCTCATTTGTTTTCTTGCATATCCACTGTATAAGATACTGCAAATAGCCTCCAATAGCAAGTTTTTTTTACATTTTCTACTATTTGAATGAAAAAATGCGAAACTTTGTCTAAAGTTTCACATTTTTTACAGTTTTAACCAATGTCATGCGCAAATT
>CAZJSI010000205.1:0-4512 GCA_964548675.1 uncultured Eubacterium sp. | reverse complement strand
TGCCGCATAGGAGCCGACTGCCTCAAACATGGAAGAAAGGCTTCTCTTCTGTCCTTTGATATGTCCGGCTAACATCGGGCCGCCGCTGACAAACACGGTCGGGATATTTAATCTCGCCGCTGCCATCAGTAAGCCCGGTACATTCTTGTCGCAGTTCGGCACCATAACAAGGGCATCGAACTGGTGCGCCATTGCCATACATTCCGTGGAATCCGCAATCAGGTCACGGGTTACAAGTGAGTACTTCATCCCGGTATGTCCCATAGCGATACCATCGCAGACTGCGATAGCCGGGAATACGATCGGTGTACCGCCAGCCATGGCAACGCCTATTTTTACTGCTTCAACGATTTTGTCCAGATTCATATGTCCCGGAACAATCTCATTGTAAGAGCTTACGATACCTACCAACGGTCTGTCAAGCTCTTCTTTTGTGTATCCAAGTGCGTTAAATAAAGATCTGTGGGGCGCCTGCTGCATCCCCTGTGTTACGTTATCACTTCTCATCCTGCTTTTCCTCCTAATTCCTAACCTTTATATATGTTCACAAATTAAATCACCCATGCGCGAGGTCCCCACCTGCTCCACGGACGCCTTCTTTTCTTCTTCCTGAGGCATGATATCGATTGTGCGGTATCCTTCTTTTAATACCTGCTTTACTGCAGCCTCCACAGCATCCGCCTCCTTGTCCAGATCAAAAGAATAGCGAAGCATCATCGCTGCGGACAGGATCGTTGCGATCGGATTTGCAATTCCTTTTCCGGCAATATCCGGCGCGGAACCGCCGCTTGGCTCATAAAGACCGAATTTTGTATCATTTAAGCTCGCGCTGGAAAGCATGCCGATGGAACCGGTCACCATACTTGCCTCATCAGACAGAATATCACCAAACATGTTTTCTGTCAAAATAACATCAAACTGTTTTGGATCTTTAACGAGCTGCATTGCACAGTTATCCACAAGCATATGCTCATAAGATACTTCCGGATAATCCTTCGCAACTTCCTCTACGATCTTTCTCCAAAGTCTGGAGGAATCCAGCACGTTTGCCTTGTCCACACTGGTAACCTTTTTTCTTCTTTTCATTGCTATATCAAAGCCTTTGACAGCTATTCTGCGGATTTCATTCTCATTATATGTAAGCGTATCAACCGCTGTCGTTACGCCATCTACTTCCTTCGTCTCCCGGGCGCCAAAGTAAAGTCCGCCGGTCAGCTCGCGCATGATCATCATATCGAATCCTTCACCGATAATATCATCACGCAGAGGACAAGCCTCTTTCAATTCCTCATAAAGATACGCCGGCCTTAAATTTGCAAACAGATTCAGCGCTTTGCGCAGCTTTAAAAGTCCTGCCTCCGGGCGCAGATTCGGAGGAAGCTGATACCATGGAGATATGCTTGTATTTCCGCCAATAGAACCCATCAGCACCGCATCGGAACTTAAGGCCTGTTCAATCGCCTCATCTGTCAGCGGGACTCCGGTGGCGTCAATAGAACACCCGCCCATCAAAATATCTTCATAGACAAACTCATGACCGAATTTTTCTCCCACACAGTTCAACACTTTCTGTGCTTCCGCGACGATTTCCGGTCCTATACCGTCGCCCGCAATTACTCCAACCTGAAATTTCATATTGGTTACTCCTCTCACCACTTGCGTAAAAAGAGGACAATGACGGTAAAGGTCATGTCCTGCTTTTTGCATCTTTGCTGTTATAGAAAACGTCATATTTATTTTTCATTTACTATAACTTATTCCTCTACCGCTTCATCAGCCTTTTCAACCTGCGCGATTGCAGAACGCTGCATAGGAATACGGCAGTTTTTGTTATTGCCAAATTCAACAATTACGGTATCATCTGTAATATCGATCAAAGTGCCGTAGAACCCACTGTTTGTCAACACGGTATCTCCCACTTCCATTTTTGACATCATTTCATTTCTTCTGGCCTGCTCCTTTTTCTGAGGTCTGATCATGAAGAAGAACAGAAATGCTACCAAAACAACAATCCAGATGAGCATGGACGCCATACCGCCGCCTGTTCCAGTTAATACGTACATAAATATTCCTCCTGTTTTTTGAATACTGCATATTATTCTACACAATAAATAACAATTCTTCAAGCTATTTTAATATTTTTTCTTATTTTCTCTCATTTTGGCGCATTCCGTACAGCTTTTCTTCTTTATAATTGTGATAATTTCCGGCATCGATCGCGTCTCTGATCTCCTCCATCATCGTATTATAAAAATAAAGGTTGTGCAAAACACACAGACGCATCCCAAGCATTTCCTTTGCCTTCAGCAAATGCCGGATATATGCTCTGCCGTACTTCTGACATGCAGAACATTGACAGCCTTCTTCAATCGGACGCATATCCTTCTCATATTTCTGATTGAACAGGTTCAATTTCCCCTGATTTGTGTAGACATGTCCATGACGGCCGTTTCTGCTCGGATATACACAGTCAAAAAAGTCTACTCCACGATCTACCGCTTCCAGAATGTTTGCCGGGGTTCCTACTCCCATCAGATATGTCGGTTTATTTTCCGGGAGGTGAGGCACTGTCACATCAAGGATATGATACATTTCCTCATGGCTCTCTCCCACTGCCAGTCCTCCGACTGCGTAACCGTCCAGATCAAGTCCACTGATGCGCTTTGCATGGTCAATGCGGATATCATCAAAAATTGCTCCCTGATTAATACCGAAAAGCATCTGATTTTTATTGATCGTATCTTCAAGACTGTTCAGCCGTTTCATCTCCGCCTTACACCGCACCAGCCATCTGGTAGTCCGGTCAACTGACGGCTGTACATAACTCCGGTCCGCCATGGCCGGGGCACATTCGTCAAAAGCCATCGCTATCGTAGACGCCAGATTTGACTGGATCTGCATGCTCTCTTCCGGACCCATAAAGATCTTTCTTCCGTCCACATGGGATCTGAAATGAACCCCCTCCTCTTTGATCTTGCGCAGGCCTGCCAGGGAAAATACCTGAAATCCGCCTGAATCGGTGAGGATCGGTTTGTCCCACACCATAAATTTATGCAGTCCGCCCAGTTCTTTGATCAGTTGATCTCCCGGGCGCACATGCAAATGATACGTATTCGACAGTTCCACCTGAGTTTTAATATGCTGCAGGTCCTCTGTGGATACGGCGCCTTTGATTGCTGCCGCAGTTCCCACATTCATAAATACAGGCGTCTGTATCGTGCCGTGCACGGTGGTCACTTCCGCACGCTTTGCACGCCCGTCTTTCTTCAATAATTTGTACATAAGCCTTCCTTCCCGTCTCATTTATTTTCATGCTTTGCATTGCTTTCGTGGACATTTTATCATATAATGAAAAATAACGCTACACTTACATTTGGAGGAATATTTTTATGGCTGGTTCCAAAATTGGAAACATTTTTCAGATATCAACCTGGGGAGAATCTCATGGAAAGGGAATCGGAGTAGTCATTGACGGCTGCCCTGCTGGCCTTTCGCTCAATGAAGAGGATATCCAGAAATTTTTAAATCGCAGGAAGCCCGGACAATCCAAATACTCCACCCCCCGGAAAGAGGGAGATCAGGTGGAGATTCTTTCCGGCATTTTTGAAGGGCGCACAACCGGTACCCCCATCTCATTGATCGTGAGAAATGAAGACCAGAGGTCAAGGGACTACAGTGAGATTGCTTCCTACTACCGTCCGGGACATGCTGATTTCACTTTTGACGCCAAATACGGATTCAGGGACTACCGGGGCGGCGGACGTTCTTCCGGCCGTGAGACGATCGGCCGTGTCGCTGCCGGCGCTGTCGCCTCAAAAATACTGGAAGAAATGGGAATTTCAATTCTCACCTACACAAAATCAATCGGTCCCGTCAGCATCGATCCCGCACAATTCAATAAAGCGGAAATTAGCAATAACCCACTCTATATGCCGGATTCAGACGCCGCGGCCAGAGCGGAGCAGTTTCTGAACACCTGCATGAAGGAACAGAATTCTTCCGGCGGTATCATCGAATGTATCATTACCGGAATGCCCGCCGGCATAGGCGAGCCTGTTTTCGAAAAACTGGATGCCAACCTGGCAAAAGCCATATTTTCTATCGGAGCGGTAAAAGGATTTGAGATCGGTTCCGGTTTTGAGGCAGCAAAAATGCCCGGTTCCGAAAATAATGATCCGTTCTGTATAAATGAAAATGGACAGATCAGCAAGAAAACAAATCATTCCGGAGGAATCCTTGGCGGCATGAGCGACAGCTCCCCAATTATTTTCCGGGCTGCCATTAAGCCAACCCCTTCCATCAGCCGCACGCAGCAGACTGTAAAAAGGGATGGCACGCCGATCGACATCAATATCAGAGGACGCCACGACCCGGTCATTGTACCCCGGGCAGTCGTCGTTGTGGAATCCATGGCTGCGCTGACTCTTGTAGACCTGCTTCTGATGAACATGTCCGCCCGCATGGATTACATCAAAAAAATATATCAGATGAGAGATGACTCCCATCTGATAT
>CAZJSI010000204.1:0-4599 GCA_964548675.1 uncultured Eubacterium sp. | reverse complement strand
TTCTTAAGTTTATGATGTTGACCTATAGAGGTGGGAGTCATCTCACATCTGATATCCTTCTTGATTCGTATCCGGCTTCATGATATATTATAATAGACAGTCGTTGATTATTTATGAAGGAAACTACAAATGGGAAGAAAAAAGCAGGACTTGAGAATCATCAAAACAGAAAAAAGTATCAAACAGGTTTTCTCACAGCTGATCCAGGAAAAACCTCTGGAAAAAATTACCGTGACCGAAATTGCATCCCGGGCTGAGATCAATAAGGGAACTTTTTATCTTCACTATTCCGATATTTATGCGCTCTATGACGTCTATCTGTCAGATGCAGTGGAAGAGGCCGCGGATACCATCGATTTCTATACGGAATTTTTCGAATCTCCGGAATCCTTTATACATAAATTTATGCTGCACTGGTCAGATACCACTCCATTGGAAAAAATATCCGCATTGATCCCGAACCAGAGCAGCCAGCGTATTCCGCAGCTTATCTCCGATGCATTCCGAAACAGGCTCTATGCAACTTCAATCATTCATCCGTCCATAGAAAACGACATGAAACTGGATTTCATTTTATGTTCCCTGGCCGGCCTCATCATAAAATACGGAAACGAATATCCGGAAACGATCCAGAAGATCGTCGCCCAGATCATCCGCAGCTATTTTCCGGCTTCATGACCTGAGAAGAACCCTGCTGCAAATGCATCAGAGTTCTTCCAAGTCAAGACTCGCTCGTGAATCCTGGCGCAGGATTCGGGTCAGCTCAGCTGGCATAATACATATCCGAATCCCTGCGCATTGCGGAGCGTATATTTAAATGGAAGGAAAGCTAAGTATCACATTTTTTTATCATTCGAATCATATCTGTCGTTTAAAATGGCCATAAACTCATCACCGGTGATCGTCTCATGGCGATAGAGATATTCTGCCAGTTCTGTCAGCTTTTCACGGTTCTCAAGCAGAATCTGCGCCGCTTTCTCATGCTGCCTCTTCACCAGCTCCACCACCTGGCGGTCAATCTGTGTCTGCGTTTCCGCAGAGCAGGCAAGGGAAGTATCCCCGCCCAGATACTGGTTCGTAACGTTCTCCATCGCTACCATATCGAAATCTTCGCTCATGCCGTATCGGGTGATCATTGCCCTGGCAAGCTTCGTCGCCTGCTCGATATCATTGGAAGCCCCAGTCGTCACGGAACCGAATATGACTTCCTCCGCAGCGCGCCCGCCTGTGAAAGTCGCGATCTTATTTTCAATTTCTTCCTTACTCATCAGGTAATGGTTTCCTTCATCTACCTGCATCGTATATCCCAACGCTCCGGAAGTCCGGGGTATGATCGTGATCTTCTGGACGGGAGCAGAGTTTGTCTGCATTGCTGCGACCAGAGCATGGCCGATCTCATGGTAAGACACGATCCATTTCTCTTTATCTGTCAGAATGGCATTTTTCTTCTGATATCCGGCTATCACGACTTCTATGCTCTCCTCCAGATCCTCCTGCATTACAACGCTTCTGTTATCACGCACAGCACGAAGAGCTGCTTCATTCACAATGTTTGCCAGCTCCGCGCCGGAAGCCCCGGACGCCATGCGGGCGATCACCTTGAAGTCGATATCACTGCTTGTCCGTATCTTTTTTGCATGTACTTTTAAAATCGCCTCCCTGCCTGCCAGATCAGGAAGTTCCACCGGAACACGGCGGTCAAACCGTCCCGGACGGAGAAGCGCAGGGTCTAATGATTCCGGCCTGTTTGTCGCTGCAAGAATGATAACTCCCGTGTTATCCTCAAAACCGTCCATCTCCGTCAGAAGCTGGTTCAATGTCTGCTCCCGTTCATCATTTCCGCCCATCTGGTTATCTCTCTTCTTTCCAATGGCGTCAATCTCATCGATAAACACAATACAGGGCGCTTTTTCTTTCGCCTGACGGAACAGGTCTCTCACCTTGGAAGCTCCCATTCCGACAAACATTTCCACAAATTCTGAACCGGAAATAGAAAAGAAAGGAACATTTGCTTCACCGGCCACTGCTTTCGCCAGCATCGTTTTTCCTGTTCCCGGAGGTCCCTCCAACAACAGGCCTTTCGGCATGGCCGCACCAATTTCCTTATATTTCGTCGGATCATGAAGATAGTCCACAATTTCCGCTAAAGATTCTTTCGCTTCGTCTTCTCCCGCCACATCGGAAAATTTGATTCCGGCAGTGGACTGCACATATATTTTTGCATTGCTCTTTCCCATGCCAAACATCATGGCGTTATTTCCGCCAGCCCTGTTTTTCAGCCGTCTTGACATCAATTGACCGATGCCCAGCATCAAAATAAGCGGCAATATCCAGGATAACAATATACTCAAAAACGGAGACATCTGTTCCACGATCTCACTGGAAAACTGAGCGCCGGAAGCATATAAGCGTTCTGTCAGCCCGGGATCATTCATAAGTCCCGTTTTGTAAATATGCTCCTTTTCTCCATCGGTAAAAATAATCTTATTGTTCTCAACCTGCACATACCCAATGTCCCCTTCCTCCGTCATGGACATAAAAGTGCCGTAATCTACCTCCGTCACCTTTCTCTGAGTCAAAAAGGGAATCATCAGGAAATTTAAGATCAACAAAAACAGGGCAACAATAACATAGTAGGAAATCAGAGGTTTTTTCGGTGATTTCACTTCATGCATCTGTTTCCTCTCCTTTTCTCATAACTTTTCCCCGGCGTCCTGAATTGGGCAGGATTAAAATTGTAAATAAAAATACCGAAATCAAAAACATACTCACTTTCAGAAATTTCTTCATGCTGCTGGTCTCCTTTCAACTGTTTTTCACATTATAATAGACCATTGTTGATTAAACAATCATCACTTATTGTAAAAACGTCGAATAATAGACACTTTTACAACAAGAGTTGATTTATTTTCCCTTCAGAGATGCCGGACCGCACCATATTTTCCCATAACAAACGCCGGGAACTATGGAATAAGTAATTGAATTTCCATAATCCCCGGCATTATCTCCAAATTATCGGCTTCTAAATCTGATCCAAAGCCTGCGCGAGATCCGCGATCAAATCCTCTTTATCTTCCAGACCGCAGGACATGCGCACCAGACCTGCCGGAATTCCGGCAGCCTCAAGCTGCTCATCTGTCATCTGACGATGAGTGGATGTGGCAGGATTTAAGCAGCATGTGCGCGCGTCCGCCACATGTGTCTCGATCGCTGCCAGTTTCAGGTGTTTCATAAACGCTTCCGCCGCTGCACGGCCGCCATCCAGTTCAAAGGAAACGACACCGCAGCCTCCCTTTGGCAGATATTTCTGCGCAGTCTCATAATATTTATCTCCCGGCAGTCCGGAATAAGTAACATGCGTCACCTTTGGATGAGCCCGCAGAAATTCCGCAACTGCCTGTCCGTTTTCCACATGGCGCGGCATACGCACATGCAGAGATTCCAGGCCAAGATTCAGAAGATATGCGTTCTGAGGAGACTGGATACAGCCAAGGTCACGCATCAACTGAGCCGTACATTTTGTAATAAAGGCTCCGCCCTGTCCGAATTTTTCCGCATAAGTAATTCCATGGTAGGAATCATCCGGTGTACAAAGCCCCGGAAATTTATCGGCATGTGCCATCCAGTCAAATTTACCGGAATCCACGATCGCGCCGCCTACCGCTGCGCCATGTCCATCCATATATTTTGTCGTGGAATGAGTCACAATGTCAGCGCCCCACTCGATCGGACGGCAGTTTACCGGCGTCGGGAAAGTATTGTCCACGATCAGCGGTACTCCGTGAGCATGGGCTGCCTTTGCGAATTTTTCAATATCCAGCACCGTCAGGGCCGGATTTGCGATCGTCTCTCCAAATACTGCTCTTGTATTTTCCTGAAATGCAGCGTTTAATTCCTCTTCCGTGCAGTCAGGGGAGACAAAGGTTACATCGATTCCCATTTTTTTCATGGTAACTTCGATCAGGTTGAAAGTCCCGCCGTAGATGGCAGAGGATGAAACAATATGACTTCCGCACTGGCAGATATTAAATAACGCAAAGAAATTGGCCGCCTGGCCGGAGGATGTCAGCATTCCCGCTGTTCCGCCCTCCAACTCCGCGATCTTTGCCGCCACATAATCATTGGTCGGATTCTGAAGACGTGTATAAAAATATCCGGATGCTTCCAGATCAAACAGTTTTCCCATATCCTCGCTCGTCTCGTAACGAAACGTGGTGGACTGAATGATCGGAATCTGACGCGGTTCCCCGTTTCCCGGCCTGTACCCGGCCTGCACACATTTTGTATTTATCTTGTAATCGCTCATAAAACATACCGTTCCTTTCTTTTTCTGGTAGGCATATCTTAACACATTTGTACGGAATTTCCAATAATTCATACGGAAAATCAGGAATAAATTTATACTTTCATTGGAACCTCTTTCATTTTTTATAATTTTGATCATAATAAAAGAGCCGATTTCTCGACTCTTAACCGGGAATACGGGCAATTGCAAAGCAATATTTTCCTCTCGTACAGGTGCGCATACTATTCTTGCCGCGCGCATAGCTGCGCATCGTTCGCACGAAGTGCTTTTATGTCATAAGACGGGCTTTCCTA
>CAZJSI010000203.1:0-4662 GCA_964548675.1 uncultured Eubacterium sp. | reverse complement strand
AAAAAGGAAGAGGCAGTTCCGCAGAGGATTCAGGACTCAAATAAGCCCGAATTTCTCAGGGATTGCCTCTTCCCTGCATGTCAGGGGTTAAAAATCGGTATTATCCGACACCCCCATTTTTACATTTATGTACTTTTCAGATTATCTCATTGTAATATAGCCGCGATAATTTGCAAGGTTATTGCTCGGTGTATAATCCGCCACCGCTGCACTGCAGATATTGTGATATGGTTTCAGGAACGGGAATGCATCCTGCTGTGCCCATTCCGGTTTTTCCAGAGCTTTGGTATCCTCTACCATTACTTTGTACCATCCGGACTGATTCTCGAACCAGAGTTCCAGAACATAATCCATCACACATCCGTTGATATCTTTCTTTACATTGCTACAGAGAATACGCGTACACTCAGGTGCCGCTTCAAAGATCGGAATTACTTTTTCAAATAACCATTTTTCGCCTTCTGCTTTGTCTACGCCTTCCGGGAAACCGATGGCCATATTGAAACGATAGTTCGCTCCGTCCTCAATTGTGCGGCCTTTTCCCTTGATATCTTTCTCCCACCACATTGGAAGGAATGCAAAGATAAACGGTTTGCCCTCTGCATTGTTTGACTTGCGGGCTTCATTTCCCACATCGCCTTCTGTTTCCATCTGGCCGCCGTTTAATGCAGATGCAGGAAGGTTGCCCTGCCATACAAGCACGTCCAGCGGGAATGTCTCTGCGATCGCTTTGATCTCAAGACGGGGATCCAGATCGCTTACTAACCAGTGATGTTCTGTGAGCTGCATTCTCGCATATCCGAAACGATCTCCTTCCGGCGGAATCGGGAATGACGGATAAAACGCATATTTTGTAACATACGGCTCAAACTGGGAAATACTGTCCGGAATATGTGTCTTATAAAGCCATCTCTGTAAGTTTGGTCTGTAATCTTCACATGCGCAGTCTACGTAAATAAGACTCCGCATCGGTTCAAATTTGAAATCTGCCATTTTTAAATACCCTCTTTCTTTTTTGCTCAGTCACACTCAGTTCTCTGTCTGCACAAGAAAAGTGCGCTTCATACACCTTCACGGTCAAAAACTTCAAAAGCACAGCTTTTCTTGCCGCGCCAAGCACGATTGCAGAGCAATATTTTCCTCTCGTGCTTGTGCGCATACTGTTTTTTGATGTAGGAAGTCCTCCAGACTTCCTACATCAAAAAAACTATTTTGCCTTTGACGGAGCTGTTGTCGGTTCACATACTGCTGTGTAGTGAGCCTTACGTGCTTTGAACTCCGGATCTTTGTAAAGATTCATCAGGCGTCCCTCGTTCTCGAAAATATCCTGGCCATGGGCAAACTTGCCGCTCATAACATCATGGGCATGTTCTAAATGTCCGTTTGGCACGATGGATTCATCATTTGTAAACTTGAATGCACCGTCTACGATATTTAATCTGCCCTCCAGGCCGCAGTATTCACATACACAATGATTTGTTCCCGGGAAAATATAGAACGCATTTCCCTGGCAGTGCGGGCATGCGCCCTCCGTACCTTTCCAGAGAGACAGATTCTCAGAACCTTCGATCTGAACATCATTGTCAATAATATACTGAGCAGCTTCCACAAGGTTCTTTGCGATCACTTTCATACGCTCGATCTTGTCATCCTGCATGATAACATCCTTGCACCATGAGAAATATTCATTGTTTACGATCTTCCAACCCTGGCTGAGCGCAAACATTGCATGGTCTGTCTCACAGCGTACAGCCCAGTCAGAACCGCCGATACCGACAAAAGCCATCGCTTTCTGTCTGAAATATCTTGGATTTAAACCTTCCTTGCCCTGCTCTTTTAACTTTCCGTCGAGCATTCTTAACATACCTGTGTCATGTCCGGGACCCATACGGTCTGTGATCACATGATATAAACCTGATGCACCGGATTCAAAAATAGGATCCACCATCAGAACGCCGTCAGCCTCAACGATCTTCTCATAAAAAGCACTGAAATCATCCTTCTGGGTACAGATCATCCCCTTGCCCATTACCAGGCCGCGTGAACATGCAACGCACCCTGAACAGTACTTAATGTCCCAATCAAGCAGATGGATAAATTCGATTTCCGCCCCCAGTTCCTTTGCCGTCTCAAGAGCAACCCGGCACATTGTGTCATTGTTCCCGTTTTTTGTTCCGAGAGAAACACCTAAAATTTTCATTTTCGTCCTCCTTTACTATGCGGTATAACCTAAATCCTATATATACATATTATACCAATATAAAACTATTTTTGTATATTTTTATTATAATTTCCAATAAAATGATTGTCAAATATACATTTTGCATTACTCTTAACTCTCTTATGCCAAAAAAAGGATGGCATTTTGCAAATTTATTTACAAAAATCCATCCTCTTTTTGTGTCAATCTTATTTATCATTTTTTCTTATGCAAAAAACGGATTAATGAAAGTCCAACCGGAATTATATTCTCAAATATTTTTTTCCGTCCGGCCTGTTAAAATACTACTTCAGGAACCCATTTACAATCTGTGCTTCTGCCTCTTCCTCAGTCAGACCCAGGGTCATCAGCTTGATAATCTGTTCCCCGGCAATCTTTCCGATTGCAGCCTCGTGAATCAGCGCGGCATCCAGGTCATTTGCCTCCAGCTGGGGAATCGCAAGAATCCTTGCCTTATCCATAATAATGGCGTCACATTCCGTATGGCCGCTGCAGGGGGCGTTTCCCACGATCCTGGAATCAAATTTCTGATAGGAAGAATCCTTTGCCACAGACCGGGAAATGACATCCGCACTCGCACCGGCACCGTTCAGGCTCACCTCATAGCTGCTGACCGCGCTCTGCTCGCCGTGGGTCATCAGACGCTCTCTGACTACCAGCTTAGCTCCTGCAGCCAGTTCCGCTTTTGTATCACGCACAGTGGAATCCACACCTTTGATCTGAACCATTTCCATCTCCATATAGCTTCCCTCTTCCATATATACCTCGGTGCCCGGGTTCAGAATCCGCTTTCCCTGTCCGTCTCCTGCCCCGTAATGTTTTTCCACATATTTGATCCGGGCATTCTTACCGACAAAAAACCGATGGATTCCATCGTGCTCAGAATCCTGGCTGCCACAGTTATCAATACCGCAGCCTGCCACAATGACCACATCGCTGTTTTCCCCAATGTAAAAATCATTGTATACCGTTTCTTTCAAACCACTCTTGCTCAACACTACCGGAATGTGCACACTCTCATTTTTGGTTCCCGGTTTGATACGGATATCAATACCGCTGGCGTCTGTCTTTGAGACAATATCTATATTTGCCGTTGTATTTCTTGCCGCCATCTCGCCGTTAGCGCGGATATTATATGCGCCTTCCGGTACTTCGTGGAGATCTGCCACCTCCAGCAGCAGCCTTCTTTGAATCTCATCCATCATGACTATTTCCCTCCCTGATAAAATTTACTGCATACATCCACAGCAGACGCCGTCCCCAGAAGTTTCGGCAATATCTCATCCTTCGCTCCCTGATGGATGATCTGCCCGTCAGAGATTACCACGATCTCATCTGCAATATTCAAAATCCTCTCCTGATGAGAAATGATCAGGATAGAACCATCCTTCGTCTTTTTCTGCATCCGCTCAAACACCTGAATCAGATTCTGAAAACTCCAGAGATCAATTCCTGCCTCCGGCTCGTCAAATACGGACAATCTCGTTCCTCTTGCAAGCACGGTCGCGATCTCGATCCGCTTTAGTTCCCCGCCGGAAAGGCTCGCGTTCACTTCACGATTGATATAATCTTTAGCGCAGAGTCCCACCTCCGATAAATATTCACAGGCATCCGCAGCGCTCATCCTCCTTCCCGCAGCTATCCGAATCAGATCCAGTACCTGGATTCCTTTAAACCGCACCGGCTGCTGGAACGCAAAGCTGATTCCCATATTGGCACGCTCCGTGATCGTTTTTTCCGTGATATCCACGCCGTCAAACAGGATCTGTCCGGAAGTCGGTTTTTGAATACCTGCAATCAGCTTTGCGAGCGTAGACTTTCCCCCTCCGTTCGGCCCGGTAATGACCACAAATTTTTTCTCATCGATCTTCAGATCAATTCCTCTGATAATTTCCTTCTGTTCTTTTTCCTCCGATACTTCAAAGGATACATTTTTCAATTCAAGCATATTTTCCACCTTTTCACTATTTTTGCTTATGTATTTAGGGATTTATATGTCATAAAAAGCAGCAGAAAACGCCGTTTTACCGCATTTTTCTACTGCTTATATACCATTCTGTTTCCATAAACGCCGGATATTTTTGGCGTTCATTACAAGCTAATTGAGCGGCTGTCTCGGAATTACGATTGCAGCAACAATGTAGATCAAAATTCCGGTTCCTGCCAGTATGCAGAGCAGCGCCCAAAGCAGCCGGATGATCGTCGGATCAATTCCAAGAAATTCACCTAATCCACCGCAAACTCCGCATAATACTCTGTTATCCTCTGATTTGTATAATCTTTTATTCATAATTTCCTCCTTCGGGTTGAAATCTGTCCATACATATTTATTTGTTCTTTATCATAGCAAATTTTTCCGTATTTCACAACCGTTAATTAGTACCCTCAGTTTTGAAAGGTAAATTTCTTCATAGCCTGTCCTTTTCTCCTGGGATCCGCTT
>CAZJSI010000202.1:0-4701 GCA_964548675.1 uncultured Eubacterium sp. | reverse complement strand
GTATTTCCCCGTACTCCCCCGGCTGCCCGCTGAGTTCCTGCCGGGTCATTGGCTGCTCACTTTTCATGGTATTCCTCCATCCGTCTCAGATACGCCCCGTTTCACAAAGTAGACTTTTTGGAACAAACCGTTTATAATTAAAAACTGGTATATCACATGATTATTTTGGTGATATATAATAATAAGAAGATTTCCGTTTGTTTTACAAAGTCTACCTTCTGGAACAAAAAGTCTACCTTTTGAAACAAAAATCCCCATAAAAATAGTTACAAAAAAGCCATATTTTTCATTTAAAATGAAAAATATGGCTAAATAAAAAAATTCAGGACTTGATTCCCGTTCTTATTCACTTCGACAAAATTACAACTTTAATGCCTGTTTCGGGCACTGTTCAATACATTCCATACACAAAATGATTCCCGCGGCATAATAATTATTTTCACAATTTCTCTTCCTAATATATAAATGTAGGGTTTCAGTACCCAACAGCCAGTTGGGACTTTATCCTCTTGTTGCTTTCTTTATCGCTACCCCAAAGCCACATCCAGTATCAACATCACCGTAAACCCGATTGAAAAGAAAACCGTGCCCAGATTCGAATGCGATCCGGCAGACATCTCCGGAATCAGTTCCTCCACTACCACGTATACCATTGCCCCCGCCGCAAAACTCAGCAAATATGGCAGTGCCGTGATAATGCTTCCGGCCGCCCATATTGTAAACAACGCGGCCAACGGTTCCACTGCTCCTGACATCGCACCGTACAAAAAAGCTTTCCCTTTTCTCAATCCTTCCGATCGAAGCGGCATGGAAATGATCGCCCCCTCCGGGAAATTCTGGATAGCAATGCCAAGAGCCAGCACCAACGCACTGGCCATTGTGATGGATTCATCCCCACTCAGCCAGCCGGCAAATACAATCCCTACTGCCATTCCCTCCGGTATATTATGTATGGTGACTGCAAGTACCAGCTTGGTAGTTTTTTTCAGCGCCGATTTCGGTCCCTCCGCCTCATCGCTTCCCAAATGTAAATGCGGAATCGCTCTGTCCAAAAAAAGCAGGAACAATATTCCACACCAGAATCCGACTACTGCAGGGATGAAGGCAAGGTTTCCCATGAATGATGCCTGATCCATTGCCGGTATCAGCAGGCTCCAGATAGAAGCCGCCACCATAACCCCGGCCGCAAATCCCGTCAAAGCCCGGCGCATCAACATGTTCATTTCATTCTTCATAAAGAGTACACAGGCTGACCCCAAAACTGTTCCCAGAAACGGGATCAGAATACCCTGAATCACATTTACTTGCATAGTTTCCCTCTTATTTCGTCAAAAACTTTCTCACTTTTTCCTCTACTTTTCCGTTTGTGGCGCAGACGTCCGCATTTTCCAGATACGGCAGCGGCACATCCGCTTTCCATGTACCGACACAGCCTCCGGCCTCCTGCAGTACAAGCGCTCCTGCGGCGTAATCCCAGGGCTTCAAATTCTGCTCAATATAAGCGTCCTGTCTGCCGCACGCCACATAGCACAGATCAAGCGCCGCCGAACCGCTGCGCCGGAAATCTGCACAGGAGAGAAAAATCTTTTCAAAGATTCCAAACAACTCATGGGCGCGCTCTTTCTCATATGGGGAGGAACCGTAGGCGATCAGCACCTTTGACATGTCCTCCGTCTCCGAAACAGAGATTTCTTTTCCATTCAGGTACGCTCCCTGCCCGGCAGCCGCCGTAAACAGTTCCCCGCGAAACGGATTATACACTACACCGAATACCATTTTCCCTTTCTCATAAAGTCCGAGTGAAACGGCGCTCATCCCATAGTGATAGATCAGATTCGTCGTACCGTCAATCGGATCTAAGATCCAGTACGAACCTTCCGGATCAGGCAAAAACCGCTCCTGTTCCTCCCCGATAAACCCGATATCCGAATAGAGACGGGCCAGCTCTTTTTTCAGAAATTCCTGGACTCCCATGTCCACCTTTGTCACATAGTCCGCCGCACCTTTCACCGTAACGGAGGCTGCCGCCTCATCGTCAAAAACAATACGGTCCGTCTCTTTCACCAGATTTACAACCTTTGCAATGTCTATCTTATCAATCTTCATGTCTGTCTCCTTCATCTACAAATCCAAGCGTCCAATATCCCTGCTGATTTAACAATCTTTCTTTAATTTTCCTTTTTCCACATTCGGGGAAATAAAATTCTGATGCGTATAATCCCAAAGAGCTTCGGAACCTTCCGCCGTCCGTGCATTTCTCTTCAGGACCTGGCTGAGCCGAACGCCGTGATCCACCCAGGATTTCCCCTGCGTGGCGTCGTTTAACATCAATGGCTGAACACAATCCATCGTGTGGGCAAATTTTGCCTCGGGCGTCTCCCAGGCCTCAAACTCCTCCCACAAATCCCGAAACTTTTTCTGCTGATCCTCCGGAAGAAGCGCAAAGATCCGGTCTGCCGCCGCCGTTTCCCGTTCCCGCTGCGTTTTCTTGCCCTCTTCATCGTAGGCGTAAGTATCCCCGGCGTCAATTTCCACAATATCATGTATCAAAAGCATGGAAACCGTCTTTAATACATCAATTTCCTCATTCGCATATTCACTGAGAATAATCGCCATGATCGCCATGTGCCACGCGTGTTCCGCATCATTCTCACGGCGCTCCCCGTCCGTGATGAGAGTCTGGCGCTGAATCAGTTTCTCTCTGTCAATTTCCCTGAAAAAATCAAATTGTCTCTCTAATCTGTTCTTTTCCATTTTTCTCTCCTGTCCCATCGCATTAAGTGCGCCCCGGCGTGCCAGCTGCGGCGCTGCGCGTCAGACTTACTGACATTTTTCCTGTGCTCTATAGTAAACGACAAATAGATTTGACGTTTCCTATTATTTACATCAACAGACAATTCCATACGGCCAGCCAACCAGGCTTCCCACATTGTAAATTCTCGTATACCCAAGTCTGCTTAACTGCTGCACGGCCATTTCACTGCGCGCACCGCTGCGGCAGTACACCAGCAAAGGCGTCGCTTTTGACGGTATGATCTCCTCTGCCGTCTTCTCACTGATGGAATCCACCGGAAAAAGAACCGCTCCGTCCGCGTGGCCTGTAATATACTCCTCTTCCTCCCGGACATCCAGAATCAGACAATCCGGCTCGCTGTCTATGATCTTCTTTGCCTCTTCAAATGTAACCGTCACATATTTATTATTCATTTGTCTTTCCTCCGTTCACTATCATAGCACAGATGAACGCATGCGCCAATCAAATCTTAAAAAACCCAAAAATACATTTGCAAAACGGGGGATGACTGGTTCCCTGTCCTGCAAATGTATCTCCAAAATCTTAAAAAGATAAATACGGTCAAATACGGCAAAGGAGGCAGGATGTCCTGCCTCCTGTTCCTTTTGCGGCTGCGATAATGACATATTTCTAATTCAGTTACCCAGTACCAGCATAGTGTCAAGGCATTTTTTTGCTTTCTCCATCACCTCGTCAGACAGCGTAATCTCTTCGCCGGCAGTTCCGTTTAAGCATCCATATACATCGGCTAATGTTGTCAGCTTCATATTATGGCAGACGCAGTCTTTGGACAGAGGATAGAATTTCTTGTCGGGACATGCAAACTGCAGATGTTGGATGATACTGTTTTCCGTACCGATTATGAATTCTCCGGCTTCACTCTGCTTTGCATAGTCCATGATTCCGGTTGTACTTCCGACGTAATCGGCCTGCGCAGATACTTCCGGAAGGCATTCCGGATGGACAAGCAGCAGCGCTTCCGGATGCAATGCTTTTACTTTTTTTGCCTCTTTTCCCGAGATCCTTGCATGGGTCGGACATCCGCCATGTACTAATTTTATGTTTTTTTCAGGCAGTTGACCGGCTACCCAGTTTCCCAGATTGCAATCCGGAATAAAAAGAATGTCCTTTTCCGGCATGTTGCGGATGATCTGAACTGCGGAAGATGATGTTACACAAACATCACAGATCGTCTTTAATGCTGCCGTCGTATTGATATAAGCGGCCACAGCGTATCCCGGATTCATCGCTTTCAACTGTTTTACCAGGTCTACGTCCATCTGCTGTGCCATGGGGCAGTCGGCATCCGGGTGAGAAAGCAGAACCTTTTTGTCAGGGGACAGAATTTTCACTGTCTCAGCCATAAAACGGACGCCGCACATCAGTACAATATCGGCATCGGATTCGGCCGCTTTCAGGCTCAGTCCGTAGGAATCGCCCACATAATCAGCCACCTCCCAGATATCCTGGCTCTGATAGGCATGTACCAGGATACAGATATTTTTTTCTTTTTTTAATTGCAGGATCTTATCCTGAAGCTCACGTGTTGTAAACATTTTATTCTCCCTTTTTTTTCTGTAATTTGTATTTAAACCGGATAATCGCACACATTTAGACTATTATAAAAAACCGGCAAAAATATGTCAAGATATATGTAAAGTTTTATATTTACAGGTGTCTTGTCAGATGTAAAAAATTGTGATATAGTTGGATGAAATGAAATATGAAATGTATGGTGTGAATACATTGCAGGAAAGAAAGGTTAAAATGAAAACAGATATTCTAATTGTCGGAAGCGGTTGTTCCGGCTTATATTGTGCATTGCATTTGGATAACAGCAAAAAGATTACAATTATCACAAAATCAGATGCGGAAAGCAGCGACTCTTTTTTAGCGCAGGGCGGCAT
>CAZJSI010000201.1:0-4779 GCA_964548675.1 uncultured Eubacterium sp. | reverse complement strand
TGTCAGCGGAAGCTGACCCGAATCCCGCGCCAAGACTCGGAGCGAGTCTTGAATGTGGTCATACGCCTGCTTTTATCCTGGCGCCGATATAATCTTCAAGTATCTCCGCCGTCCCTTCGACTCCCAGCAGGCTGGCATCGATACACATATCATAATATCTGGAATCCCCCCATTTATGGTCGGAATACCGATTGTGATATTGTCTCCTGTGCCGGTCGATCTTTATCATTTTCGCCTGGGCATCCGCCTCATTCAATTCAAACTGTTTCATGATGCGGCCAAGTTTATATGATTTACTTCCGGTGATAAATATGGAAATAAGTCCGTCAAAATCCCTCAATACCGTCTCGGCGCAGCGTCCTACGATCACAAAGGATTCTCCGCTCTCCGCCCTTTTTCGGATAAATTCAAACTGCTTTTCCACGAGAATGTCTTCCATGGAATTGGAATATTTTCCGACTCTTCTGGTCAACACATAATTTCTCGGTCTTTCATCGTATTTATTGAGCACCTCCACATCCATATCCATATCTTCCGCAATTTTTTTGAGCAGGCTCCTGTCATACATTGTAAGTCCGAATTTCCCGGCAATATTTCCGGCGATATCGTGGCCGCCGCTGCCAAACTCCCTGCTGATCGATATGATTATCTGCCTTTCCATAATATACCTCCCCCTTTTAACAATAACGTATAAAAATAAGAATCATTGAAACAGTTATTACGATCACAGTAGCCGGTGCCGCCGCCTTGCAATATTTCCCCCAGCTGATCACATAGCCATTCTTGGCCGCAACGGACGTCCCCACTACATTAGCGGAAGCGCCGATCGGAGTTGCACTGCCCCCGATATCCGTGCCCATGGAAAGAGCCCATGCAAGAGTGGCAAGATCCACTCCCTGTGTGGCCGCAAGGCTCTTGACAACAGGAATCATTGTGGCCGCAAACGGTATATTATCTACAAATGCACTTGCGATCGCAGATACCCAGATGATAATAGCTACCATGAGCAGCAAATTGCCTTTGCTGACTACTCCGATAAATCCGGCAATCACTTCCAGAATCCCTGTCTCTTCCAGACCGCCTACCACAATAAAAAGCCCGACAAAAAAGAGAAGCGTTTTATAATCAACCAATTTCAACAGCTGTTTTGCATATCTTCCCGAGACGATCAGAGTAACAATCGCGATCACCGTTCCGATAAACGCGACGGTAAGGCCCGTCTGTTCATGGGTCACAAGCAGAACGACCGCACATGCAAATATGATACAGCTGATCGTGAAATCCTTTTTGTTTGTAATGGCTTCCCTGGGTTCCGGTATGGAACTCACATCAATATTTCCCGTTCCTCCTTTTAATAGATCTTTGCGGAATACAAAATAAAAATAGATCACCACCAAAACAAGGCTTACCGCCGCCAGCACACCGGTATTTGTAACAAAATCGCTGAAAGAATAGTGAAGCGACGTACCGATGATGATATTTGGCGGATCCCCGCACATTGTAGCAGAGCCGCCCAGATTAGCACAGAATATCTCCGACAGGATCATCGGTACCGGATCAAATTTCAACAACTTCGCAAGTTCTATCGTAACCGCGGCAAGGAACAGGATTACCGTAATACTGTCTATGAACATTGCCAGTATCGAAGACATGATCATAAACGTGATAAATAACGGGATCGGCTTATAGTTGACCATTTTTGCAAGCTGCATACACAGCCACCGGAAAAATCCGGCCTTCGCCATTCCCTCTACCATGATCATCATACCTGCAATAAAAATGATCGTGGCCCAGTTAATGCCCGTAGAGGATTCCTCCGCCTCTCCAACCGCATACCAGAAATCCAAATTAAAAATCCCCCTGACATTCAAAGTCTCTATAACCGCGCCCGGGCTCTTCATAACGATTCCAAACACGATCACGAGCGTCAGCGCTCCACATCCCAAAGTAACATAATGTCTTTCAATTTTGTCCATAACGATTAATATGAACATGACGATAAATATAACAATCGCCAAAACCTGTGCAACCATCATTTGTCTTCCCCTTTATAAAATATTTTACAATAAAAATTCAGCCAGCACCATATTACTTACATCAATTCCCTTTGGCGTAAGCAATATCCTGCCTTCATTTGCCTCTATCAATTTCTGCGCTTTTAATCTACGCAGCACGTTCCCATATATACTTTCAATCGGCGTACCAAACAATTCCTCAAACCTGATTCGTGATATTCCCTTTGACAAACGCAGTCCGAGAAACATAAATTCCTCCATTCTGGCGTTTTTGTCAAGCTCCTGTATCCCCAAATGACGAAATGGCTGTACCAGATAGTCCTCTAATATGGAAGTATTTTGAAAACGTACATGTCCCGTCAGGGATGAGGCCCCGAGGCCCAATCCCAGATAATCTTTAAGAGTCCAGTAACCAATATTGTGCCGGCACTCAAATCCTTTTTTGGCATAATTAGATATCTCATATCTCTGATAACCTTTCTCCCGGAGAAATCCTTCTGTCAATTCATACATCTGGCGTTCCTCCTCCTCAGTTGGAAGCAATACCGGATGCTCCCCTCGTTCCCGCAAAAGCTCGTCCGGATGATATCGTTCATAAAACGGCGTGCCTTCCTCGATCATCAGGCTGTAAGCAGAGATATGCTCCGGACGCAGCGCCGTAACCTGCCTTAACGTCTGTTCCCAGCTCTGCGGGGTCTGCCCTGGCAGAGCAGACATCAGATCCACGTTAATATTGCGAAATCCGGCCTTTCTCGCCATATCAAAACTTTTCAAAAACTGCTCAAAATCATGAATACGGCCAAGCAGCTCTAATTCCTCATTTTTAGCGGACTGCAGGCCAAAACTGATCCTGTTGATGCCGGACTGTACCATAGCCCTTGCCTTATCAGGCGTCAATGTTCCCGGATTACATTCTATGGAAATCTCCGCCCCGTCTGTAATTTGGAAAGCACATGAGAGCTCATTCATGAGCAGTACTATATACCGCCCCTCCAGAATAGACGGAGTCCCTCCGCCAAAAAAAATGCTGCTTACCCGATAATCCCGGAAATCCGGCGCGTATGCTTTTATCTCCTCTGCAAGGCGCCTGACATATGCAGCGCGCACCGCATTATCTGCCGGGGCAGACAGGAAATCACAATATGCACACTTCTTTTCACAAAACGGAATATGAAGATACAGTTCCAGTTCTTTCACATCTGTTTTTCCGTGTTCCATTATTTATCATCCAGTTTTAATACGCTCATAAATGCTTTTTGCGGAATTTCTACATTTCCAACCTGGCGCATTCTCTTTTTACCCTCTTTCTGCTTTTCAAGCAGCTTTCTCTTCCGGGTAATGTCGCCGCCATAGCATTTTGCAAGCACATCTTTTCTCATCGCCTTGACTGTCTCACGGGCAATGATCTTGCCTCCTACCGCCGCCTGGATCGGAATTTCAAACAGATGCCGCGGAATCTCCTCTTTGAGTTTCTCGCACATCCTGCGTCCACGCTCATAGGCGTTTCCTGCAAAGACGATAAAGGAAAGGGCGTCCACTTCCTCACGATTGATAAGGATATCCAGTTTCACCAGCTCGGAACGGCTGTAACCCTTCATCTCATAATCAAAGGATGCATATCCTCTGGAACGTGACTTTAACGCATCAAAGAAATCATAAATGATCTCATTCAGCGGCAGATCATATTTGATCAGGGCTCTGGTTTCCTCCATATATTCCATACTGATATAAACTCCCCGGCGCTCCTGGCAGAGATCCATGATCGCGCCGATATATTCGCTGGTCACCATGATCTCCGCACTCACCATCGGCTCTTCCATATAATCAATCTCGGACGGGTCCGGAAGATTGGACGGATTCGTCAGTTCGATAACCGTGCCGTCCGTTTTATGCACTTTATAAACAACTCCCGGCGCCGTAGTAACCAGATCAAGATTGTATTCCCGTTCCAGCCGTTCCTGAATGATCTCCAGGTGAAGCAGTCCCAAAAATCCGCATCGGAAACCAAAACCGAGGGCGATGGATGTCTCAGGTTCAAACTGAAGCGCCGCATCATTTAACTGCAGCTTCTCCAAAGCATCCCGCAGATCCGGATATTTTGCTCCGTCAGCCGGATAAAGCCCGCAGTAAACCATGGAATTCACTTTCTTATATCCCGGCAAAGGTTTTGCGCAGGGATTCTGGCGGTTTGTGATCGTATCCCCCACCTGCGTGTCTTTTACATTTTTAATGCTGGCGGTAATATAACCTACCATTCCGGCGTTCAGTTCATCACACGGAATAAACTGTCCTGCCCCAAAATAGCCGACTTCCACCACATCTGCCGTCGCTCCTGTCGCCATCATCCTGATCGGAGTGCCTGTCCGCACAGTCCCCTCCTTGATACGGCAGAATACGATCACACCCTTGTATGAATCATATACGGAATCAAAGATCAACGCCTGAAGGGGCGCGTCCGGGTCTCCCTCCGGGGCAGGTATTTTTGTTACGATCTGTTCTAATACCTGTTCCACATTAAGGCCTGTCTTTGCCGAAATCAAAGGTGCATCCTGGGCCTCAATGCCGATCACGTCCTCGATTTCCTCAATCACCCGTTCCGGATCGGCGCTGGGAAGATCAATTTTGTTAATAACCGGCATAACATCCAGGTCATGATCCAACGCCAGATATACATTTGCCAATGTCTGCGCCTCAATGCCCTGTGCCGCATCCACAACAAGAATAGCCCCGTCACAAGCCGCAAGGCTTCGGGATACTTCATAGT
>CAZJSI010000200.1:0-4801 GCA_964548675.1 uncultured Eubacterium sp. | reverse complement strand
AAAAGCTGCGGATCAAACCCGTGGGGCAGATCCGCTTCTTTTTTATGCACACGCCAATGCAGATGTACAATGCCGCTAAAGCAGCGCATCGGCGACGCGCAAGCAGAGGAAAAAACTCCCCTACTCAATTGTGGTATGAAGTTTCTCATATAGTTCCTTCCATCCGGCGTGTAAAAAAGGCTGTACATCCTTCATGCAGGATATTGCTTCTGTTTTCCCATATCCAGCCTCTATAATCTTCCGGTAAATATGGAAATTTGCCTCCATCAGCAGACGCACAGCTTCCCGGTTTACCGGATGCACAGCTGTTTTTTCCAGAAAATCTACCGTGGTCGTAACCTTATAGCTGATCATCGCACTCAGAGACTCTTCCACCGAACTTCCATGACTCTTACAAAAGAACAGGACACAGGCTTCATAATGCTCAAAAAGAAGATTCAGATACATCTGCTCCTCAAATTCCATGGCGGCCAGGAAATCAGCAACACTCCCGCTTTCTTCCGCCTCATAATACTTCTGAGAGACAGGCTCCGAACAGGCCTGAATGACGGAAAAAAACTCCATCAAAAGGCTGCCAAAAAGCGCGTCTTTGTTCTTGTATCTTGTATATAAAGCGCCCGTTGTAACGCCTGCACGATCCGCAATTTTATGCATAGATGCCGATACAAACCCATGCTCCAAAAATTCATCCTCAGCGGCATGAATAATTTTATCATCAAGTGAATGGTCTTTCACTGCCATATCCGTTTTCTCCTCTCGTACATAACGCCGTTATCAATAACAGTATTATTGATAACGGCGTTATTATAGCATAATATAATGATGCTGTCAAATAAATCCCAAAAGTCGCCTACAATCTGGTTGTCCATTCCGATCCGTCCCAGACCGCGCTCGCCAATCCCTCATAAAATTCCGGTTCATGGCAGACCATCAAAATGCTGCCCGGGTAATCCATCAGAGCCCGTCTCAGCTCCTCCTTGGCATCCACGTCCAGATGATTGGTCGGCTCATCCAGAACCAACAGATTTGTTTCTCTGTTCAGCAATTTACACAGCCGCACTTTCGCCTGTTCCCCACCGCTGAGCACCCGCACCTGGCTCTCGATATGCTTCGTGGTCAAACCGCATTTTGCCAGGGCAGAACGTACCTCATACTGGTTATAAGATGGGAATTCCTCCCATATTTCTTCCAGACAGGTTCTCTTATTATCCTGATCGGACTCCTGCTCAAAATAGCCGATCTCCAGATAATCCCCGAGTTCCACATTTCCACTGAGCGCCGGAATGAATCCCAGAATGCTCTTTAACAGTGTTGTTTTACCGATTCCGTTTGCTCCGGTCAGAACAATTTTTTCTCCCCGCTCCATCGTCAGGTTCAACGGCTTTGAGAGAGGTTCCTCATAACCAATGATCAGCTCCTCTGTCCGAAAAAGATAGCGCCCCGGTGTTCTCGCCATCTTAAAATGAAATTCCGGCTTCGGACGTTCCGCTGCCAATTCAATAATATCCATCTTATCCAGCTTTTTCTGCCGGGACATCGCCATATTCCGGGTCGCCACACGGGCCTTATTGCGGGCCACAAAATCTTTCAGATCTGCGATTTCTTTCTGTTGGCGGTTATAGGCGGCCTTAAGCTGCGCCTGCTTCATCGCATATACTTCCTGAAATTTGTCATAATCCCCCACGTAACGGTTTAACTGTTGGTTGTCCATATGATAGATCAGATTGATAACACTGTTCAAAAAAGGAATATCATGGCTGATCAAAATAAATGCATTTTCATAGTCCTGCAGATACCGTTTCAGCCAGTCAATATGCTCTTTATCCAGATAATTGGTCGGCTCGTCCAAAAGCAGGATATCCGGTTTGGACAAAAGCAGTTTTGCCAACAGTACTTTCGTGCGCTGGCCGCCGCTCAGCTCCGTCACATCCTGATCAAGCCCCAGCTCCAGCAAACCAAAAGCTCTCGCAATTTCCTCCACTTTTGCATCGATCACATAAAAATCCCGCAATGTCAGTGTATCCTGTATCACAGCCAGATCTTCCATCATTCTTTCCAATTCTTCCGAATCAGCGCTGCCCATAGCGTCACAGATACGGTTCATCTCCTCTTCCATGGCAAATAAATCTTCAAAGGCTGACTGCAAAACGCTTCGGATCGTCATTCCTTTTTGAAGAACGGCATGCTGGTCCAGATAACCGACCTTTACATTCTTTGCCCATTCCACCCTGCCCTCATCCGGCATCAGTTTCCCGGTAATAATATTCATAAATGTAGATTTTCCTTCCCCGTTTGCGCCGATCAGTCCGATGTGCTCTCCTTTTAGCAGCCGGAAGGATACATCCTGAAAAATAGCGCGGTCGCCAAAACCGTGTGATAAATTTGTCACTGTTAAAATACTCATAATATATCTTTACATTCCTCTCCATATACTGTCCGGCAATTGACCGCCGGAATTTTTCCGGTTCTTTCCTGCATCATCTCTTTTAAATCGAGAGTTTGAATAAATTGCGCGCATTGTCACGCAAAATCATATCTTTATAAGGTTTTAATTTCGTATTTCCATCGATATATCCCCTGAGATAGTTTAAGTTATTCACAGCAGAGTCAAACTGTACAAAGCAGTAATCCGAGCCGACCATAACATGAGCCGGATCTGCACATGTCATCAGAAACTCCAAATTAGGATTTGGATTTCCCGAGATGTCAAACCATAATCTTCGAAATGCCTCTTTCACATCAATATGATCCATCTCTCCTGCTTTTTCCAATATTTCCATGATGTTGATCAGCCGATCATATATGTTAGGCAAAAATGAACCATTGTGGGGAACAACCAGTTTTACATTCGGATACTTAAACAAAAAACCATTGGCAATATAGTTTAATACGGCCCTGGTAGTATCTGCCAGAAATTCATAAATTGGTACAGGACCTGCAGACCATACCGTTTCATTGATCGGTTCCGGGCGGTGGGGATGAATCACCACAACAGCCTCTCTCTTGTCCAGTTCTTCAAAAAGCGGTTCCATCGCCTGATCACCCAGATACAATCCTCTGCTATTGCTTCCGATCTTTATCGCATCTGCTCCCAGTACATCCAGAGCATAGATTGCCTCATCAACCGCCGCATCCAGAGCAGGTAATGGAAGAGCTGCCCCAAAGCCAAATCTGGTTGGATAGCGTCTCTTCCCGTCTGCCAGTTTCTCGTTGATCAGCCTGCACAAATCTATACTTTCCTGTCTGTCGCCAAAATAGGCATGTGGAGAGGATAACCAACAGCAGCTCCATAATACTTCTGCACGATCCATCAATTCGATATGCTTTTCAATGGTGTATCCCGCCGGCATAGGAAATCCATCTTCGTGCAATGCTCCATTTTTCTTTACAAATTCCAAATACTCAGGAAACACCGGATGTGTATGTACATCAATAATCTTATCCATCTTGAGTTCTCCTTCTGTTTTTACATGGACAGTCCTAAATGCCACTAATTTTGCAGGATTGGCTTCTATCATCATCGTAATTTCCCATCCGTATTCCTGTCAGGTCTTTAGCAGCGCTGCGGTTTAAAACTCCGCGTTGTGCAGCCATGTATAACGCTCATCCTCACAGCGATCTGTCTGAAGCCACGGATTACCGTCAATGTGGCGGATCATCCAGCAGGTATACATCTGAAATCCCGGAGCCACTGCCTGCGGATGAAGTTCACCTCCCGGTATCGCCGAAAAACTATTGTTTACGCTTTTGAATACCTGATCACCCACAAAACTTGCGCCAAATCCCTCCGGCCGGTAAAATTTAAACAAATATGTCTCCGGCTGCGGATGTCTGTGCGGCAAATATCCGGACCAATTGCCTCTGTCAT
This sequence comes from uncultured Eubacterium sp., assembly GCA_964548675.1. Taxonomy (GTDB): domain Bacteria; phylum Bacillota; class Clostridia; order Lachnospirales; family Lachnospiraceae; genus Eubacterium_I. Next base: position 933 of record CAZJSI010000200.1, on the reverse strand, counting down.
TCAACACTTCACCCAAAACCATATTGGATTCCGGGGAAATATCATGATCAAAAATAGTATTTACCCGGCGCTTAGCCACATTTCCGAACTTTCCAACACAGGAATATCCCCATGGCGCATCTTCCGGAGAATGTAATCTACTATCAAACTTTTTGTCATTGTGAGTACACTGTACTAAAATCTCAGTCTCCTCTTCAGCAGTAACCCGTACTTCAACACCAGTGCACACATGTACACACCAGGGGCCCTCCGTAAAAACATCTTTTCTGCTGGCTGCCTCCTGCCGTTTTTCCCACGCATAAGTAATTTTTCCTGACAAAAGAAGGACTGCCGTCTCTTCTCCCTCCCTGCAAAAATTTCTTACCTCACCAGCTTTCATCCGATAGACGCGGATGTCCATCATCATTTCCTGATATTCGTTATCATAAGTGGTAAGAATCATCTCTCCTGTTTCATCAAACTTCGGATATCCAAATACTTTACCCATGCAAATTTCTCCTTTTGCTGTTAATATTTTCTCTTTATTATAACAAATCGTTAGCATAATGACCAGGCAAGGTACGTGTTTCTTATACAATTGAACCGTTGCATATGAGCTGTATACTCCAAACATCTGACTGTATGCATAGCCATATGGGTTTCCACCTTTTTTACACTTATGTGATTTATGGACTGTCCTTTCAAAACAAGGGGAAAAATGATGACAGCTGCTGCAAAGGGAATAGTGCCTGCTCCTGACAGAGGTGCAGTTTTTGCAAAGAGATGAAATATCACAGCTGCAGCGGATATCCTCCTTTTTATCTGAAAGGCAGTCAGGGCAAGAATAGGATAAAAAATCGGAAAAATTCAAAAAATCTGTATGAAGTTTTGAAGATATGTGTTATAATCCTGTCTTTGACAGTTTGAAGGAAAGGAAATCGCTACAACCCCAGC
>CAZJSI010000199.1:0-4894 GCA_964548675.1 uncultured Eubacterium sp. | reverse complement strand
TTATCGTGAATTACTGGAACTTTATAAAGAGGGAAAATTGGAGGGGGAAAAGAAGCAGCAGGTTGAGGCAGATATTGAGAAGCAGGATGCCATCAGCGAATATTTGTTTCAGGAGGCGGATATTCCGGAATTGACGGATCTGAAACCGGAATTGTCGGAAAATGCGGATGCAGACGAATCGGAAACAGAACAGAAATTTCTGAAAATGATCCGGCAGTCTATCCGGCGCGCTTTTGTGAAAATGGGAGTGACGGTCGGGGCGGTCGTGACGGCAATTTTGTTATTTGTTGTATTTTTGCTGCCTAACCTGGTATCTGCTTTTTATTATGATCCGGGTAAAGTGATCGCAAAAGGGGAATTTACGCAGACAAACCAGATGAGCCTTGATATGGCGGTGTACACGGAACTGTTTTTGCCGGGATATTATAGAGATGAAGTCACAGTGGACAGCCGGGGATATGGAAATTATGACATCTGTATTAATCAGTGCGTATCCACGAACGGGTATTTTACAAATGTGTCCGGAAAAGTGGAAAAAGGGAAGCTGACTCTGTATGATACAAATATATTGTCGAGGCCCGCCGGCAATGTGTTTATTGGAAATACAGGAAATTCAAAGTATATGGATGGAATAAGCAGCGAACCTATGGGGGCTTCGGGAACCGTAAAGGAGTTCAAAACCTATCTGCAGGAGTTGAAAGAAGATGAAACATATGTTGCTTATATTACATTGGATCAGCCGATGGATTATGAGACTTTGAGGCAGTGGTATGACGGCCTGGAATCCAGTCTTGACATGCTCTGGTATGCGGTGGGAACAGAAAATGAGTATGGAGAGTATATCACGTGGAACCTTGGTTTTTCACAGTATGAGAATGGCTTAATTATGAATTATGACGAGGATACATATCCGTATCTGCGCCGGATGGACGAGAACGGGGATATGCCGGAGGATCCGGAAAGCGCAACGGCGCATCTGATCAGCATGCTGCGTTACATGGATGCTCAGAAAGAGTTTCAAAAGATGATGATGGCGGATGATACCGACTTCGCTCAGATTGCAGATGATATTGAGGAACAGGGGATCAGTATTTACGGGATTGCCGGTACGGCGGATAAAGAAACTCTGCTGGACTTGAGTGAACAGGAGGGAGTATACTATATTCATACGGAGCCGCTGCGGTAAAAATATTGGGTGTATACATAGGAGGATATGCGTATGAACAAGAAAAAAGTGATCTGTCCCTGTTATCACGTCACAAAGGGGGATATTAAAAAGGCAATTGACGAAGGAGCGTCCTCTTTTAAGGAGGTAAAAAAGGCAACGAAAGTGTCGAAAGGGTGCGGAAAATGTAAGAAAAAAGCCAAAAAGCTCATGAAGAAGCTTCTGGACAAATAAGATGCATGTCTGTGTGAAAATGCACGATGTCCGGAATGTGCGGCAGGTCGGAAATGTACAACAGGCAGAATATGCGGCGGCTGGCGCACAGCGGCCGCATATTCGTGCCAAACGAAAAAAATCTTTTCTTATATCACAAAAATTCAGACAGAATGAAGCGGATTTCTAAGAGAGATAGTTTCTTATCTCGTCAAGCTGCGCTTCGACATCGGAAAAACCCAGATGGTAGAGCGCTCCCAGTTTTTCCATATCCTTTTCCAGACGGCTGACCGTGACAGGTTTTGAGGGTGCGATGACGTAGATTCGTCCCTCTTTTTCCAACTGGTCAATGCGGTCGCAGACTGCGTTATAATGTTTTGTATTGTCTCGAAAGGAAGCCAGAAATTCCGGATATTTCCGGTAGATGCGTTCCTGCAGCCGGATCACTTGTGGGTTCTCCTTTGTCTTGCGGTAGGAACGATCCCTGGTTTTTACTATAATGATCTTCTCATACCCCTCATTTAAAGCCCAGTCCAGCGGAATGTTTTCACAGCAGCCGCCGTCCAGATAGGGCCTGCCTTCCAGATATACCATTTTGGAAAAAAGAGGCATACTTGCCGAGGCACGGATTGCCTGAAGAATATCAGGGCATTTCCCTTTTTCAAAATAAGCAGGCCTGCCTGTCCGACAATCTGTGGCCACTGCCAGAAATCTCCGGGAGGGGTCCATAAAACGTTCCCAGTCAAGAGGTTCCCCGTTTCTGGAATCATCAAATATCAGATCAAAACCGAAAATTCCCTTATTGTGTACCATGGCCTGTAAACCGACATATTTGTCATCATGACGGTGGCTCAGATTAAAACGGCTGGAGCGTCCGATCTGGCCGGAAGTATAGCTGTAACCGTTCATGGCCCCGGCGGATACGCCTATGGTACATTCCAGATTGATGTCGTTTAACATCAGACAATCCAGAACCCCGCCGGTATATAGTCCCCGGAACGCGCCGCCCTCTAATACAATGCAGCCGGGGAGTAACGTTTCTGATGCTTTTCCCCTGGGTAACTGATCTATTCCCGAATATATTTTGTTCATAATATGGATATCTCCGTGATTATTTTATGTAATAAATTTATCGTAATCAGTTTACCAAAAAGAAAAATAATTGGCAATGGCGTGTGGAAAAAATTGACATTTCAATAATGCTGTTTTATAATATATTTAGTATTACTAAGTATATGGAGATACTAAAATGAATGAAAAGTATGAGCGTCAGATGAAAAAGGGCGTGCTGGACATGCTGGTTTTAAAGCTGTTGGAGAAAGAGCCGAAATACGGGTATCAGCTAATCAGCGAGATGAAAGAAAAAAGTGAAAATGTGTTTGTGCTGAAAGAGGGTACCCTGTATCCGATTCTCTACCGGCTCGAGGACGAGCAGCTTGTGGAGAGCAGTTGGAGTGAACCTCAGGGAAGACAGGTAGCCCGAAAATATTATAGTATTACCGGGGCGGGAAGAAAGGCACTGCCGGAGATTGCGAACGTGTGGAATCAGATTGCGGCGAGTATTCATCAGATTATGGAGGAAGAATCATGACAGCAGAGGCGTATGTAAATAAAATTGTGAAAAAGATCAAATGTTCCGGAAAGCGGCGCAGGGAGATTAAGCGGCAGCTATTGTCCGACATATCGTCGGAGCTGGCAGGCGGAGAAAAACTGGAAGCCATTGTGGGGCGCATGGGAGAACCGCGGGAAGCTGCGGCAGAGTTTAACCAAAACATGCCGGAGACAGAGCGTAAGGCATATTCCAGAAATAAGGTCATAAAAGTGCTTGCAGTCATAGCAGTTGTGATAGCTGCAGCCGCATGTATTCTCTACTGGATGCTGCCTAAGGGGGGCGCAGGTTGGAGAGAGCGGCGTGTTTACACAGAGCATTGTGGAAGAACAGGTAAAGCAGGTTGTCCGGGAATTGAACGATAATGATTTTGTAAGCCTGACGGAAAACGCCGACGATGCCATGAAAGAAGCGCTGAATCAGGAAACGATCGATGATGCCAGATCACGGATCAGCAGCGACTGGGGAGAATTTCAATCTTACGGAACGGTGTATATGTCAGAGATTGATCAGAAAGGCCGTCTGTTTGCAGTAGCGCAGGTGGCAGTGTCTTATGAAAATGTCAGTGTCACTTATACAATTACTTTTGATGAAGATATGAAACTGGTGGGACTGTTTATGAAATGAGTTTTATGAGATGCGTCTTAAGGGATTTCCGGAATGGGGCAAATATAAATTATTCTAAGGTATAAAGCTTTAGCGACAAGAGGATAAAGTCCCAACTGGCTGTTGGGTACTGAAACCCTGCACTTATATATTAGGAGGAGAGGATATTATGCTTACATCCTGGCTGTTAATGCTGTTATCGGATTTTATTATTCCGGTTACTATGATCGGGATGGGACTGTTATTAGAAAAACGGCCGCCCAAAGAGATCAATGGCGTGTTTGGATACCGCACTTCACAATCTATGAAGAGTAAAGACACATGGGAGTTCGCACAAAAATATTGCGGGCGGATATGGCATGTCTGCGGACGTATTATGCTTCCTGTGACAGCAATTGCGATGCTGTTCGTATTTGGGAAAAATGAAGATGTGATATGTACGGCAGGATTGATCATCTGCGCCGTTCAGTTTGTATTTTTGATTGGAAGTATCGTTCCTGTGGAACGGGCGTTAAAGAAAAATTTTGATTATTATGGTTTCAGAAAAAAATAGGGCTTTGCTTCGTAAAAATGGGTTTTGTAAAAATGGAAATATAGAAGAAGCTGTTTGAAAAAACATATTTAAAAAAGCAGCCGGAGTATATTGCCGATCTAAAAAAGGCTTTTGTAATACGGGAAGATGTCAGAATCCGGCTATAAAAAACTGCGGAGGAGAAAATGAGATGTACAAAATTGATGTTATTACCATAACGACGGAAGAATTCAAATTAGGCCTGGTGTCGGATAGAAAGCGTATACAGCTTGCAAAGGATTTTATCAATGCACATAGGAAGAGCTGCACGGATCAGGAATTGATACAGATGGCAATTGATCATCAGATCAGAGTCTGTATTCTGGAGCGTTTCAAGGATGAGAGTGTGGTAGCGGAGAGGATTGATTATCTGCTGAACAATAAGAACCTGATGATTGATGAGGATACCTTTGAGGTGGGGCTTTTCCTGATGGATCCGGAAGCATTTGCAAAGCAGGCGGGGGTGCCGAAAGAAAGTCTGATGTCGGAGGAGGATATGAAAAGCGCGGTAAAAGAACTGTTAGAGTAGAGGAGCAAAAAAACGCGAGACGGCGCCAGACGTCTGGTGAACGTCTGTTTAGCACGGACTGGAGCGAAGAAACTCGAACTTCGAGTCCCGGCAGGACTCGATTTGCCAAAAAAAGACATCCCTGCGGATGCCTTTTTTTGAGTAAATAAAAAGAGCGCGAGACGGGACTCGAACCCGCGACCCCGACCTTGGCAAGGTCGT
>CAZJSI010000198.1:0-4958 GCA_964548675.1 uncultured Eubacterium sp. | reverse complement strand
ACATTCTCAGAAGAGATCTTGCTTCCAAGTTTCCAGTCGCCGTTTCTGATGTGTTTAGCGACATAATTAACAATCCGCTCTGTAACCACTTTCTGTTTTTTCATCATTCCTACCTGATCTTCAAATTATATAACAGATTCTCCGAAGAGGCTTCTGTCAGGCAAAACCTTTCATATCTCTCTTGACAAGGTCTCCTGACCATACCCCTTTAGCCGGACACGAATCTATACAAGCATCACTCCAATCCCTATTTTAACATATATATTTCTTCATAAACAGCTTTTTTTATTTCTCACCAAATAATACGGCCCGTTTTCAGTATGAGCACCGCAATGCAGCACTTCATATTACCAAAAGCGGGCCGCAAAACCAAAATGTTTTTAATAATCCTTATGGATATATCTGTTCCGGGCAGATATATCTTCCATTACGCCAGAAGGCCAGGAAGGAATGTTGATACCGGAGGTACAAATGCCACCAGGAACATCACCATTGCGAACAGCAGGATTAACGGCCACATCTCTTTCACCAGATCCTCAAATGAAATCTTGCCGACCGATACAGCCACAAACAAAGTGGCTCCCACAGGAGGCGTGATGCCGCCGATAATAAAGGTCAAAACCATAACCATCGCGAAATGAATTGGGTCAAATCCCATGGAAGCAGCGATCGGTTCCAGAATCGGAACCATGATAATTGCCGCGGCGCTGGTATCCATGAAACAGCCAATGATCAGCATAATCAGGATCATCAGCATTAACACGACATACTGGTTCGAAGAAATCCCGGTAATCAACGCCCCCAGTTTATTGGGAACCTGTTCAATTGCCAGACAATAACTAAATGCACTGGTAGCTGCAAAAATGAAGGAACCGACACCCACGGTATATGCAGTGGAACGAATACTTTCATACAACTCGTGCAGGTTAATCTCTCTGTAGTAGAATATACCAACCAGAATACCATACAGACCGGCAACTGCGCCGGCTTCGGTAGCCGTAAAAATACCGGTAAGCGTACCGCCTACAATGATGCCTGGCATCAAAAGCGCCGGGATCGCGTCCATGGCTGCCAATCCGAGATTCTTTAAATTAAATTTCGGGCGATAATTTCCATCACAGTTTACCGGATTTTTTACTGCCTTATACAAGCAAAAGCACATTTGTGTCAGGCAGACCAAGATACCGGGAATAATACCGGCCACGAACAATTTTCCGCAGCTGACGCCGGTCAGTGATGAATAAAGCACCATCAGGATCGAAGGAGGGATAATCGATCCGATTGTCGCGGAAGCGCAGGTTATCGCTGTAGAGTAAGGACGGCTGTATCCTTCATCTGTCATTCCCGCAATCTCCATCACCCCCAGAGAAGCCACATCCGCGGACGTGGAGCCGGAAATCCCCGCGAACATCGTGGAAGCGAGAACATTTACCAGGGCGAGGCCGCCCGGAAGAAACCCCACGATCTCAGACGCAAGACGAAAGATCCTCTTTGTGATCCCACAACGATTCATCAACTCTCCTGCAAATATGTACAGCGGAATTGCCATCAAAGTAAAGGAATCCACGCCTGCAAACATACGCTGCGCCACAATCAGAAGACTCTTATGCCGCATCAACAAATATACGATAGACGAGGTTCCCATCACCGTAGCTACAGGAACGTTCAGCAGCAGCAATACAAAGAACAGACCCATCATAATCCACATCATTTGCATATCAGGCCGCCTCCTTTCCCGTCGGAACCTTCAATTCCCTGATTTTTACAATAATCCAAATCAATTCTTCAATAAACATCCCGATACCGCCTACAACCATCGGCGCATATGGAATTGCCATCGGAATCTGCATCGCCGTAGACAGGTTCTTTAAGTTTGCCATCACCATTTTATAAGAATAAAACGTCATGATGACAAGGAATACCTCCGTCAGGATCCGCCCTCCGATTGAAATGTACGCTCCCAGGTTGCCTGGCATACGTTTGGTAAAAAAGTCAAGACTCAAATGTCCGTCCCCACGCATCGTATAGATAGCGCCGAGAAAAATAATGTCCACATACGCATATCGGGCAATCTCATTGGATATCACTATCGGCCTGTTAAATACGTAACGGCCGATAACGTTCCCGTTTGTAAAGCCAAACATCAGCAGAAAATAAATCACAATCGCAGTCAAAACAATTGCGTCAAAAACTTTTCGCGCTTTTTTTAAAGTCTCCATCGATTTCTCTTTCTTCTTACTAAGGATCAGATCACTTGGTTTCTTTCTGTACCAGTTCAAGCAAATGTTTCGCCTCGTCACTCGCCATGAAATCATAACCGTTATAATCAATAGCCGATTTCAGGGTTTCCGTATCGGTTTCAACAAATTCCATCTTCTCTTTCAACTTCTCCACATACTCATCCTCCATGGATTTTGTATTGTCGAGACCATACCGGGATGCCGCTTCGCCAGCCTCAAGCAAAATCTGCTGATCTTCCGGAGAAAGTTCATCAAATACCTGCGCTGACATGGAGAAAGTGGTCGGTGCATTGATATGTCTGGTTACATTATAATATGGAAGAACCTCAAACATGGAATTGTTGTAACAACTATCCGGAGTATTCTCAAAACCATCAATAACACCGGTTTCACAGGAAGTATAGATCTCGCCGAACGCCATCGGGGTCGGCGCCGCTCCCATCATCTTCATGGTGTTTACATATAACGTTGACTCAGGGACACGGATCTTCACGCCAGCCAGATCGTCCACGGTATTGATCGGCTTGTTCAGATACATATTTCGGAACATTTGAACAAAATAGCCAAGGTTCTGCACCCCGGCGGCATCGCGGAGACGCTGACTCGCATACTGGCCAGCTTCCCCTTCCAGGACCGCCTGTACCTGATCGTAATTATCATACATAAAAGGAAGAATCAGAGCGCCTAATTCTGTGATCGAGTTCGAATAAAACTCGATCGCAATGATTGCCATATCCAGGGTGCCTGCTGTCAGAGCTTCCAGGTTCTGCGCCTCGCTTCCCAGGGCAGACGAATCATATACATCAACAATCATATTGCCGCCAGAGCGAACTTTTACTTCCTCCGCGAATTTTCTTGCCACCATATCCAGAGAAGAATCAGGACTTGCCGTGGTAGAAAGATCAAAATGACGCGCACCCGGCTGTTCCTCCACCTCTCCAGATGCTTCTGCCGCATTTTCTGCCTCCGCTTCCACCGAAGTTTCCCCCGCCGGAGCCGTCGAAGCTGCACTGCCTTTAGAAGAACCGCTGCATGCAGTCAGAGAAAATGCCATAACCACCGCCATAACAATTGCTGCTGCTTTTTTCATAATATATTACCTTCCTTTCTTTTCCGGTTTTATATCCGGTTTTTTCCCTACACATTTGCTCTTTAAACTTGTATTCTATATGTATTTCAAATATCAACTTGTTCTTTTATTTTAGAGGTAAACTTGTATCTTTTCAATAATAATTTGTATTTTCAGCGTGTTGCACAATTTTACAAATTTATTTTGTACATTCTGCTGTTTTTGGCTTTTTTGTCAAATACTTGTTCTTTTTTTACTTGACTTTTTATATTTTTTGTCATAAGCTTGAGTAATTAACTTGTATTCTTATTTAGTTGTATTTTAATTTCAAATTGTATCAATTAAAGAAAGGGGAAAAACAGTGATCCCAAAAATCCAAAATATAAAAACAATTGAAACTGCTCCCAACGGGATCAATCTGCTGGTTGTAAAGATTGAAACATCTGAGCCCGGACTGTACGGTCTTGGATGCGCAACCTTCGCCTACCGCACCGCCACAGTCAAAAATCTGCTCAATACCTATATCTCACCGCTTCTGGTTGGCCGGGAAGTAGACAAAATTACAGATATCTGGCAGCTGATCCATCAGAACGCGTATTGGCGTTCCGGTCCTATTGAGAACAATGCCATTTCAGGCATTGATATGGCCCTCTGGGATATCAAAGGAAAGATGGCAGACATGCCGCTGTACCAATTGCTCGGAGGAAAAGTCCGCGCCGGCGTTCCTGTCTATCGCCACGCAGATGGAAATACCATCGAAGAAGTGATTGAAAATATTGAATTTTACCAAAGCATCGGATTAAAGTATATCCGTTGTCAGATGGGAATCTATGGCGGTGATCCTTATGGCGAGCTGCCCTCTGATGCGGCGCGCGGCGGTCTGCCCGGCACTTACATCGACGCCCGCCGTTATATGAATGATACTGTAAAATTTTTTGAGAAGCTGCGTCTTCATTTCGGGGATGACCTGGAATTTGTACACGATGTTCATGAACGGATCCATCCATCTCAGGCAAGAGAATTCTGTCATGCTATGGATCCGTACCATCTCTTCTTTATTGAAGACGTGGTATCTCCCGAGAATGTGGACTGGCTGCGGGAAATCCACAATTACTGCACCACACCGCTGAGTCTTGGGGAACTGTTTGCCAGCTCCAATGACTGGCGAAGACCAATCATCAATCGCAGTCTCGATATTCTCCGCTGCCACCTGTCAGACATGGGCGGTATCACACCGGCAATCAAAATGGCGGCCTTTGCGGAACAATTCGGTGTCCGCACCTGCTGGCACTGCCCGCCCGACCTGTCCCCGGTAGGAGCCGCGGCTCTCATTCATGTGGACATGGCGATCCCAAACTGCGGGCTTCAGGAATGGAGCGCTATCCAATCCTATGGGTTCATGCAACAGAGTTCTGGAACTGCCCATCCGGAAGCGGTATATGAGGTCTTTTCCGGCATGCCGGAATATGGCAACGATGGCTATGTCTATATCAATGATAAGCCAGGGCTTGGCATTGATATTGATGAGAGGGAAGCTGCCAAGTATCCCTGTGAGTACCCTGTAACCACCTGGACCCAGACAAGAAATAAAGACGGTGCGATGCAGACGCCGTAACGTCTGACTGAACCCAGAAAAACATCGCTTATCC
>CAZJSI010000197.1:3393-4979 GCA_964548675.1 uncultured Eubacterium sp. | reverse complement strand
TCGGATCTGTATTATGTCAGCTAAGCTGACCCGAATCCCGCGCCAAGACTCGCGAACGAGTCTTGAATATTTTTTCTTATACCGAAAAGAAAGGCATATCAGGAAGTTACATATTTTCTGCGATATGGCGAGCAACGTAAATGCCGCTTGCCGATGCATGGGAGAGGGAATGCGTGACCCCGCTTCCGTCGCCGATGATATACAGTCCCTTATGCCGGCTTTCCAGATGTTCATTCAGCTCCACTTCCATATTGTAGAATTTCACTTCCACACCGTATAGCAGAGTATCGTCATTTGCTGTTCCGGGAGCGATCTTATCCAGAGCGTAGATCATCTCGATAATCCCATCCATGATACGTTTCGGCAGTACAAGGCTTAAATCTCCCGGCGTGGCCGCCAGAGTCGGAGTGACAAGCCCCTCCCGGATACGTTTTTCCGTACTTCGCCGGCCTCTCACCAGATCACCGAAACGCTGTACGATGACGCCGCCGCCCAGCATATTGGAAAGTCTGGCGATGCTTTCCCCGTAACCGTTGCTGTCCTTGAAAGGTTCTGAAAAGTGCTTGGCAACCAAAAGGGCAAAATTGGTATTTTCTGTCTGGTGCTGCGGGTCCTCATAACTGTGTCCGTTTACGGTGACAATACCGTTTGTATTTTCGTTTACAACAATGCCATACGGATTCATACAGAAAGTCCGCACATTATCCTCGAATTTTTCTGTCCGGTAGACAATTTTGCTCTCATAAAGTTCATCCGTCAGATGGGAGAAGATGACAGCGGGAAGTTCAACTCGCACTCCGATATCCACACGGTTTGATCTTGTCGGGATATTCAAATCGCTGCAGATATGTTCCATCCATTTACTCCCGATCCGTCCAACGGAAATGATACACTGATCACAGTCCGCAGATTTTTCACCATAGTGAATGCGGTATCCGTTTTCAAGATGTTCAATACTGTCTACGGAAGTGTGGAAATAAAAATCCGCTTTATCCTTGAGTTCATTGTATAAATTTTCTAAAACGATGTAGTTGATATCCGTACCGAGATGGCGGACAGAAGCATCCAGGAGTTTCAGCTTATTTTGCAGGCAGTGCTTTTTTAAGTGGGTTCCGGCGGTGGAATAGAGTTTTGTATCCTTTCCCCCGTAAGCCAGATTGATGCCGTCCACATATTTCATCAGGTCGATGGCCTGTTCTTTGCCGACATATTCGTAGAGTGTACCGCCAAAATCATTGGTGATATTGTATTTTCCGTCAGAAAAAGCGCCCGCTCCGCCGAAACCGCTCATGATCGCGCATGTCGGACATTTGATACAGGATTTTATCTTTTTTCCATCAATAGGACACCGGCGTTTTTCCAGCGGGTATCCGGCTTCGAAAACCGCAATTTTTAAATTTTCTTTTGTGCGTGTCAGCTCGTAGGCAGAGAATATTCCGCCCGGCCCTGCTCCTATAATGATTACATCATATTTCAAATACATCACCTCTTTCGTCTTTATTATAATGTCCGGAAAAGTTTCATGTCAACAGAGAGTGACGCAGGATAAATCCGGCAATCATGGAATATTGCGGTGCGAGCGGCAG
>CAZJSI010000197.1:0-3293 GCA_964548675.1 uncultured Eubacterium sp. | reverse complement strand
TATGCACAAAATCTGATATACTATGGACATTGAGAAAGCTTCTCAACTCATTATAAAACGGTAAAAAATCAGGAATAAAAACGGGAGGGATAGCAGATGCGATACAGAAGATTGGGAAAAACAGAGCTCATGGTCAGTGAGATCGGACTGGGGGCGGAATGGTTGGAGCGGCATAACGCCGAAGAGTGCAGAGAGATCATCGACTTCTGTGAGGAAAAGGGGATCAATATTCTGGATTGCTGGATGTCGGAGCCAAATGTCCGTTCCAATATAGGAGCAGCCATAAGAGGAAAAAGGGAGCGCTGGATCATCCAGGGACACATTGGCTCTACTTGGCAGGGCGGGCAGTATGTGCGCACAAGAGAAATGCCGAAAGTGAAAGAGGCATTCGAGGATCTGCTTAGGCGCCTCGGCACGGATTATATTGACCTCGGCATGATTCATTATGTGGATCAGGAAGCGGAGTTCCGGCAGATCGTGGAGGGTCCTTTTCTGGCATATGTAAAGGAATTGAGAGAGAAAGGGATGATCCGGCACATCGGTCTGAGTACACATAATCCGGATGTGGCAAAACTTGCCGTTTTGAGCGGAATTGTGGAAATGATTCTGTTCAGTGTGAATCCGGCTTTTGATCTGCTGCCTGCAATCGATGACATTGACCAGTATTTTGTGGAGGAATACGATGCGAATCTCGGAGGGATCGCGCCGGAGCGGGCGGAACTTTACAAATTGTGTGAACAGAGAGATGTGGGTATCACGGTAATGAAAGGCTATGCGGGAGGGCGTTTGTTTGATGAGAAGACGTCTCCGTTTCAGGTGGCGCTGACGCCGGTGCAGTGTATCCATTATGCGCTGACCCGTCCGGCCGTGGCAAGTATTATGGTGGGTTACGACACCCCTGCCCATGTGGAAGCTGCGGCTGCTTATGAAAGCGCCAGTGAGGAGGAGAAGGATTATGCCACCGTTCTGGCAGGAGCTCCGCGCCATGCCTATAATGGTCAGTGTACTTATTGCGGGCACTGTAAACCATGTCCGATGGATATTGATATCGCAATGGTAAACAAGCTGTATGATCTGGCAGTTATGCAGGAGGAAGTTCCGGCGTCGGTCAAAGCTCATTATGAGGCGTTGGACAGGACGGCCGCTGACTGTATCGGCTGCGGTGGCTGTGAGAACCGATGTCCTTTCCAGGTTCCTGTTGCGGCACGCATGGAAAAAACAAAGGAATTACTGGGATAAACCGATAACGAAAAAAGAGATTTACGGGAAACAAAATATCCCCGGCCGCAGTTCGGCTGGGGATATAAATTATTTTTTAGTAATACAGCGGACTGAACGTCTTGGTAAAATCGTTGTCCGGAGATTCCAGCAAAAATGTATGTACGAAATCATCGCCCGGTTTCAGGAACGGGAATTTATCGGAGGTTGCCCAGTCCGGTTTTGTGAATGCCGGAGGATTGGTGATCAGCGCGTTCGTCCAGTCATCGTTGCACTCAAACCAGAGCTCGGACAGGCGGTCCCAATGGCGCATGAGATTTGCAAGCTTTTCACCGCCCTCTTCCTTGTTGTCATCTGTGGTGATCGGAAGTGCGCTTCCCTCAAATTCAATTGCCTTGTGGCTGAAGAACCGGATGAGCCCCGGCATTTTCATGATCTCTTTCGCCTGAACATCCAGAAAGAATTTATCACATTCCTCCTTGTCGGCGCCAACCGGATAACGGTATGCGATGATCCACCGGAGGATCGGATGTTCCTCGTATGACCATTCGGAACCAAGGAAATCCTCGGTGGGTTCGGCCGGAATGTGGACGATATCGGCTTTGATCACATTGGCCACCGGTTCCGGGGTCATGCCGATCAAGCCTTTGTGCCCTCTGCGGAATTTGATGTCGTAAGCCCAGTTTTCATGAATCCGGTAAGTATACAGGCCCTCATCCCTTGCGCCCTCCGGTGCGGGTACCGGACGATACAGCAGGTAGCGGTTCGTCCATGGGTACTGTGTCAGTACATCCGGCACATGGGATCTGCGAAACCAGCGCTCCATAGCGGGGCGTGCATTTTCATCCAGTAAGTTGTGGAAAACTACCATTTTTTCCATTGTCATAAAGAAATACCTCCCTCTTTTTGATGTGTTATTATCTGAATTCCATATCGATTTTTGATCGGAGACAGATCAATGGACATGTCTCTTCCCAATCCCATTATACATGATAAATGTGCAGGCGGGCATTCATTTTCTAAATGGGTGCATAGAAAATTTGTTGTGTCACGTGCAGCATTTTTTCAGTATGCCGGTGAATTGCGGGATACAGGGATTCAGATTTTCCCTGTCCCAGAACAGGGAAATATGCACGGTGGAAATCCGGGAGTCAAAGGGCAGGATCCTGATATCCTGCGGCAGTTCATTTAACACAAAGGAGTCCATAATGCAGGCGCCCTCTCCAAGACGCAGACGAAACATGATCTCGTTTGTTGAGTCCATCAATTCAATGCGAAATTCGGGAATACCGTAAAAATCAGTTACTTTTTTGATCATATTTCGTCTTTCCGCCGTATCGGCGATGCGGATGGTCCAGATCGTCTCATCCTTGAAATCGGCAATACTCAGATCCGGTTTCCGAGCCAGCGGGTGGCGGGTACCGTAATAGATGCCCATTTGGGTGTCGGTTATATGCTCGGACAACAGATGGGAATATGTCTGAAATTCCATTTCATGCCCGAGGATCATATCAATAGTATGATCTTTCAGATCTTCTGCAAAAGTGGTCTTCGGTTTGCACAGGTAATCCACTGTGACGCCGGGATATTTTTTTCGAAACAGATCGATGCCCCGCAGAAAAAAATCCGGAATATCCATATCTGATATAAATCCGACAGTCAAATGGCCGAGATGCCCTTTTTTCACAGCCTTTGCCGTTATCATTTCCTTGTCAAAAATGTGCTTCATTTTCCGAAACGCATTTGTCAGTATCATTCCCTCCGGCGTCATATGTACATGATTATTTCCCCGGATAAATAAATCCACTTCCAGCTCTTCCTCTAACAGAGCGATCTGCCGGCTCACGGTCGGCTGCGACAAATACAGCGCATCGGCGGCCAGGGTAAAGCTGCCGTACTGTCCGACTGTCAGGAAGATTTCAATCTGTCTTGAAGTCATTTCATCGATTCCCCCTTTTCGATATGAATCTTATTATTACTGTACAATGGAAATGAGGAAACGTCCACTGTCAATTTGGAATTTATATCAGATGAGAGATGACTCCCACCTCTATAGGTGGTGAGCGACAAGTTTG
>CAZJSI010000196.1:0-5165 GCA_964548675.1 uncultured Eubacterium sp. | reverse complement strand
TCTCAACCTCCTATTCCCCATTTTTCAGCGCCTCATCCATTGGCACTTTCGTAATTTTCCGGTATTCCAACAGCGCCACAACCATATATGTAAACACGCCAAGCAGAAACATCTTTATATAGATCATTGGGTCCACATAAAATCCGATCCAGCCCGACATACTGCTCAAAACAACTTTCATGATCACTTTCATAAAATAGTATTCGATCGGCAGGCTGATAAGCAAAAACATCACCACCACAATGGATGTGGAAATAATATACAGCCGGCTGATCTCGCTGTTTGTATAGCCCAGGATCTTTACCATGGAAATAGACTGGGCGTTTTTCTCTATGATGATCTTGGACAGCAGATAAATTAAGATCATAAATATAACAACCGCAAAAGCATCCACCATATACATCATACTTCCCATTGAAACCGTCAATTGTCTGGATATTTTTGTCAGATCCTCCAGATCGATCACGGACGCAATATACTGTTCATCAATATCCGTGATCTCCGAATCGGAAAAATAACCGCAGAAATAACTATCCTCCAGATCAAACGTCCGATTCAGCTTTTCCCTGCTCATGAATACGGTCAGCGCGCCCCCATAATCGTAGATTCCCGTAACCTCAAGATCATACGTGGTATCTTCATAAGGCTCTTTCAGCGTGATCGTATCCCCCGGTTCAACATCATATTTTTCAGAATAGGCAGAAGAAATATATATATTTTCCTCCCCGCTTTCCAGCGAAACATACCTGCTGTCCGGTTCAACCCCATAAAGCAGGATCTCCTCGTCACGCACATTGTTCCCTGTAATCTGCAGAGAATATGCGCTGAACTTTTCCGCATCCTCATTTTCCGTTTCTACCGCCTGGTTGAAATACAGCATCGTGATCAGGCTTTCCAGCTTGTTATCCTCATCCACGGCGCCAACGGGCATCTGCAGCATATATTGGTATTCGCTGAGCAGGTTATGTTCCATCTCTTCCTGATAATGTGCCAATATGGACGGCAGGAGCAGGCCAAACATTAACAGCATATTGGCAAACAGGATCCCAACAAACAATACGCAATAGTTGCTGAAATTCTGAAAAATAATGCGCAGACGAAAACGGCTCAGGAAAGGGATATGCTTACTCAGCGGAACCGCACGCTTCTGTTTTCTCCTGCTCAGATCGCGACGCAAAAATTTCAACGGCGACAGGGACAATTTATGCCTCAAAATAATAAAATTCACTGCTATCATTATGGCCACAGGCACGATCGTGGTCAAAATAAACGCCTCCGCGTTCCAGACCGTCTCGTAAGTCGGCAGGCTGTAGCTTCCATAATACATAGCCGCGCAAGCATCTTTCAGTACCGTATACCCAAATATGTTTCCCAAAACGGCTCCGGCGGCGGTCACAAGCAGCGGCATCGTCATATAGTGCCGGATCATTTCAGCCCTCGTATAGCCGGAAGCCCGGAGTGTTCCGATCACATTTGCCTCCTTTGTGATCGTGTTGCTCACCGTGATGCCAAAAACAAAAGCCATAATAACAATAATAATATACAAAAGCGCTATGATCATTGTCCTGTCACTGCCCATATCATCGCCGGTAAACTGAATTGCCTGATTCAGATAGCGGGGAATAAATGTCTGCAGCTTTACTTCTTTGCTGATATTCTTCATCAGTTCCTCGGATAATTCCTTTTCCGCTTTCTCGTCAGCAGGCTCAGAATCATATTTCAAGGAATAGCAGTAAACCATCTGTTCCTTGTCGAATCCGGATAATCCGCCCTCCGGCACAATTGCCACGCCAAATTTTACCGCGTCAAACATAGAATCATTGTTGTCTGAAAAAAGACAGCTATAATCGGGCAGCGCTGCCAACCCGGTAACGGTCCACGTTTTTTCCGCACCTGATATCTCATCCCCGATGTTGATTCCATTATTATCGGCATACATACGGTCAATGGCAATCTCTCCCTCTGTCTTTGGCATTTCGCCATCCATCAGGCATACCCGATTGACTTCCTCCCGGTCTTCAAAAATGCGGAGCGTGGTATCATTTGTCAACGGTTCTTCCACATAAAAATTGTCATAGAGAGTCACGCCCAACTCCTGTATGGCCTTTCTCTGCGCTTTGTTCGCTTTGTTTGCCAGTTTAAAATTACCGTCCTCTATATTATACTTTTCAAACCCTTCATTGTAAGCAATCAACATACTACCGTCCGCTACCAGAAAACCGGACACAAATCCGATAGAGCAGACCAACAGGAGAAAAATAACCAGATATTTCCCCATTTCACTCTTTAATTCACGGAGCAAGCGCTTTCTTAACGGATTTTTCATTTTCTACCACTCCAATTCTTCAGCCGGGATGCGCTGCTCATTCCGGTAATCTTTGCGGATCACGCCATCCCTCAATCTGACAACCCGGTCCGCCATATCTTTGATCGCATCATTGTGAGTAACCATGATGACTGTATTTCCATATTTCCTGTTCACAGTCTCAATCAATTTCAGAATTTCCTTTGACGTACTGTAGTCCAACGCTCCTGTCGGCTCATCACAGAGCAGAATATCAGGGTTTTTCACAATGGCACGCCCGATCGCTGTTCTCTGCTGCTGGCCGCCGGATAACTGATTTGGAAGTTTACTCTGATGTTCAGTCAGCCCCAGGGTACTTAAAAGCTCATCCACATCCAAAGGATCATCTCCGAGATAAGCACCCACCTCGATATTCTCCCGCACGGTCAGATTCGGAATCAGATTGTACATCTGAAAAATGTAACCGAGATGCTTTCTCCGGTAAGAGGTCAGGCGTTTTTCTTTCATGTCCGCCATCCGCTCCCCATTGATGCATATATCCCCTTTATCTGCGCTGTCAATCCCCCCTATAATATTCAGGAGTGTCGATTTTCCGGAACCGGATGGTCCCAGCAAAACGCAAAATTCTCCCTTTTCAATTTCCAGATCAATTCCTTTCAGCACTTCCACGCGGTTTTCACCGCTGCCATAATATTTCTCAATGGCTGAAATTTGCAAAAACATCCTGTTTTCCTCCTCGCCGCCGCTAATTAGTCTAAACTAACCTTTCCTATGAAATAAAAATGCGGCTCAAATGCCGCATTTTACTAGTGATTAGTGGCCTTTAACTCATTTAATATAGCATAATTAGATTTCTCTGTCAATGAATCAACAAAAACCAAATGAATCAACAAAAACCAAATATCCTCATTGTCCGGAACTTTCCGCATACAATATAGGAAATATATCATTTCAGGATTTCTCCCCATGAATAATGAAAAACTGGAAAATCTTCTAAACCTCGCATTGGACGCCACACCCGAAGAGCGCGACAAATCCCTGGAACTGAATACAGGTTACGATTCCGCAGACAACACATGGCAGGTCATTGTCAAATCCTCCGGCGGCCTTGCCCGCCTGGAAGAGTTATATCCCGCTATGACGGTGGAACCTCTGCTAAACGGCTACGCAATCCTGACAATCCCCGGTTCCCTGATAGACGCCATCGCAGACGAACCCGAAATTGAATATATGGAAAAACCCAAACGTCTCTTTTTTGCTGTCGACACCGGACGAAGGGTATCCTGCATCACACCTCTGCAGACTGTTGCAAATGCGGGCTCCCCCTCTGCCCGGAATGATCTGTTTGGAAACGGTATTCTCGTGGCGGTCATCGATTCGGGCATTGACTATGCTCATCCGGACTTTCGCAGCGAGGATGGTTCCACGCGCATCATAGAACTCTGGGATCAGACACTGAACCGCTTTTTTGACAGCAGTCAGATCAACGAAGCTCTTGCCCAGACATCCGAAGCCGAGCGTTTCCGCATTGTCCCAAGCCGCGATCTCAGCGGCCACGGCACCCACGTAACCGGAATCTGTGCCGGAAACGGCCGTGCATCCCAGGGGCAATATAAGGGCGTCGCTTCTCAAAGCCCGCTTCTCATCGTCAAACTGGGCGTAGCAGATCCGAACGGCTTTCCCCGCACAACAGAACTGATGCGCGCCGTAGACTATGTACTCCGCAAAGCCTTTGAACTGAAAATGCCCGTAGCTGTCAACATCAGTTTCGGGAACAACTATGGCTCCCACGACGGCTCCTCCCTGTTGGAAACTTACTTAAATGATATTTCCTCTTACTGGAAATCTGTGATCGTCACCGGAACCGGAAACGAGGGGAACTCCCGCATCCACTCTTCCGGCAGCTTTGTCATGTCCTCCACCGGAACCTATCCTCCCCAGACGATCCAACTCGCAGTCGGGGAATATGAGACAGGTCTCAACTTACAGATCTGGAAATCCTATTCCGATCAGGTTGACTTTCAGATCCGCCACCCGAATGGCACGATCATAGGGCCTTTCCAGGAGATTTTGGGAACACAGCGTTTTTCCCTGGGCAGCACCGAACTGCTCGTCTATTATGGTAAGCCGAGTCCCTACAGCACCAGCCAGGAGATCTATCTTGACTTTATTCCCACAGGCTCCTATATCGATGCGGGAATCTGGGAGATCATTCTTATCCCCAGG
Source organism: uncultured Eubacterium sp. (assembly GCA_964548675.1). Taxonomy (GTDB): domain Bacteria; phylum Bacillota; class Clostridia; order Lachnospirales; family Lachnospiraceae; genus Eubacterium_I. Next base: position 634 of record CAZJSI010000196.1, on the reverse strand, counting down.
AATGTGGTTGCCGGAGCTTTCGATCTGTGGCTGCCCGGCCAGTCCGTGATTGGAATCGGAACCGGTTTCCTATACCCCACAGAAAACACCACCCTCACAATCCCCTCTACCGCTTCCAAGGTCATCTCTGTGGGCGCATATAATGCGGCGTTCGACAGCTATGCCCCCTTTTCCGGCCGGGGATTTACCCGCCAGACCAACCAGATCAAACCGGATATTGCCGCTCCGGGCGTGAACATCACTTCCGCCGCTCCCGGGGGAGGCTACACGGTGAAAAGCGGCACCTCCATGGCCACGCCTTTTGTCACAGGCGCAGCGGCGCTTTTGATGGAATGGGGGATTGTGCGCGGAAATGACCCGTTTCTCTATGGGGAAAAGATAAAAGCGTATCTCATCCGCGGCGCGAGGCCGCTGCCGGGATTTACATTGTATCCGAATCCACAGGTGGGATGGGGAGCGCTGTGTGTCAGGGATAGTCTGCCGGTATAGAGTAGAGCGGGTACGGGTGGATGATGGGAGATTCTGTTTGTTTGGAAACAAGGTTGACATGTGTAACAAAAAATGCGAAAAGGGATCTGCTTATGAGAACCAATACATATATCAAATTAGAAAGGTTATATAAAACATATAGAGG
>CAZJSI010000195.1:0-5194 GCA_964548675.1 uncultured Eubacterium sp. | reverse complement strand
TGTATATGGATGTTTCAAGCTAAAACCGAACATATGTTACTGCAAAACTGTGGAGGGATTTGTGGAGGCTGCTTTAAATCATAATAAAAAGTAGGAATAAAAAGGAAGATATAATATAGAGCACTTCAGGTAATCATAGTTTTATCTGAAGTGCTTTGCAATTTGGACAGATTTAGAAAATCTTTATAAAAATCAAGAAAAGTTCACGATTACAATATTGATTTCTCTGCAAAATAACCATATAATAATACAATGCGAATCAAATCGGGATTTGCCTGAGGGGGGAATTTAGAGAAAGGAATGTGTGGCTCAGCAGTCATACAGGAGTGAGAGATATATTATGGATGAACGAGGACCGAACAATAGTGGAAACAACAATAACAACCGGGGAAATAAAAACGGCCAGAATATGCTGTGGTTTGTGCTTGCGGCATTGGTTGTGCTCCTGCTTGTGACCACGGTCACAAACAAATTGGGAAATATAGCAAATCAGGAAGTTACTTACTCGGATTTCAAGACCATGGTGGAGAATGGAAAGGTTGAGAGCGTTACTATCACGTCCAGCCAGATTCAGATCACGCCGGTGAAAGACGAAAAGAGCCTTTACCAGATTTCTTATTATACGGTGAATCTTGGAGATGACCGCCTCTATGAATTCCTGGATGAGAATGGCGTGGAGTATACAGGAAAGAATCAGAATTCTTCCGTGTGGATATATAATATTTTGAGTTTCCTGATCCCGCTTGTGCTGATCTGGATCCTGCTGGGATTCGCCATGCGCAAGATGGGCGGCGGCGGTGGAGTCATGGGCGTCGGCAAGAGCAATGCCAAGGTGTATGTGGAAAAATCCACCGGAGTTACGTTCCGGGATGTTGCAGGACAGGACGAGGCAAAGGAATCCCTGCAGGAGGTCGTGGATTTCCTGCACAATCCGAAGAAATATACCGATATCGGAGCAAAACTGCCGAAAGGTGCCCTGCTCGTGGGACCTCCGGGTACAGGTAAGACTCTTTTGGCGAAAGCAGTCGCAGGAGAGGCAGGCGTGCCGTTTTTCTCACTGGCAGGATCTGATTTTGTCGAGATGTTTGTCGGCGTCGGAGCTTCCCGTGTCCGCGACCTGTTCAAGGAGGCGTACAAACAGGCGCCCTGTATTATTTTTATCGATGAGATCGATGCTATCGGCAAGAGCCGTGATTCTCATTACGGCGGCGGAAACGATGAGCGAGAACAGACTCTGAATGCTCTTCTGGCGGAGATGGACGGTTTTGACACATCAAAGGGATTATTGATCCTGGCGGCAACGAACAGGCCGGAGGTATTGGATAAGGCATTGCTCCGTCCGGGACGTTTTGACCGGCGTATTATTGTAGATAAACCGGATTTAAAAGGACGTATCGATACTTTGAAAGTACATTCCAAAAATGTGTTGATGGATGATTCTGTAGATTTGGAGGCGATCGCCCTGGCGACGGCCGGATGTGTCGGTTCCGATCTTGCAAATATGATCAATGAGGCAGCCATCAACGCGGTAAAACACGGCAGAAAATTTGTAAACCAGTCCGATCTGTTTGAATCCGTGGAAGTGGTCATCGCCGGAAAAGAGAAAAAAGACCGGATCATGGGTCCGAAGGAGAAGAAGCTGGTTGCTTACCATGAGGTGGGCCATGCACTTGTAACCGCTTTGCAGAAAGACGCGGAGCCTGTGCAGAAGATCACGATCGTACCAAGGACTATGGGATCCCTCGGTTACACGCTGCAGATGCCGGAGGAAGAGAAATTCCTTGAGACCAAGGCTGAACTGGAAGCCCGTCTCGTAACTTATATGGGCGGACGTGCCGCGGAGGAGATCACCAGCGATTCTGTCACAACAGGCGCTGCGAACGATATTGAGATGTCCACAAGAATCGCCCGTGCGATGGTAACTCAGCTCGGTATGTCCGAGGAATTCGGACTTATGGGACTGGAATCCATTGAAAATCGTTATCTGGACGGGCGTGCCGTAGCAAACTGCGGCGAAGAGACCATGTCGAAGGTAGATGAGGTTGTCAAGAAAATGCTCCAGAAAGCCTATGATACGGCAAAAGATATGTTAAATACTCATCGGGATATTTTGGAGCGTATTGCAGATTATCTGTATGAACATGAGACGATCACCGGAAAAGAATTCATGGATATCTTCAATGAAATGATGGGTAAGAAGGAGCCTGTTGACAGCGAGGCAGTGGAAGTGTCCGAGACAGATTCTGATATGCCGGCTTCTGCGTATGGAAATGGAACCTTCCCGGAAAATGAACCAATAGCCCCGGATGAGGCCTTTGAGGAATGATATGTTTGACATTCAGGAAGAGTTGAAAAAACTGCCGGACCATCCGGGAGTATACATCATGCACGACGCCCAGGACTCTATTATTTATATTGGTAAAGCGATCAGCCTGAAAAACAGGGTGCGCCAATATTTCCAATCCAGCCGTAACAAAGGGCCGAAGATAGAGAAAATGGTAACCCATATTGAGCGGTTTGAGTACATCCTTACCGACTCAGAACTGGAAGCTCTGGTGCTCGAGTGCAATTTAATAAAAGAACATCGCCCGAAATATAACACGATGTTGAAGGACGATAAGACATATCCGTATATAAAAGTGACTCTGGGAGAAACATATCCCAGAGTTCTCTTTTCACGTCAGATGAAGAAAGATAAATCCCGCTACTATGGCCCCTACACCAGTGCAGGTGCAGTGAAGGATACGATAGAGCTGATCCGGAAGCTGTATCAGCTCCGCACATGTAACAGGGTGCTGCCGAGAGATACCGGAAAGGAGCGGCCCTGTCTGAATTATCACATTCACCAGTGTATGGCTCCCTGCCAGGCGTATATCTCTCCGGAAGAGTATCGGAAAAGGATCCGGGGTGCCATGGATTTCCTGAATGGAAATTTTACTCCTATCCTGAAGGATCTGGAGGAAAAGATGCTCCGGGCATCAGCCGATCTGGAATTTGAAAAAGCGATGGAATACCGCGATTTGCTGAGCAGCGTGCGTCAGGTGGCACAGAAACAGAAGATTACCAGTTCTGACGGTGAGGATCGGGATATTATCGCACTTGCCATGGATGACAGAGATGCGGTCGTCCAGGTTTTCTTTATCCGAGAGGGGAAACTGATCGGAAGGGAACATTTTCACGTATCGATAGGAAACGAGGATACGCCGAAGGAAATTATGTCCACTTTTATCCGGCAGTACTATGCGGGAACGCCTTTTATACCAAAGGAGATCATGCTTCAGATGGACATTGACGATGCCCGGGTTGTGGCGGAGTGGCTGTCCTCAAAGCGGGGACAGAAAGTATATATCCGTGTTCCGAAAAAGGGGAGCCGTGAGAAACTGGTGGAACTGGCCATACAGAATGCCAATATGGTTCTCACTCAGGATAAGGAAAAGATAAAGCGCGAGGAGGGCCGTACCATTGGAGCGGTAAAAGAGATTGCGAACCTGCTCGGCCTTGGCTATGTGCGGCGCATGGAGGCATATGATATTTCCAATACAAACGGTTTTGAATCTGTCGGTTCCATGGTCGTTTATGAAAAGGGCAAACCGTGCCGCAGTGATTACCGCAAATTTAAGCTTAAGACGGTGACTGGTCCGGATGACTATGCTTCTATGCACGAGGTGCTGACAAGGCGTTTTACTCATGGAATGGAAGAGAAAGAGCAGAACCGGGCGAAGAATATTGCGGAGGAATATGGAAGTTTTACCCGCTTCCCGGATCTGATCCTGATGGACGGAGGCAAGGGGCAGGTCAATATTGCCCTTCAGGTACTGGACGAACTTCGGTTGAATATTCCGGTCTGCGGGATGGTAAAGGATGACCATCACAGAACGAGAGGGCTGTATTTTGAAAATCAGGAGATACCGATTGATAAACATTCGGAAGGGTTTCGGCTTATAACGCGGATTCAGGATGAGGCGCACCGGTTTGCGATCGAGTATCATCGCTCGTTGCGCAGCAAAGGCCAGGTACATTCCGTATTGGATGATATTCCGAATATCGGGCCGGAGAGAAGGAAGGCGTTGATGCGAAGATTTCAGTCTATGGATGAAATACGGGAAGCTTCGGTGGCGGAACTGGCGGAGGTTCCCACAATGAACGAAAAGGCAGCAAAATCTGTCTACCAATTCTTCCATGAGAAGTAAGATTATGGTAAAATGTCGTTAGACATTTTACCGCGCGCGAAGCTGCGCATGGGTCGCCCAAAGCGAATGCCATATGCATAGGATATGCATATGGTAAAATAAATGAATGATAAAAAGACAGAAATGGAGAATGATTATGCAGGGAGTCAGTGTACAGGAATTAGTAGAAAAAATGAACCTTACATGTTTTACCCCGTGTGTGGATCTGAATGAACGAATGATCACCACGTCGGATGTCAACCGTCCGGCCTTGGAGCTGGCAGGGTATTATGAACATTTTGCTGAGGAACGTGTGCAGATCATAGGAATGGTAGAACATTCCTATCTGGAGCATCTGCCAGAGGAACTGCGCTCCGAGCGGTATAAGCAGCTTCTCAGCTATGATGTTCCGTGTGTGATCATGTGCAGGGGATTTGAACCGAACGAGGAGGTCCTGAAAATTGCAGGGAAACGCCAGATCCCGGTTTTGGGAACAAACGAGGCCACTTCCAGTTTTATGTCAGAGACAATTTATTATCTGGACGGCAGGCTGGCGCCATGTATTTCCATTCACGGAGTTCTGGTGGATGTGTACGGTGAAGGAGTTCTCATTATGGGTGAGAGCGGAATCGGAAAGAGCGAGGCGGCGTTGGAGCTGATCCGCCGCGGGCACCGTCTTGTGACGGATGATGTGGTGGAAATACGCAAATTAAACAATAACACGCTGGTCGGCACTTCACCTGGAATCACGAGATATTTTATTGAACTGCGCGGCATCGGTATTATTGATGTAAAGACATTGTTCGGCGTGGAGTGTGTGAAAGAGAAACAGAGCATTGATCTGGTCATCAAACTGGAGGACTGGAAAAAAGATAAAGAGTATGACAGACTCGGTTTAGAGGAAGAATATACGGAGATACTGGGAAATAAGATCGTCTGCCATTCCATTCCGATCCGCCCGGGGCGGAATCTGGCTGTTATCTGTGAGGCGGCGGCCGTAAATTACAGACAGAAAAAGATGGGAT
>CAZJSI010000194.1:0-5268 GCA_964548675.1 uncultured Eubacterium sp. | reverse complement strand
CGATAGATATCAGATCTTCCATTTCTTCTTCCGCATTTTGGTACTTTTTCGCAATGTGCGCAACCAGACGCATATTCCGTTCGATCAGGATTGCTCTTGCCTGCTCGCTGCCGACATTCAGTTGTTCCAGATATTGTTTTTCCTCCAGGGCGTTCAGCGGTGATTGAAATGATTTCAAAAAAGCACCCCTTTGCGGTCTTTCTTACATTCTATGATGTGGTTAAGCTGTCTGTGCCTTTCCCACTTTTTTTTGCGGCAAATATTACACTTAATGAGGTATTGTCGAATTTAGTGGTTGTGGTACAATACAAGCCGCTTAGCGAGGTATTATCGAGCTTAGCGATTGTAGTACCCAACCACTTAATGAGGTATTGTCGAATTTAGTGGTTGTGGTATAATGAGAAAGCTATGAACAGAGAAATTAATTATCAGATCACCGAAAAAGACAACGAAAAGACAATTTTACATTTTTTGCAGGAACAGGGATACTCCCGCAATGTTATCATTCACCTGAAAAAAACGCCGGAAAGTATTTTAAAAAACGGCGTTTGGAGCTACGTAAACGAGATTTTGAGAACCGGCGACGCCCTTTCCATAAAAATAATAGAAAATGAAGGTTCCTCAAAGATCATCCCGGTTCATCTGCCGTTGGAGATCGTTTATGAAGATGAGGACATTCTGGTTGTAAACAAACCGGCCGATATGCCTATCCATCCCTCCATGAACAATTATGAAAATACGTTGGCAAATGCAGTGATGTGGCATTTTTCCAGGCAGAACATTTCATACACATTTCGCTGTATCAACCGACTGGATCGGGACACGACAGGATTGACGATTTTAGCCAAAAATATGCTCTCGGCGGGTATTTTATCCAACCGGATGAAAAAACGGCAGATTCACAAGGAATATCGCGCAATCTGCACCGGAATTGTGCCGGATAAGGGGACGATCTGCGCTCCCATCGCGAGAGCTGCCGAATCCACCATTGAGAGATGTGTTGATCTTGAACATGGCGAACAAGCCGTCACTCACTTTGAACTTGAAAAAACAGACGGTCACTTTTCCCTTGTAAAACTGACGTTGGAAACCGGACGGACACACCAGATCCGCGTACATATGAAATATATCGGACACCCGTTGATCGGAGATTTCCTGTATAATCCCGGTGATGCGACCATGAACCGCCAGGCTCTGCACTGCTGCTGTCTGAGATTTATGCACCCGATCACCAATGAGATGATGGTATTTGAAGCCCCTTTGCCGGAAGATATGAAAAAAATCATCTCCGGAACCTGACCGAGATCTTCAGGATTCCGTCTTTGAGCCCGGCATCTATTTTCCCATCCATGTCCTCCGTCAGCGTCTTTGCAATGGAAAGTCCGAGCCCCGTCGCATTCTGCCCGCTTTCCACGGTAAAAAAACGGTCGAACAGATGCCCCACCTGCAGTTCATCCATCCCGGATGCATGATTGGAAAAAGAGATGATACCCTCCTCATCCAGAACAACAAAAAGATCCCCGTCGCTGTATTTCAACACATTGCTGACTATATTTGAGAGTATGCGGGACAGCGCCTGTCCGTTCAGCTTCCTGATCACAGGCTCCCCCGGCATCTGAATGACCGGTTTTATCCCTTTCTCCACCAAAGCTCCATAATAGGCAGCCATACATTCTTCCAGCGCCCGGTTCAGCGAGACATCCTCCCGCACATCGCAGGTATCCACAGACAAGATCACAGAATACCGGAACAATTCTTCCGTCAGTTCTTTCATTGTCTGAATCCGATTATCTATAACAGAAAGAAACTCACGCACTGTATCGGAGACTTCCTCCTGACTGAGCAGATTCATATATCCGCAGATTGCGGTCAGCGGTGTCCGCAGGTCGTGGGAAATATTTGTGACGGCGTTTTTCAGCTCCCGATCCCCCTGGGTATAACGGATATGTTCTTTCCGAAGCAGTTTTAGCTGCCGATCCATATCGGCAGCCAACTGTTTCATTTTCTTATCCGGGGATGAAATGTCGATCCCCACATTCGTATCCTGTGAGATCCGTTCCCCAAATTCCCGGCGCAGCTCCTCTGCCGCCCGGTGAACAGAAATCAATTTTATCGCCAGCACGATCACCAGCACGCCAAGTATCACACACAAGATACAAAGAACAAGTATCATCATAAACTCCTATATTTTTCAATTTAAGACCGCCCCGGGATTCAGACCATCTTAACCATATCCGAATCCTTGCGCATCCTTCTCGGAGCGCATGTCAGACCAAATCTCACCTGATATCTTTTTTGCGAAATCCCCAGATTCCCAATATATCCACGATCACCGTTATTACGGCAGAATATACCGGCATAAGATAAGGGTGCATGGGCTCGCACTGTGAAATCTGAACAGACTGGGAGCCGGGCAGAAAATCTGCAAAAAACTGATAGATCTGACGTTTCATCCCTGTCAAATACGCCGAATTTTTCACCGTTTCATATACCAGTTCCCCGTCCACAAGGGAAGCCTGTTCGCTCATTTCCGGTTGATTCAGGCACTGGATAATATAAATGCCGGCAAATAACAAAATGAATGCGGCAAGAACACATATGACCGCCGCGTATGCTTTGTTGGAAACCAGCATCGCAATGAGATTAAAGATCGCCGTATATGCAACGGTCAAAATCACGCCGTCCACAAAAAGCAGCATAATAGACGATATTTTCAGTTCAAAAGGCCCCATCAGCAATAATCCGACCCCGCCGGAGATCAGAAGCACTGCCGCATATAAAAATATTCCGGCAACGACACACGATATAAAATTAGCCAGGTAAATATTTCCCCTTTTCTGTCCGACGACGATCTTATTTCGTATCGTACCATCGCTGTATTCTATCCCCACAAACAGACTGACAAAAACAGAAATAACTATGCCCAGCAGCATGACCGGACTGAAAACCAGTCCATCCGGCGACATCTCAAATTGATATACTTTCATATCATGGTACCCCAAACCCATTATAAACATTGCGTATCCAAGCAATATGATAAAACAGACCCCGAAAATCTTATCTTTCCACAGACGGGAAAAATCTGCGCGCAGCAATTTACTCATTTCTGTCACCTCCTACCAGACGGATATAATAACTCTCCAGGCTCTCATCCCTCTCCTGCATGGACATTACCTCACAGTTTTCCTCCGCCAGCCGCAGGGTGAGATCGGTGACGCTGATGCTTCCAAAAACATCCGCCTCCGTATCGGAATGGATCGTGTATTCCAATCCAAATCCGTCCAGCACCCGGGACAATATCTCCGTATCGGAAACCGCGACATGGATGCATTTGCGGCAGGCCGCCTCCAGAGACTTTGCATCGATTTCCCTGACCATACGGCCGCGGTCAATAAACCCGTAATGTGTCGCCAGTCTGGAAAGCTCGTCCAGGATATGGCTGGAGATGAGCACGGTGATCTGACGCTCCCGGTTCAGTTTCAGGATCAGTTCCCGCATTTCGATGATTCCCTGCGGGTCGAGCCCGTTGACCGGCTCATCCAACACCAGAAAATCCGGATCTCCCGCCAGGGCAACCGCGATCCCGAGACGCTGGCGCATTCCCAGCGAAAAATTCTTTGCCTTCTTTTTCCCCGTATCAGAGAGTCCCACCAGTTCCAGCAATTCCTTCATTCCGTCAAAAGACGGACGCCCCAGGATCATATACTGCTGTTTCAGATTTTCTTCCGCAGTCATATCCATATAGATGGACGGCGTCTCCACCACAGCCCCGATTCTCCTGCGTGACGAAAAAATATCCACATCCGTATTCTTTTTCCCATATAAGGCGTAGTCTCCGGACGTCGGCTCCTGCAGACCGCAGATCAGGCGGATCAGCGTCGTCTTTCCGGCTCCGTTTTTTCCCACAAATCCATAAATAGAACCTCTGGGCACATGCATGGAGAGGTTGTCAAGCGCCTTAAAATGCTTATACTGTTTGGACAAAGCATTTGTTACTAATACATATTCCATCAAAAATCCTCCTTACGTTTGATACCGTTATCATAACCGCTCAGAGTAAAGAAACCGGTAAAGGAAACCGTAAAGATTTGGTAAAGAATTTTCAGACAAGTTTAAAACCGATGCCCCAGACCGCTTCGATATAATCATGTCCGTTTACCCCGCGCAGTTTTCTGCGCAGATTGCTGACATGCATTTTCAACGAGCTTTCCATACAATCCGGCGTATCCTCGCTGATACGGTCCAGGATCGCTGATTTCGTGATCACCTGATTCGGATTCCGGATCAAAAGCTTCAAAATGGCATACTCCGTCTTTGTCAGGCGCACGGCACTGTCCTTTACCCGGACCTCATGCTGCCGGGTATCCACCTTCAGATCGCCAAATGTATAGACATTCTGTCCGCCCTTCATGCTTTTCTGCCTCAACTGAACGGTGATCCTTGCAAGAAGCTCCGGTATCTCAAAGGGTTTTGTCAGATAATCCGACGCTCCCTCCAGCAGGACATTCACTTTGTCCTGCACATCTACCTTTGCGCTGATCACGATAACAGGTATATCCGGAACCTTTTCCAGTACCTCTTCACCGGACAGCCCCGGCAGCATCAGGTCCAGCAGGATCAGATCCGGGTGATCTTTCTCCAAAAGGAAAAGGGCCTCCGTGCCCGAATAAGCCCGGAGTACCCCGTATCCTTCTTTTCTCAAAACTTTCTCAAGCATATCGCCGATATAGACATCGTCATCAATAATTGCTATCGTATTCATAACTAACGCACCCGTTCCGGAAATCCTACCTTTTTCTGAACCTTACGAAGTGTCTTTGTGGCGTAATAGTTCGCTTTCTCCGCATTTTCCTTAATGATCGAATCGATATATGCCTTATCCTTTGACAGCTCTGCATAGCGCTCCTGCAGCGGTTTGAGCACTGCCACAACAGATTCGCCCACTGCCGTTTTCAACTCGCCGTAGCCTTTTCCGGCGAACTCATTTACCGCCTCATCCGGAGTTTTTCCGGTGCTTGCACAGTAAATATCGATCAGGTTCTTCACGCCCGGCTGCTCATTCCGATAACAGATATTCGCCTCGGAATCCGTCACCGCACGTTTGAACTTGCGCATGATCGTATCCGTATCATCCATCAGATAAATGCTCGCATTCGGGTTTTCGTCGGATTTTGACATCTTTTTCTCCGGATTCTGCAGGCTCATGATCTTCGCCCCGGCTTTTCCGATATATGGCTCCGGAACCGTGAATACATCGCCGTACACGCC
>CAZJSI010000193.1:0-5281 GCA_964548675.1 uncultured Eubacterium sp. | reverse complement strand
TGTCAGCGGAAGCTGACCCGAATCCCGCGCCAAGACTCGGAGCGAGTCTTGAATGATCAGGACATCAGTTCTTTATAGACTCTTAACACATTTTTATAGAAAATTTTTTCTATCTGTGACTGGGAGAAACCTTCTTTTTTCATGCAGTCCGCCAATTTCGGCATAACCGTACAATCTTTGAAATCATTGTATGGGGCAATACCGTCAAAATCAGAGCCAAGCCCCACAAAATCCTCCCCGCCGACTTTTACAAGATACTTCATCTGTTGTACTGCCTGATGCAGATAGTCTTTTCCGAATGCAGGGGTTCCCAGAAAATCTTTGCAGAAATTGATCCCGGTGATACCGCCGCGGTCGGAAAGCTTCCTTATCATATTGTCCGTCAGATTGCGAACCGCGCTGCAGACGCTTCTGGCGTTGGAGTGGCTGGCAACAAAAGGCTTTTTTGTATATTTCAGAACATCGTAAAACCCGGCGTCGGAAAGATGGGATACGTCGATCATAATGCCAAGGCGTTCCATTTCCTCCAGAAAGAAGACGCCGCGTTCCTTCAATCCCTTGTCGTAAGTAATGCTGTATGTATGGGAATGATCCGCTGCGGTTTTTCTCGATCTGTTCATATTTGGAAACCCCAGTTCATTCTCGTAATTCCAGGTCAGCGTCATCATCCGGACTCCGAGACGGTGCAGAATAGCCAGAAAATCCGGTTCTCCCCTGCAGATACCGCCCTCTTCCAGAGTAAGCAGGGCCGACATTTTCCCCGAAGAAAAATTATCGGCAATTTCAGAAAAACTGCGGACGGGAGAAATGATATCCGCATTTTTTTCCATCTGTTCATAATAGAGCGCGATCATGTGGAGCGCCTCTTCCAACGGGTTGTCAGCGGCAGACATATCCACAAAAACAGCAAAATTCTGCAGCATATAGCCGCTTTTTTTCATTTTTTCCAAGTCAATTTGTGTATCCTGATTTCTGAGATCGAAGGAACGTCCGTCCCGTTTGTGCTCCAGCAACGCCATCAGGGTATCGCAGTGCATATCAATGATATTCATAAATAATCCCCCAATTTTTTGTTTTTGTTAATGATTTTTTCATATATTTCTATTATACTGAAAAAAGGATGATAAGAGAAGCGGTGCAGACATATTTTTTACATTGTTGTCATCTTATCAGGCGTCAGTCTCGCAGAGGAGGATTTTATGAATCAGAGAAAGTTTTTTTCAAATATAGGAATCGCATATTTTTTACTGGCTGTAGTGACGTTGGGACTGCAGACACTGCTCGGCGTAGTGATAAACAGGGCAGCTCCGCGGATATTGAATATTTCGATCATATACTGGCTTGTCTCGCTTGGCCCGATGTACCTGGTCGCGATGCCGATCTGTGTAAAGGTGTTGAAGCGCCTGCCTGCCATGCATTTATATGAATCTGAAATGAAAGCAGGCAGATGGTTTTCCTGTCTGTGCATTTGCATGTTTGTCATGTTTACGGGAAATCTGGTCGGTCAGGCCGTGAATGCCCTGATCGGTTATTTTACGGGATTGGATCCGTCTATGGCATTGCAGGATCTGATGTTTAATGAGAGCGGATGGACGGTATTCCTTTTTTCTGTGATACTGGCCCCGATCCTGGAGGAACTTATTTTTCGTAAAGCGCTGATCGACCGTGCGATCGTGCTTGGGGATAAGACGGCTATTTTGTTATCCGGTTTTTTGTTTGGACTGTTCCATGGAAACTTCAGCCAGTTGTTCTATGCATTTGGATTGGGATGTATCCTGGCATACGTTTACATCCGGACCGGAAAGGTAAAGTATACGATTTCTCTGCATATGGCAATCAATTTCCTGGGGGGTTTTGTGAGCACTATGATTCTGAAAAAAATAGATCTGGACTCTATGCTGGGAGATATGCTGTCCGGGAATGTAATATATTATATGTTGAACCATATAGGATGGTTTATGGCGCTTGTCATTTTTGAACTTTTTACACTGGCTTTGGTGGTTGCAGGACTGGTGCTGTTTATCCTTTCCGTAAAGAAGACGGAGCTGCGTCCGGGAGAGTATGGAATGTCGGCAGGGGAAACGGCAAAGGCGTTGTTTGGAAATGTGGGAATGATATTGTTCCTTGCAGTCTGTGCTTTTATGTTTGTGTTGAATATACTGGCGTGAAAAAGTTAAAAAAGAGGATTGACAATTTGGCGAGTGTATAGTATATTATTACAGGTCAGCGATTGCTGAACAGGCTGCCGTGGCTCAGTCGGTAGAGCGTCGCCTTGGTAAGGCGGAGGTCACGGGTTCGATTCCCGTCGGCAGCTTTTTAGAGATTTGATAGATTTATATGAGTGTATTTATGAGATACATTTATATAAATCTATTTTGCGTATTACGGGAAATTGTTGTCAGCTTACCTGGGCGAGGGATAAAATGGGTGAAAACTTAATTGTAGTGGCAAAAATTCATACGGAGTTTCCGGAAAAGTTTGGGATTCCCAGACAAAGCGGACTGGTTCCGTCTCTGAGGGGAGAAATTCATTTTGAGGGGGCGTTTCGCAATCCGGATGCAGTTCGGGGAATTGAAGAGTATTCTCATTTATGGCTTTTGTGGGGATTTTCCAAAGCGAAAAAAGAAACGGTTCATCTGACTGTTGCGCCTCCCAGGTTAGGCGGAAAAGAAAGGAAGGGGATTTTCGCTACCCGCTCCCCCTTTCGTCCGAATTCCATTGGGTTATCCAGTGTGCGGTTGGAAGAAGTGCGCTATGAGGAAAATGGAGAACCGGTTTTGATCGTGTCCGGAGCAGATCTGATGGACGGCACGCCGATTTATGACATCAAGCCATATCTCCCCTATACGGATTCCCATCCGGATGCGGCAGGGAGCTTTGGCGAGGCCCACCGGAAAGATGGAGTCACAGTGGTTTTTCCGGAGGAGCTGAGGAAAAAGCTTCCCCGGAATTTGCAGCAGGCAGTCTTTGAGGTTCTTTCCCAGGATCCCAGGGCAGCATATAATAAAAAGCCGGACTACGTTTATGGAATGAATTTTGCCGGATATGATATTCGCTTTGTGATAGAGGACGGCGTTCTGGTCGTGAAGGATATTGTGGATACCCGTTCTTCTAACTGGAAAAAAGTCAAGTAATCCTCTTCTTCGGATTTGGACAGAACAGATGAAGGGTAGGTGGTGCATAGAATGAACGAATTGCAGATAGAATATTTTCTTGCAGCGGCGAGAAATATGAGTTTTTCAAAAGCGGCACAGGAGTTATTTGTCTCACAGCCGGCGATCAGCCGCCAGATCATTTCGCTGGAACAGGAACTGGGCTGTCCTCTGTTTGAACGGTTAAACCGCGGAATTATTCTGACAGCGAACGGGGAGTTGTTTTATGATTTTTTTGAGCGTTATCGAACGGAATTGTTTGACCTGAAGCTTCGGGCAAAGCTCTCCCTGGAAAATAAAAACAGGGTGCTGCATCTTGGCGTGCTGAATAACTGGAATATTTCATCGTTCATGCTGCCGGTACTCGAGGAATTTTCGGCAGAATTTCCGGATGTGAAAGTGGAGATAAACAGTTATGAGCCGAGGAGTTCCCAGGAGGCGCTTCAGGCGGGTAAGGAAGACGTGATCCTTACGATAGAGCCCAAAATACTCAATATCCAGGGGATTTTGCATGACAGGGTGGCGGAGCTGCCCCGGGTGTTGATCTACAACAGCAGTATGACACAGGAGAAGGAAGGGGAACTGGCGCCTTCCGATTTTCGGGATGAGGAGTTTCTCACTGTTTCCGGGGAGGATTATGATTATGTTGCCGATCTGATCCGCAGTGTCTGCAAACCCTATGGTTTTACGCCAAAGGTGCAGCCTGTGCACAGCACAGACGCTATGATCATGGGCGTGCAGTGCGGGCTGGGAGTTGCAGTGACCGATATCTGGAGCAGAGCGCTTGATAATCCGGGATTTTGTTATCTTTCATTGAAATCTACTCATCCGCTCAGTCTGGTATGGAAAAATGAACAGAATGATGTGGTTATTTCCAGATTTGTGGAGATACTGCAGGCGGCTATACGTCAGACAGGAGACGGTACCCAATCTGCAGAAAATGACAATATATAACTGATTGGTTATAACAAAGCCCATTTTTATCTATTTGACGTATAGAAAAAATTGCCTTACAATAATAGTATCAAAATTATAGGAGGTAGAGCAATGGCAGACAAATTTTATGCCAAGGGGGCCGGAAACAACGGTTACATCAAGAATCTTGAAGTGTTGGACTTCAATGCGATGGATGGCAACTGCGGTATGTTCCAGATGCAGCTTTATAAGACTGCAGAAGGCAGATACTATCTTTACGGTTCCTGTTTTGGAGGAACTCAGCAGGGTGTTATGATCTCGGAAGTTACAGATCCGGAACACACCAGATTTGTAAAACACTTCCAGCTAGTTGACCCGGTGGAATATCCGACAACCACGACGCCGAAGCTGCAGGTTGCGGATGACCTGCTGATCTGTGCGATGAGCGCAGGTTCCGGCCCGGGTGCGCTGGTTGAGCAGAGCGAATTGATGAATATGAAGTGTGAAGTGGGTATTCGTATCTATTCGTTAAAAGAAGATCCTGAGAATCCGAAATTTTTAGGATATTGGGACTGCGGCGTACCACATTCCATCGGCGTTCACCGCTTTATGTACAACGGCGGCCCATATGTATATCTTTCCTGCGAAGCAGAGCGTTTTGAAGGTATGATCATGCGTATCGTGGATATTTCCGATCCGGCAAACCCGAAAGAAGTTGGCAACTGGTGGGCTCCTCATCAGTTTGTAGACGGTTATCCGGGAAGAACGGTGGATCACCATGCGGGGCATGTTCCGGCATTTATGGACAAGGGCTGGATGCATGGACCGCCATTCAGAAGAGACGACGGTATTATGTTCTGCGGATACTGCGGTGACGGGCTTTATGTTTTGGATACTA
Organism: uncultured Eubacterium sp.; assembly: GCA_964548675.1. Classification (GTDB taxonomy): domain Bacteria; phylum Bacillota; class Clostridia; order Lachnospirales; family Lachnospiraceae; genus Eubacterium_I. The sequence continues at coordinate 316 of CAZJSI010000193.1, read as the reverse complement.
CAGATGTGAAACGTCCGAAATTGATGGGGCAGTTGAAGTTTATGCCGGCATTTTCCAGCCATTTGGCAGGCGCACGTACCCATACGGCACTTCCGCTGCCGGGACGCGATCTCGTGGTTGTGACAAATGAGGGTGAAAGATTCCAGTTCTTCCCGCCGGGATCCATCAAGGAAGCGCAGGCGTTGAACAATATTCATATGGTAGATGTGCGCGATCCGGCAAACCCGACGCTGGTTGCAGAGTTCCCATATCCGGAAGTACCGGAAGGCTTCCCATATCCGAACTTCAATGTTATGAATCTGGGGTGCCAGGGTCC
>CAZJSI010000192.1:0-5327 GCA_964548675.1 uncultured Eubacterium sp. | reverse complement strand
GGAATGATATCGGCGGAGCCGATGCATGCCTCGCAGCAAGAATGCTGGAGCATTCTTAAAATGAATAAAAAACATCAATTAGAATGATTAAATTTAATCATTCTAATTTCTGCTTGAAAGTGATATATTGATGCAAGCAAAGTGAGGGATGTTATTATGAATTATCAAAAATACCAAATACCATATTTTATGCCGCCGCAGACGACGTATGACTGGGTGAAGAAAACAGAAATTGAGAAAGCACCGATTTGGGCGAGTGTTGACTTAAGAGATGGAAACCAGGCGCTGATCGAGCCGATGAATCTGGAGGAAAAGCTGGAATTTTATCAGATGCTCCTTGATATCGGGTTCAAAGTGATCGAAGTCGGTTTCCCGGCCGCATCGGATACGGAATACCAGTTTTTGAGAACGATCATTGAGCGTGATATGATACCGGATGATGTGACGGTACAGGTGCTGACACAGGCGAGGGAGCATATCATCAAAAAGACATTTGAGGCGATCAAGGGTGCAAAGCATGTCATCGTGCATCTTTACAATTCCACTTCCGTGGCGCAGCGGGAGCAGGTTTTTAAAAAGGATAAAGAAGAGATCAAAAGGATAGCGGTGGAGGGGGCGGAATTGTTAAAACGCCTTGCCGCCGATGAGGAGGGAGATATCTCTTTCCAGTACAGTCCGGAGAGCTTTACCGGAACGGAGATGGACTATGCGCTGGAAGTGTGCAATGCGGTTTTGGAAGTATGGAAACCCACGCCGGAACACAAAGCGGTCATCAATCTTCCGGCAACGGTGGAAAATGCAATGCCCCATGTGTTTGCGTGTCAGGTAGAGTATATGCACAAAAATCTGGTTTACCGGGATGCCGTGACTTTATCCATCCATCCGCATAATGACAGAGGATGCGGTGTGGCTACGACAGAGCTGGGCGTGCTGGCAGGTGCAGACCGTGTGGAGGGAACCTTATTCGGCAACGGGGAGCGTACCGGAAATGTGGATATCGTCACCCTGGCGATGAATATGTTTTCCCACGGATATGATCCGAAGCTGGATTTTTCCAATATGGAGCAGATCGCTTCCACATATGAGAGATTGACGAATATGGCGATCTCCCCGAGACAGCCGTATGCCGGACAGTTGGTATTTACCGCTTTTTCCGGTTCCCATCAGGATGCCATCGCAAAAGGGCTTGCCTGCCGGGAGGGAGATGAGGAGAAGAAATGGGATGTTCCTTATCTGCCGATCGATCCGAAAGATGTGGGACGCACTTATGATTCCGATGTAATCCGAATCAACAGCCAGTCCGGCAAGGGCGGCGTAAGCTACGTGCTGAAAAATCATTACGGGCTTGTGCTTCCGGAAAAAATGAGAGAGGAAGTCGGTTATGCAGTAAAAAGAGTTTCTGATCAGGAACACAAGGAGCTTTCGCCCCAGTGGATCTATGAGATCTTCCGTTCCCGCTATTTCCTGTATCAGGATCTGTTTGCGATCTCAGAATGCCATTTCAAACAGGTGCAGGGAATAACGGCCGAAGTTACGATCCAGTTTGAGGGAAGAAAAGATACAGTCATCGCTTCCGGAAACGGACGTCTGGATGCGGTGAGCAACGCGGTAAAACAGTATTTTAATGCGGATTATAAATTATTAGTATATGAGGAGCATGCTCTTTCCCAGGGAACCTCCTCCCAGGCGGCAGCCTATATCGGAATTCAGGGAAAAGGAAAAATGTTCTGGGGTGTGGGCTTTAATGCAGACATCGTGAAAGCATCTATCCATGCGCTCAGTGTGGCGGTGAACCATTATCTGAATGAGACAGGGACAAATGTTGTGGTAGATGAACGGTTTCAGGAAATTATGAATTATATTCAGACGGAGTATAAGACGGTGACGTTGGAAGGCCTGGCAGAGAGATTTTATCTTTCCGTGCCGTATCTGTCCAAATATATCAAGGAAAAGTCCGGAAAGACCTTCAGCTGCATTTTGACTGAGATAAAAATGCAGCGCGCACGGAATATGCTGAAAAGCGAGAGTACTACGGTGGAACAGATTGCAGAGAAAGCAGGATATCCCAGCGTGGAGCACTTCAGCCGCCAGTTTAAAAAGATTTACGGCATTTCACCGGCAGAATACCGAAAAAGAATAGAGCAGATATAAAATGATGAAACAGAGTACGTTAAAGAAATTGAAAAAGATTCTTCTTATCGCGACCGGAGGAACGATCGCGAGCAAGCAGACAGAAAACGGTCTGACCCCGCAGCTTTCCCCCGAGGAGCTGTTAGCCTATGTGCCGGATGTCAGCGCATATTGCGAGGTGGACACGATACAGCCCTTTGCTGTGGACAGTACCAATATGGGGCCGGGAGAGTGGCTCAAGATCGCCGCCCTGGTGGAAAAGAAATATGATTATTACGATGGTTTCGTGATCTGCCACGGAACGGATACGATGGCTTATACGGCTGCGGCACTATCCTATTTGATTCAGTATAACCGCAGGCCGGTCGTTATCACCGGCTCCCAGAAGCCGATCAATCTGCCTGTTACGGATGCCCGCACAAATCTGAGGGACAGCCTGATGTTTGCGTCGGATTCCCGGGCCCACGGCGTCAGCATTGTGTTTGGCGGAAAAGTAATTGCGGGAACACGGGCCAAGAAAGAATATTCGAAAAGCTATAATGCTTTTTCCAGCATCAACTATCCGGAGGTTGCTATTATTCAGGATGGAAAGATCGTATTTTTTATCGATGATAAGGATCGGATTCCCTATCCGCTGGCATTTTATCATGAATTAAACCCGAATATTTTTCTACTGAAACTGATCCCGGGTATTGACGGAGGGTTTCTGCACAGTATTTTGGAAAAATATGACGGCGTTATTATTGAATCCTTTGGTGTGGGCGGTTTTCCGAATTATGGAGACAACAGCTTTTTTGAGGCGGTGAAGCAGGGCGTCGAGGCCGGAAAAGTCATCGTGATGGCGACACAGGTCACTCATGAGGGAAGTGATATGGCGGTCTATCAGGTTGGAAAGGTCATGAAAGATCAGTTCAATCTGATCGAAGCCTATGATATGACGCTGGAGGCAACGGTGACGAAAACGATGTGGGCGCTGGCGAACAGCAGTGACCACGGGCAGTTCCGGGACTGGTTTTATCAGACCATCAATCACGATATGCTGTTTCAGGATTTATAGAGAAGAGCAGGTAACAGTGTGCTGTAGTATTACGGATCGCAGGATCGATACTGCAGCACACTGTTTTGTTCAGATCATGACATTTTAAAATGACTGGTATTTGTGTGCCTGATATGTTACAATTTCTGCAAAGCATTATATTTCTTACATTCTCAGCGGGTAAGGCCGCGTCAGATATCATTTCTAAAACAGATATCGTTACTGAAATCTCAATGCTTGAATATCAATCGAACAGCGGAGGGATTTTTGAAATATGACAGAGTGTTTTGGAAGTACCTCCGGAAAGAAAAGGAGGAATTTGGATGAAAGATAATGTAAGGGAAAGCGGGGCAAAATTTATGGGAAGCTATGTAAATCCTAACAGTGACGGATTTTGGGAGGCAGTGAATTCTGAAATTTACGTAGATAAAACGGAATTGATTCGTTACACGAATAAGGTTATACGTACCTCTCAAAAGTACATTTGTGTGAGCAGACCGCGGCGGTTCGGTAAGTCAATGGCTGCAAATATGCTGGCGACTTATTACAGCCGCGGCTGTGATGCGGGGGAAGTGTTTGCCGGACTGAAAATAGCTTCAGATGAAACGTTTGAAAAGCATTTGAATCGGTATAATGTGATCTTTTTGAATATGCAAGAGTTTATCAGCAGTACCCGTGACGTGGATAAGATGATTGAGAGAATCCGTAAGGTGATCATGTACGATATGAAAAATGTGTATCCGGATGTCAATTATCTGGATGAAACGGATTTATTATTGTCTCTGCGAAATGTTTACGATTACAGCGGAAAAGCCTTTATTTGGATCATTGATGAATGGGACTGTCTATTTCGTGAATATGCCCGCGATTTTGAGGCCCAGAGGAAATATCTGGATTTTCTGCGCAATCTGTTGAAAGATAAGACATATGTGTATCTGGCTTATATGACGGGGATTTTGCCGATCAAGAAGTATGGAACGCACAGTGCCTTGAATATGTTCAGTCAGTTTTCGATGACAGATGCAGATTATCTGTCCGAATTTGTGGGTTTTACAGAAAATGAAGTGACAGAGCTGTGTGGTCGTTACCAGATGGATCTGGAGGAACTGAAATTCTGGTATGACGGATATCGCTTCCCGGGGGTGGGAGAGGTGTACAGTCCAAAATCAGTAGTGGAAAGCCTGATGAGGAGAAGTTTTGGAAATTACTGGAATCAGACAGAAACCTTTGAGGCTCTGCGTGTGTATATTGATATGAATTTTCTGGGACTTAAGGATGATATTGTTTCCATGATGATGGGAGAAAAGATTGCAGTCAATACCGGAAATTTCGGCAATGATATGACAACGTTTCACACGAAGGATGATGTTTTAACATTGCTGATCCATTTGGGATATCTTGGATATGAGAGGGAAACGCAGAAAGTTTTTATCCCGAATAATGAGGTGTTGAACGAGTATAAAAATGCAATTCGGGTGTCAGACTGGGGAGTGGTGACGGAGAGTCTGAAAAATTCGGAATTGATGTTGGAAGCTGTTTTGCAAAAGGATGAAAGGAAAGTTGCAGCATATATGGAGCGGGCACATTATGAGACATCCCATCTCCAGTACAATGATGAAAACGCATTGAGCTACACGATTTCGCTGGCATTATATTCGGCAAGAAATTATTATAGGCTTGTTCGTGAGCTGCCTGCCGGAAAAGGTTTTGCGGATATGGTTTTTCTACCCCACAAAAGATATGCGGGCAGGAAGCCTGCCCTGATCGTGGAATTGAAATGGGATAAATCGGCGCATGGAGCGATTGAGCAGATCAGGAAAAAGAATTATCCGCAGGTATTGAATGGGTTTTCCGGACAGGTTCTTTTGGTTGGGGTGAATTATGATAGAAAGACAAAACAGCATGCGTGTGAAATTGAGGAGTTCTTACTCAGTCAGAGGTAAAGGGCTCCTGTGACACCTTGCTGATACAGCATTAGAGAATAAAGCTTTTCAAATTTTGTAACTGAACGCCCCGCGCCGTTCGTTCGGTATGTGTGAGATATAGCGGTGTGCTGTGGTCGATGTTATTATCAAGTGGAAGAAATCTGAAAAAAGGAGATTAAGACGTATGGATATGTTTTTCTCTGCCAAACGGCAGACATTAGCACAATTCAAAGAAA
>CAZJSI010000191.1:5173-5385 GCA_964548675.1 uncultured Eubacterium sp. | reverse complement strand
ACATGTATTTTGAGGAAAGCGGAGCTTACACAGGGGAAATCGCTCCGGCAATGCTCGTTGACGCCGGCGTAAAATACGTTGTGATCGGTCATTCCGAGAGAAGAGAATATTTTGCAGAGACAGATGAAACTGTAAACAAGAAAGTATTAAAAGCTTTCGAACATGGTATCACACCGATCATCTGCTGCGGCGAGTCTCTTACACAGAGAAAG
>CAZJSI010000191.1:0-5163 GCA_964548675.1 uncultured Eubacterium sp. | reverse complement strand
TCTACATTGACTGGATCCGTATGCAGATCAAGATTGCGTTCCAGAATGTAACAGCAGACCAGGCAAAGGCAGCAGTGATCGCTTATGAGCCGATCTGGGCAATCGGAACAGGTGAGACAGCTACATCCGATCAGGCCGAAGAAGTATGCGGCGCAATCCGTGCATGCATCGCTGAAGTATATGATGAAGCTACTGCAGAAGCAATCCGTATCCAGTATGGCGGTTCCGTAAATGCCGGAAATGCAGCAGAATTGTTTGCAAAACCGGATATCGACGGCGGTCTGGTAGGCGGAGCTTCCCTGAAAGCTGATTTCGGTAAGATTGTAAACTATAAATAAAAAACAGCATTTTTACCGGCCTTCCGCCTGCCACGGGCGGGAACGGTAAATTGTAACGATTCAGAGCCAAGGCAATTTTGAACTTGGCTCTGAATGGTTACCGCAAATTTTTGAGAAGGGTTGGATGAATATGAGTAAAAAACCGACTGTACTGATGATTTTGGATGGTTTCGGTTTAAATGAAAAAACCGAGGCAAATGCGGTATATGAGGCAAAGACGCCCAACATCGATGCGCTGATGAAAAATTGTCCTTTTGTACACGGAAATGCCAGCGGATTGGCAGTAGGACTTCCGGACGGACAGATGGGCAACTCTGAGGTTGGACATCTGAATATGGGCGCCGGACGCATCGTATATCAGGAATTGACAAAAATCACGAAAGAGATTGAAGATGGTGATTTCTTCGAAAATGAGGCATTGCTTGAAGGGATTGCCAATGTAAAGGCAAATAATTCCGCGCTTCATCTGTATGGCCTGCTTTCCGACGGTGGCGTACACAGCCACAACACACATCTGTACGGGCTGTTGGAGCTGGCAAAGAGACAGGGCGTTGAGAAAGTGTATGTTCACTGCTTTATGGATGGACGTGACACATCACCGACTTCCGGCAAAGGTTTTATTGCTGAATTACAGGAAAAAATGGCCGAAATCGGTGTAGGCGAGATCGCAACGATCATAGGACGTTACTATGTTATGGACCGTGATAACCGTTGGGACCGTGTGGAAGCAGCTTATAAAGCGCTGACACTGGGCGAAGGCAAACAGGTTACAGATGCCGTCGCATCTATGGAAGCTTCCTATGCGGAAGACGTTACAGACGAGTTCATCGTGCCGACTGTCATTACAAAAGACGGCAAGCCGGTGGCGACAATCCAGAATAAAGACACTGTGATCTTCTTTAACTTCCGTCCGGATCGTGCAAGAGAGATCACAAGAACATTTTGCACGGATGAATTTGACGGATTTGACCGCGGTGCAAGAAAAGATGTAACTTATATCTGTTTTACGGAATATGACGTTACCATTCCGAATAAACTGATCGCGTTCAAAAAAGAAGAACTTACCAATACTTTCGGACAGTTTCTTGCGGCTCACGGCATGAAACAGGCGCGTATCGCCGAGACGGAGAAATATGCACATGTTACATTCTTCTTCAACGGCGGCGTGGAAGAGCCGAATGAGGGCGAGGACCGCATTCTGGTCAACTCCCCGAAGGTTGCTACTTACGACCTGAAGCCGGAGATGAGCGCATATGAAGTGTGCGATAATCTTGTAAATGCAATTAAGTCCGGCAAATATGATGTAATTATCATCAACTTTGCAAACCCGGATATGGTAGGCCATACGGGCGTAGAGGCGGCTGCAATTGCGGCTGTGGAAGCGGTGGATACCTGTGTTGGACGTGCAGTGGAAGCCCTGAAAGAAGTTGACGGACAGATGTTCCTGTGCGCGGATCACGGAAATGCAGAGCAGCTGATCGATTACGAAACAGGTGAGAGCTTTACCGCCCACACGATTAATCCGGTGCCGTTTATTCTGATCAACTATGATCCGGCTTACACCTTAAAAGAGGGCGGCTGCCTGGCTGATATCGCACCGACTTTGATCGAGATGATGGGAATGGAACAGCCGAAAGAAATGACGGGACATTCTCTGTTGATGAAAAAATAAATAGTATTGCCAGACAAAGGGCTGCCTCGATTTTATGAGAGGCAGCCCTAAATTGGCTTGTTAAGAAGCAGACAAAAACTGTTTTATAAGAATAATTAATAAATATGAAAATATTAACAAAAATAATTATAAATAATTGGAGAATTTCTACATCCCGATCTTTCATTCCCGGGGCTTTGTCGATTGACGAATGATTTTTATATGTATTATACTGAAACTGTATAAATCTGGCGATGCTGTATGGCATCAATCTAACAGAAAAAGAAGGGAATCAATCATGAGCATTCAAGAATTTAAACCGGTAAAAGAAGGAAAAGTACGTGAAGTTTATGATATCGGGGACAGCCTGATCATCACTGCGACAGACAGAATATCTGCATTTGATGTAATTTTGAAAAACAAAGTCACTGATAAGGGCGCGATCCTGACTCAGATGTCAAAGTTCTGGTTCAACTACACGAAGGACATTCTTCCAAACCATATGATTTCTACAGACGTGAAAGATATGCCTGAATTTTTCCGGAACGAGAATTATGATGGAAACAGCATGAAATGCAAAAAGCTGGAAATGCTTCCGGTTGAGTGTATCGTGCGCGGATATATTACGGGAAGCGGCTGGGCAAGCTATCAGGAAAACGGAACTGTCTGTGGTATTCAGCTTCCGGAGGGATTACAGGAATCTGAAAAACTGCCGGAGCCGATCTATACTCCATCCACCAAGGCAGAGATTGGCGACCATGATGAGAACGTAAGCTTTGAGAAAACAGTCGAGATTCTGGAGAAGCTTTATCCGGGCAAAGGAAGCGATTATGCTCATAAATTAAAAGATTACACGATTGCTTTATATAAAAAATGTGCGGAATATGCGCTGAGCAAAGGTATCATCATTGCGGATACCAAATTTGAGTTTGGCCTGGATGAGGAAGGAAATGTTGTACTTGGCGATGAAATGCTCACGCCGGACAGCTCCAGATTCTGGCCTTTGGAAGGATATAAACCGGGACAGGGACAGCCTTCTTATGATAAACAGTTTGTAAGAGACTGGTTAAAAGCAAATCCGGAAAGTGATTACCTGCTTCCAGATGACGTTATTGAGAAAACGGTGGATAAATATAAAGAGGCGTATGAGCTGCTGACAGGAGAGAAATTTTAGCAGGAAATCGGGGAACTGTTTAGAAAAATAAAAGCGGGAAATAGTGGAGCTGCTTTTAGAAAAATGAAAACATGAAATTGTATGGAGTATACTTTTTTCTGTGAAAGTGAAACGGGAGAGCGTGCGGAGCGTATTTCCCCTGAGTTGTTTGGAGGAACACAGAATGCAGGAAGATAGGGTGGAAAATACTGCAGTAAGTGAAAAGCTGCATGAGGAATGCGGGGTATTTGGTATTTACGATCTGGATGGGAACGATGTGGCGTCAACGATCTATTACGGTCTGTTTGCTCTGCAGCACCGTGGTCAGGAGAGCTGCGGTATTGCAGTCAGTGAGACACAAGGACCAAAAGGAAAAGTGACTACCCACAAAGATATGGGACTGGTAAATGAGGTCTTTACGGCGGAACAGCTGGAGGCCATGAAAGGAGATATCGGCGTCGGACATGTGCGTTATTCTACGGCGGGGGCGTCCACAAGGGAGAATGCACAGCCTTTGGTCCTGAACTATGTAAAGGGAACTTTGGGACTGGCACACAACGGAAATCTGATCAATGTCAATGAACTTCGTCATGATCTGGAGTATACGGGAGCTATTTTCCAGACAACGATCGATTCGGAAGTGATCGCATATCATATTGCAAGGGAACGTCTGAAAGTCGGAACGGTGGAGGAAGCTGTGAAGCGCGCCGCAGCAAAGATGAAAGGAGCCTACTCTCTGGTTGTCATGAGCCCGAGAAAGCTGATCGGCGCGAGAGATCCGTATGGTTTCAAACCGCTCTGTATCGGAAAGCGTGACAATGCATATATCATTACGTCTGAGACCTGTGCGCTGGAAACAATAGGCGCTGAATTTGTCAGGGATGTGAAACCGGGAGAAGTTGTGACGATAAACGGTGCGGGCGAGATCACATCGGATATGAGCAATGCGCTTCCGGAATCAAAACATGGAAGATGTATTTTTGAATATATCTACTTTGCAAGGCCGGACAGCCACTTTGACGGCGTCAGCGTGTTTGGGTCCCGCATCAAAGCCGGAAAATTCCTGGCGATCGATTCCCCTGTGGAGGCGGATCTGGTTGTCGGTGTTCCGGAATCCGGTAATGCCGCCGCTCTCGGATATGCAATACAGTCGGGAATTCCCTATGGTACGGCATTTGTGAAAAACAGCTATGTGGGACGCACCTTTATCAAGCCAAAACAGAGCAGCCGTGAGCAGAGCGTCCGGGTGAAGCTGAATGTGGTAAAGGAAGCCGTAAAAGGAAAACGGATCATTATGATCGACGATTCCATTGTCCGGGGAACTACATCCGGGCTGATCGTTAATATGCTGAAAGAAGCAGGAGCGGCGGAAGTGCATGTCCGCATCAGCGCACCGCCATTTTTGTGGCCGTGCTATTTTGGAACGGATATTCCGGCGAGAGAACAGTTGATTGCCTACCATCACACCGTCGATGAGATCCGGGAACTGATCGGCGCGGATTCCCTCGGATATTTGAAGATCGAGCGCTTGAGCGAGATGGCGGAGGGTCTGCCGATCTGCAAGGGATGCTTCACCGGAACCTATCCGTTAGATCCGCCCACGGAGGACATTCGCGGAGAATATGAGCGATAAACGACGAGGATGGATGTCCGGTCACAGACGGAGGCTGCTGGCAGCCAGAGGTCTGTGAAAGGGCAGACATGAGAGTGTAACGGACACTGAAAAAATGCGGAGCATTTTTGAAGCGCTCGTCGTTGGTATAAATATGAGAGGAGAAGAAAAATGAGTACAGATAGATATACAAGCCCGCTTTCCGAGCGTTATGCGAGCAAAGAGATGCAGTATATTTTTTCGCCGGATATGAAATTCCGGACATGGAGACGTCTTTGGATCGCTCTTGCAGAGACAGAAAAAGAGCTTGGGCTGGACATTACGGACGAACAGATCGGGGAATTGAAAGCACACAAGGACGACATTAATTTTGAGGTGGCAAAAGAGCGTGAAAAACTGGTTCGCCACG
>CAZJSI010000190.1:0-5419 GCA_964548675.1 uncultured Eubacterium sp. | reverse complement strand
AAAACAGATAGCAATTACATGGCAGGAAATCCTCAAAAAATTGCAGACATCACCGGAAGCATATCATATTTTTTTATCGCTGCCCAAAAAACTGCAACATGAATTCCTCGATTTTTGCTGTGGAAATACTTGCATGTATCTCTGCTATGATCCTTTTTTCAAAAAAATATTCGACCCATTTATACATCCTCAGCGTCTGGAAAAACTGCTGTCAGCAATCGTAGGGCAAACCGTGAAAATCATATCCATCATCCCAAATGAAGGCTCCCATATGTCTGACCGCGGTTCTTTCGTCATCATGGATATTGTTGTACGCCTTGCCGACCAGACTATCTTGAATGTCGAAATCCAAAAAAACGGCTATAAATTCCCGGGGCAGCGTTTCGACTGTTACTGCGCCGATCTGATCATGCGGGAATATAACAGACTTCGCAGCAAAAACAAAGAAAATTTCTCATACAGTGACATGTCCCCCGTTCTTTCCATCGCGCTGATTGAGACAAGCACAACAGAATTTTACAAATTTCCTAAGGACTATGTTCATCGGGTAAAAATGGAATCAAATACAGGTATGGAATTTAAAAACCTTACCCAGCATATTTATATCGCTCTTGACATTTTTCATGCTTTCATGCAAAATAAACCTATAGAAACGCCATTGGAAGCATGGCTGACGCTGCTTACCACCAACGATTTGGAACGAATTGAAGAGCTGATCCAGAAGTATCCTGATTTTGCTGACATTTATCAGGAAATCTTCGAACTTCGCACAAGACCAGAGGAGCTGATTTATATGTTTTCAAAAGTCCTTTTAGAAGGCGATCGCAATATGGAACGTTTTATGATTGACGAGTTCCGTCAGGAAAAAGAGCAGGCAAAACGCGAAGCCGAACAGGCGAAAAGAGATGCCGAACAGGCGAAAAGAGATGCTGAACAGGCAAAACGGAATGCTGAACAGGCAAAACAGAATGCTGAGCAAGTAAAAAAAGATGCTGAGCAAGTAAAAAAAGATGCTGAGCAAGTAAAAAAAGATGCTGAACAAGTAAAAAAAGATGCTGAACAAGTAAAAAAAGATGCTGAACAAATAAAAAGGGATGCTGAACAAATAAAAAAGGATGCTGAACAGACAAAACACGAAGCCAGACAAGAAGCTGCTCAAAAGGTTGCTCAACTCCAAGCCAAGATTGACGAGAAAGATTCCCTTATTGCAGAATTGCAGTCAAAACTTGCATCTATAGATTCCCAGAAATAAGTGCTCGGAATTCAAATACATCTTGGCGTACTTGTCATAAAATGCACGTCATGTAACAAAAAACAACCTCTCAGGAATCCATGTCCATCAGACATTGCATATCCTGTGAGGTTGTTTTTACGCTCCCGGCATTATCTCAGTACCGCTTCCTCGATCCGCAGCAGCTGATTATACTTCGCCGTCCGCTCTCCGCGGCAGGGCGCTCCCGTCTTGATCTGTCCGCAATTTAACGCCACCGCGATATCCGCGATGATGGAATCCTCCGTCTCACCGGAACGGTGGGATACAATGGTCTGATAACCGGAACGTTTCGCAGAGACGATCGCCTCAAAGCTCTCGGACAGTGTACCGATCTGATTTACTTTGATCAGAATCGCGTTTCCTGCTTTCTTTCGAATCCCCTCTCTCAGACGTTTCGGGTTCGTCACAAAGAGATCGTCACCTACAAGCTGCACTCTGTCGCCAATGCGTTTTGTCATCTCTGCCCACCCCTCCCAGTCATTTTCATGAAGTCCGTCCTCAATAGAAATGATCGGATATTTGTCGATCAGTTTTTCATAATAATCGATCATCTCCGCTGTAGTGCGGTGTACCGTCGTAGAAATGGTATCCGCAAGCGTCCCATTTGTCTCCGCCTTCGGCAGCTTCTCATCCGGTGTATGCAGAATTTCTCTGACAGAACTGCAATCACAGTTATTGCCTGCTGCCAGAAGCTCCGCTTCTTTTCTGCGGCTTTCTCCCGGGAAATCATATAGCGCGGAATCTTTATTATAAAGCTCGCTGGCCGCCACATCCAAAGCAAAGGCAATCTGGCTGCCCGGTTTATATCCCGCCTCTCTCACTGCCCGCATCAGATAGTCAAGCACTTCCTCCGCATCCTTTAAGTCCGGTGCAAATCCGCCCTCGTCGCCTACTGCGGTCACATATCCTTCCTTTTCCAGAATCTTTTTCAGGGTATGATATACTTCCACACACCACTGCAATCCTTCCCGGAAAATAAAAGTTCCGTCCTCATCTTTCGCTCCGACAGGCATGATCATAAATTCCTGAAAATCCACGGTATTATCCGCATGACGTCCGCCGTTTAAAATATTCATCATAGGGATCGGCATCCGGATACCATACACACCTCCCAGATAACGGAACAGCGGCTGATTAAAAGCTTTCGCGCTGGCTTTTGCACAGGCCATAGATGCCGCAAGCGTCGCATTTGCACCAAGGTTGCATTTGTTGTCTGTGCCATCTGTACAGTTCAGAATATAGTCGATCAAAATCTGATTGGATGCATCCTTTCCCAACAATACTTCCTTAATCCGGTCATTCACGTTGACCACCGCCTCATGCACGCCCAGTCCGTGATAACGTTTGGAATTTTTGTCCCGCAATTCCACCGCCTCGTGCTCTCCTGTACTTGCCCCGGAAGGTACGCTCGCCCGGCCGGTAAATATATGATTTCCGTCCTTTACTTTCACTTCCGCCTCCACGGTAGGATTGCCTCTGGAATCCAGAATTTCTCTTGCGTATACATCCACAATTTCCAAATATGCAGCCATATTTTCTTCCATCCTTTACATTTTTTCCTAGTATTCGTAAAGGAATCACTTTTTATTCGACTCTCATCTATAAATTTCAAAAAATCAGAAAAACCAACGGAACCACATCCGTTGGTTTTTCTGATTTTTATTCCTGCCCTCTGCTGATGATACCATCCACTATTTTCCGGCTTCAAAATCCCGTATGATCTCCAGTGTCGGCAATGCGTTGCCATCATAGTCAAAAAGCACCTGATTCGCCCACTCATTGCCGCAGGGACCCGGATCATCTATATATTCTAACGCCGCCGGTGCTGCCCAGCCGGAGCCCGGAACCGGAATCCATCCGGCTTCCCACCAGAAAAATCCGCATCCATGCCCGTCCGGAACCTCTGCTAACGTCTTCAGGAAATCCCTTGTGAAATCCATCTGCCCCTGAATCGTCATCGGATAATCAAGAACTTCTACCAGTTCCGGCTTCGTTGCATATCCCTTTCTCTCATCATCCTCAAGCTTCTCGTATTCCTTATAATCCTCCATCGTAAAGCCCATGCCCATCTCCACTACGACCAGATCCTTGTTGTAACGGACAGCAATGTCATTCATATTATCCCGAAGCTCCTCCATCGTGCCGTGCCAGAAGGGATAAAAGGAAAGACCAATATAATCAAAATCCTCTCCCCGGACAATATAATGGTCAAACCAGTCTCTGTAAAGATCATTTTTGCCTCCATTATCCAGATGGATCACGATCGGGATCTCCGCTTTCACCGCACGGCAGGCACGGATACCCGCACTGACAAATTTTGCAATATTGTCATAATTCGGCATTTTTCCTTCCGGCCAAAGCAGACCGTTGGAAAGCTCATTTCCCACCTGGATCAAAGTGACATTCACTCCCTCACTCAGGATTCTGGTGAGCGAATCATATGTAAAATCATATACAGCTTTCTCCAGTTCTTCCACCCCAAAAGAAGCCCACGCCTTCGGCTTGATCTGTTTCCCCGGATCAGCCCAAAAATCACTGTAATGAAAATTCAAAAGCACTCCCATGCCTGCATCGGTCACTCTTTTTCCCATTATGATCGTATTTTCGATATCATTTTCTCCTGCACCATAGGATTCTCCTGTCTCTGATTTCGGGTCATTCCACAGGCGGAGACGCACCGTATCCACTCCATAAGACCGCATAATGTCAAGAATATCTTTTTCTTCTCCATGGTCAAAATATTTTGCACCGCATTTCTCCACTTCCAGCATTGTGGAAAGATCTACGCCCTTGAAAAATTTTCTCATGTATTTCTCCTCGCCGCTCAGACTACAATCCAGAAAAAGAAATGCAAATAGAAATTTGAACATTCTATTTGCATTTCCATTCTGATGCCGCAGTTCACTTACAAATAAATGAACGATTAATCAAAATCAAACTTATCGAATCTCTTGTTCATTGCACGGTAACGAAAACGGATCATCTCGTTTTTCTCCAAAACATCTTCCTCCGTTCCGGTATACTGACAACGGATACAATAAAATTCCCCTTTATCTTTATCAAAAAACATATCAATGTCCAGATCTCTCATAAAGCAGGACGGACACCTGTAATTTAATTTGCCTTTTCCAGATTGAGCCATGTCGCAAATACCTCCTTATCTGATATCTTCTTCCTGTATCCTAAAGTAAACATTGGTGAGAATGCATATCCTTCTCTGATATATCCTTCTGCCTCAGCGGAAGCAGTTAAGGATACCTTTGTCTCGATCGCCGGAATTACGGCGCTTACCGCGTCTGCGCCAACTACAGCCTCTTCACGGCATCTGTACTCATAATTGATGACTTTCTCATCTGCGCCTTCACACTTCAATGTGATACCTGTCATATCCTCCGGATACTCTGTAGTACCATAGCATGCAACCATATACTCATTTAAGGTGACATCTGCATTCGGGTCACTCATCTCCAGAATATTGCGCTCGATCTTGATACTGGAGGAACCTTCCTCGAAATATTCTTTTGTCTGTAATGTCACAGAAAGTCCTCTGAACTCGATCGTAACCGGATCAAGAGTCAGGATACGTGTATTGCCTTCCTGTGAAAAATGAGCCTTTGTGCGGCACAGGCAGAGGTCAACTTCCTCTCCGTTATAGGAAAGTTTTGCACTTCTGATCGTTCCTTCCCCTGCATAGTGGGTGAAATATCCTGCACGGTATTTCTCCTGGATCAGGAACGGATAAGATGCGTCCTGAACATGTTTTGTGCCGATGCCAACCGGCCATTCCAGTTTTGCAGCATATGGACGAAGGTCAACGATCGCACCGCCCTGCTCCATATTTACGCAGGCTCTCATATATGGATCGCAGTACCAGAATAACTGTTTGTCTGAACCATATAAGATGTCTCTCCAGAGAGCACATTCCGGTTCCGTATAGGATTTCTTTTCTCTGTAGTAATCAGCAAACTCAGACATCGTCATATCGATCAGTTTGCCCTCTTTTTTCAACTGTCCGTAATATTTACATCCGTCACTGTAAGACTTCTCAAGCAGTTCATAAGGAGCTTCCCAGCGTCCCATCTTGTTCATCCAGCCCGGTCCCACGAACATCATGTTATATGCATATCCGTTGTTGTATTTCTCCAG
>CAZJSI010000189.1:0-5451 GCA_964548675.1 uncultured Eubacterium sp. | reverse complement strand
CTCAGTATGTCCTCTTCTATACATTCTGTGCAGGCAATGTCCACTGCTTTTTCAACAGAATATCCCCTCTCCATATTATAACGCACTCCAAATATGAATATAACATAATCATCAACGGAAAGCAAGAAAAGAATCGTTTATCAGAATTAAATTCAGAATATCTAAATTTCAAGATATGTAAACCGGCAGCCGAGCAGCCGCCGGATTCTATATAAAAGCAATCGACCAACCTCGTACCTCACTCACTTTTCGTTACTGAAAACAGCAACGTTTGTTACAAACACAAATACTGCCCTGCTGGCAATGCCTGCATCCGTAAAGGACGCCGGAAAGAAGATCTGTCTGTGTATCAACACATGAACCCGAAAGCGGTTCTGAACACTTTCCGGCAAGTAAATATTTTTCGATTGCGAATCTTGGTCGTTACACTTTTATTATACACGTTTTTTCAAAAAATGTGATTAGTCAAAATAGTCCAACGGATTTACCGGCTGACCGTCTTTGGTCATGGCAAAGTACAGATTACTGCCCTCAACGGAATAATACTTCGTCGGCTCACTGATAAATCCGACGGTATCACCCCGGCTGACAAAATCTCCGGGAGATAACTGCACCTCCTTTAACTGGCCGTAAGTTGTCTGATATCCGTCTCCCAGACCAATCGTTACTGTCTGCCCGGTTTCGGCATTGGTATCTACACTGATCACCTGACCATCTGCAGCAGCAACCACTTTGTCGTTGACCTCACCGCTGATGATCACTGCCGGATTGTATTTATACTGATCCAGCGTTGCAAAATATACGGACTTGTCCATACTGTAGTTGAGCACCACATCGCCATTGA
The DNA here is from genome assembly GCA_964548675.1 of uncultured Eubacterium sp. Classification (GTDB taxonomy): domain Bacteria; phylum Bacillota; class Clostridia; order Lachnospirales; family Lachnospiraceae; genus Eubacterium_I. The sequence goes on along the minus strand of CAZJSI010000189.1, from coordinate 4,607 downwards.
TCGGCCACCCGATACTGTCCGATGCGGAAAAATGGAACTGCGGTTCCTCTGCCTGAGCGACCGTTTCTACATTTTCTTCCGCTGCATCCAGATCAGATACGCCGATAGTACTTGTATCACCGGAAGTATCTGCATTACCCGATTTCTGATCATCTGAATCGGAAGCATCTGCTCCGGCATTTGATCCCTCCACGGAATCTTCTAATGTATCGGCATCCGGAGCAGTGTCATCCTCCACTTTTTGCGTCTCTGCCATCACAATGGCTTCCTGGTCTGCTGTCTGATCGCTTTTTTTATCTCTATTATAAATTCCTGCCATTGCAATCACAGCCACCAATGTTATCACTCCTGCCGTGAGATATGATTTCTGTCTGCTGATTGAAAATCTTTTTTTCTGTTTCATTTTTTCCTCCATTCCCGGTAATTCTTCCACTCTGACTTTTGCGTCTTGTTCCTATTCTTACCAGACGAAGAAATTTTATTCAATTGTACGGCAATTTCTGAGATTTTCTTATATTTAAAGCAGGTGTATATCACATGTCTTACGTAAGCTTATCCGAATTCCGCGCCAGGGCGCACGAGCGAGTATTCATACATTCTGATAGAAAAACTTCGAAATCACAGTCTTTCCTCCGTCATTCTGTCTTTGTCACCTCTACTCCCTCATAATAATATTCCAAAAGTTCCCTGTACTTATAACCTTTCTTTGCCAATTGATCTGCCCCATACTGGCTGAACCCCAGTCCGTGACCAATTCCCTTTGTCACGATCCGGATCTGTCCCTCCAATTCCGAAAAATAAAAACATGCTGAATTCAGCCCAAGTGCATCCCGGATCGCCTCCCCATTGACCACTGTACTTCCATATGTTACTTTTGTCACATAGTCCGCACTGTCCCGTTCTGTGATCTCCAACGCCCCGGGAAGCTGGTCTGCTTCGATGGTTTCGTCCTGGAACACGTCACGGATGGCATCAGCGAATTGTTGTTTTTCCATATAACCGATATAAAGAAAACCGTCAGCGAGAATATCTTCCTTACTTTCTGCACTGACCAGATAAGAATATGCCTCCTGCCCCGGAACTTCTGATGCATTTCGAGTCTGCTTATTGCTTGCCGCATGGTAAGCTGCCAGGATCAATTCTCCGTCGCAGGTGAGTACCTCCCCTTCCGTCTGGGCAACCGCATTTTCAATCCTTTCCAGATATTCCTCATATTTGTCCCCCCAGACGGCAGACATTTCCGACTCGGTCCACCCTTCCTGCACGGCATCCTCCTTGGCCGACACAGAATCTGCTTCACCGCTTTCCAGATTTCTGTAAAGGTTTGTCCGGGCGATCACTGCCTGGGCTTTCAGACATTCCGTCTCATATGTAGCCGGAATTTCCTGCGCCAAAATTCCTACCAGCTGTTCCTCAATCTGCTTATCCTGTGAATTTCCGAGGGAAAACCCAAAATTTCCTCCATGCAGATATACAGTGATCAGATACGGAACAAAAATAATCAATATTAAAATTGAGCCATAAAGTTTGATTTTTTCTTTCATTCTAAACTTTATGACTCAATTATTATGTTTATGCATGACTTTTGGAACGTCAGTCCATCTGACATATATTCATAGTTATGGGGAACGTTATAAATTTTTCTTTATGTCGCTTCCTATACTTTTCAGTGCATTGCTGAGCGCCGCAAATTCCTCCAGCGTCAATGCCTCTCCACGCACGTTTAACGGCTTTCCGATCTCTGTGATCGCCGTCTCGATCTCTTCTTTTGTAAAAGACAGCTCCCCGGAATTTTTCAGGCCATTTACCAGTGTTTTTCTTCTCTGATTAAATGACGCCCGTATAATTCGAAACATCAGCTTCTCATCTGCCACATCGACAACCGGACGCTCATGTCTGGTGAGACGGATCACTGCGGAGCCGACATTTGGGCGGGGCATAAAGCAGTTCGGCGGTACGTTTGCCACGATCTCAGGTTTTGCATAATACTGCACCGCCAGTGAAAGCGCACCGTAATCCTTAGATCCCGGTCCTGTTTTCATCCGATCCGCGACCTCTTTCTGCACCATGATCGTTATGCTGTCGATCGGCACATGGCTCTCAAACAATCCCATGATGATCGGAGTCGTAATATAATAAGGAAGATTGGCCACTACTTTGATCGGACGCCCCTGATTTTTTTCCTCCGTGAGACGATTGATGTCCACTTTCAGGATGTCCTCATTGATCACTTCCACGTTATTAAAATCCTTCAGGGTATCCCTCAAGATCGGAATCAGAGCCTTGTCAATCTCCACTGCTGCAACTTCCCGCGCTGCTGCACACAAATACTGTGTCATCGTACCGATCCCCGGACCGATCTCCAACACAAAATCTTCTTTCGTGATGCCTGCCGCGTCGATGATCTTGTCCAGCACATGAGTATCGATCAGAAAATTCTGCCCGAACTTTTTCTGGAAAACAAACTTATATTTATTCAGTACCGCAATTGTTTCCTGCGGATTTCCGAGATATGGTTTCGGTGTGATCTCGCTCATTTCTATTTTTCTCCTTTTTCTTCCGCCAAAAACGATCTTCTCTCTTTGTCTCCCTCAAAAAACATTCTTCTCACATTTCTTCCGCTAAAAACAATCTTTTCGCATTTTCTTCTGTCCGGGCAATGACATCTTCCTTTGTCATTCCTTTCAGGGAGGCAATTTCCTCTGCCACATAGTCAATATAGATGGAATTGTTTCGTTTTCCACGGTATGGCGTGGGAGCCATATAAGGGCAGTCGGTCTCCAGTAAAATCTTTTCCATCGGAACGACGGTCACGGTCTCTTTCGCCTTTTTCGCATTTTTAAAAGTCACAACACCGCCAAGGCCGATATGATACCCAAGCTTGACATACTCCTTTGCCATTTCCGAGGAATAGGAATAACAGTGGATCACGCCGGAGAGTCCCCGTCCATGCTCCGCGATCAGGTCAAAAGTATCCTGCGCCGCATCCCGGCTATGGACGCAGATGGGAAGATTCAGTTCCCGCGCCAGCTCCATCTGCCGGATAAACCATTTTTTCTGCACTTCGCGGGGCTTCACATCCCAGTGATAATCCAACCCGATCTCGCCAATCGCCACTACTTTCGGGTCAGTCTGTGCCGTCTCTCTCATCCACTGAATAAATTCCTCACTCAACCCGCCCACTTCATCCGGGTGAACGCCTACTGCCGCATAAATAAAATCATACTTTCCGGCAAGCTCCACACTGCGTCTGCATCCATCGAGAGAGGCGCCAACATTAATGATGGCGCCTACATTATTTTCATGCATACTTGCCAGCAGTTCTTCTCTGTCAATGTCAAATTGTTCATCGTCATAGTGCGCATGTGTGTCAAAAATCATTTCTCTTACCTTTCACAATCTGTCTCTGCAGATTTCTACCGTTCTAAACAGATCGGGGAAACACGGATAAAAGCGTTTCCTTAGCAGATCTCCGCGCCGGACGGCATCTCTTTTTCCGGGGTCATCAGCGCCAGATTTCCCTCTGCGTCCTCTGCACACAACAGCATACCTTCGGAAAGCACGCCTGCAAGTTTTGCCGGTTTTAAGTTCACAAGAACCATAACTTTCTTTCCGACCATTTCTTCTGCCGAGTAGTATTTCTTAATACCGGATACGATCTGTTTTACCTGACTTCCGATCTTTACCTGGGAGCAGAGCAGTTTTTTCGATTTTTTTACTTCCTCACAGGCAATGATCTCGCCTACCTGAAACTGCATTTTCATAAAATCGTCATACTCGATTTCTGTCTTTGGCTCGATATCGATACCCGGCTCCTCTTCTTTGGCCGGCTCCTCTTCCTCCACAGGCGGATGAAGCTCCTCCACCTTTTTCAAAACTTCTGCCAGGTCCAGGCGGGCAAATAAAATTTCCGGTTTTTCCGTCACTTTCACGCCGTTTTCGCGCAGGCCAAATGTTGCCAGATCGTCAAACTCTCTCTCTGTTCCATTTAACTGGGCAAGGATCTTTGCCGAAGTTTCCGGCATAAAGCTCCTGAGCAGTTCCGCACCGATATTGATACTTTCTACCAGATTATAAAGCACCGTTGCCAGACGGTCTTTCTTCGCCTCATCCTTTGCCAGCGCCCAGGGCATTGTCTCATCGATATATTTGTTGCATCTCTTAAACAGTGCAAATACCTCGCTGATCGCATCCGCCACTCTCAGATCCGCCATCTTGGCAGCGACTTTGTCCCGTGTACCGCAGACTACCGCTTTCAGGTCGGCATCCACTTCCTCTTCCACTCCGCCGTTTGTCACGACGCCGCCGAAATATTTATTGCTCATGGAAATAGTGCGATTTACAAGGTTTCCAAGGGTATTTGCAAGATCCGAATTTAAGCGTTCCACAAGCAGCTCCCATGAAATAACGCCGTCGTTATCAAAAGGCATCTCATGTAAAACGAAATAGCGCACCGCATCTACGCCAAAGAACTCCACAAGCTCATCCGCATACAACACATTTCCCTTGGACTTGCTCATCTTGCCGTCGCCCTGCAGAAGCCATGGATGGCCAAATACCTGTTTCGGCAGCGGCAGATCCAGCGCCATCAGGAAGATCGGCCAGTA
>CAZJSI010000188.1:0-5477 GCA_964548675.1 uncultured Eubacterium sp. | reverse complement strand
CGGCGACCTGACTTCCCGTCAGAACGGCTCTGTCGGCGGCTATATGGTCAAAAAAATGATTGAAGCCCAGGAAAGACAGATGGCAGATAAGTAGGAAGCTAAGGCACGAATGAAAAATGCGTGAGATCTGCAAAAGCAGATATTCACAAAAAGAAAGCCCCGATTCAAGTATGAGTCAGGACTTTCTTTTTATTCGATAAACAATGATCTCATACCGGGATTCCCGACAGGCTCAGCGCGGTTTGTTTTTTATTCCCCGACCAGTTCCAGCCCGGATATATCCGGCGGGATCGTCAGAGAATAATTAGTATAATAGATCACAAATCCGGGTTTTGCCTTGTTTGGTTTTTTGACATTTTTCTTTTGCAGATAGTCAATTTCAACCTTTTCATTTCCACGTCCTTTTGAATAATAGGCAGCCAGCCTTCCCGCTTCCTCAAAAGTGCGGTCCGGCATTTCCCCGGTTTTTGTCTTTACGAGCACATGGGAACCGGGCATTCCCTTTGCGTGAAACCACCAGTCATTGCCCTCGGCAAATTTAAAGGTCAGCTCATCGTTTTGAAAATTATTTTTCCCTACATAGATATCAAAGCCATCCGTGGAGCGGTAGTGGTATGGTTTACTTTTCCCCTGTTGTTTCTTCTTCGTATATTTATGTTTTACATAACCGCTTTCCATCAGCTCTTCTTTGATCTGCTGCAGGTCTGCCTCCGATTCGGCAATATCCAAAGCGGTGGCGATGGATTCGAGATGATCGATCTCCATGCGGGTATCCTCGATCAGTTCAGACAGCGCTTCAAAGGTGCGCTTTAATTTCCCGTATTTATCAAAATATTTTTTTGCATTCTCCTGGGGCGTCATTGTTGGATCCAGGGGAACACGGATCGTCTCATTTGTATAGTAATTTAATGCATCAAAACCTTTGGAACCTTCTTCCACCTGATAACCATAAGTATGGATCAATTCCCCGTATACTTTGTATTTTTCCCGTTTTGAAGTATCCTTTAACTGCTTTTGCTGTAAGTCATACTTTTTCCGGTTTCTCTCCAGAATGGTGTTGACCACATGGCGCAGATCTGAGGATTTTTGGCGGATACGGGTGTAGGCGCTGCGCTCGGAATAATAATTTTCCAGCACATCGGAAATCGATGTATATGGAACGCTCTGACAGTCTGAATAAGAAGTCAGCGGAATGGATGCGAATTCCACAGGTTCATCTCCCGATTTGATAATATTCGGATAGAAGATGCCATTGCCGATATCACTCATGACGGCAAGAAAAATATCTGCCAGAATGATCAGTTCCTGTTCGTTTAAGGAAGCGCAGGGGGCATCGCCGTCAATCCTGGCACGGTAACATAATTCATTTGCCGCCAGCGGACTGATGCCGGTATAAGATGTATAAATTGCTTTCGCAATTGACATGGGTTTCTTTGAGATAGTATCCAGAAATCCATCTTTTATCTCAGATAAAGGATTTTTCTTGTCCTGCTGTGCCGGAATGAAATAAGTTCTCCCCGGAAGTACTTCGCGGACAGAGCTGATCTGTGCGGAGATATGTTTGATGCTGTCCAGTATCATATCATTTTCATCGCAGAATATAATATTGCTGTGTTTTCCCATCAGTTCCACGATCAGCTTTTTGCGGCGAAGATCGCCCAGGTCATCCAGATGTTCGATCTCGAATATCAAGATACGTTCCATTTTCGGCTGGGTAACAGATAAAACGCGGCCGTTTGCAATATGTTTGCGCAAAAGCATGCAAAAATTCGGCGCGGTCAAAGGGCTTGTTTTATTCTTATCTGTGATATAGGCAAGGGGAAGAGAAGCGCTTGCCGAGAGGAGAAGACGCTTCTGGCCGCCGGAACCCTTAAAGGTAAGCAGCAGCTCATCATTTTCCGGCTGGGCGATCTTACTGATACGCGCTCCGGTAAATGCCTCGTTTAAGTCTTTTGTTAAATTTGCAATAACAATTCCATCAAGAGCCATAAAAACCTCCTAGTACAATATATTTATGGTTAATCTCCCTTACAGCCAGTAAGGAATTACCCATCTGGTATTAAAGTTTAACATTAGTATATCTGATTTATAAAAAAAATCAAATGATAACTGGAAAACGCAGGAAAAGTATGATATATTATAAAACACTGTAAATTAGTAAAAATTATGTTATATGGTAGAAAAGAAGGATGAAAATATGAATCAGGCACAAAAGAATCCCTTGGCCAGTGAGAAAATAGGAAAATTGATTTTGAAATTTACGATTCCGGCTATTATCAGCATGCTGGTAAGTTCCCTTTATAACATTGTAGATCAGATTTTTATCGGTCAGGGCGTCGGAATGCTTGGAAATGCGGCAACTAATATCGCATTTCCGGTCAGCACGATCAGTACCGCAACCGCGCTTCTGCTTGGAATAGGCGGCGCATCCAATTATAATCTGCGTTCCGGCGCAGGTTTTCAGGAAGAAGCAAAAAGAATTGCAGGGTGTGCATTGTCCATGCTCGCAATCTGCGGCGTTGTCATCATGCTTGTAATGCTGATTTTTCTGGAGCCTCTGATGAATCTGTTCGGGGCGACTGTTGACGTACTGCCTTATGCCATGGATTATACCGGGATCACGGCGATCGGAATACCATTCCTTATATTGACAACAGGAGGATGTCATCTGGTTCGTGCCGACAGAAGTCCTTCGTATTCCATGGCGTGTATGCTGAGCGGAGCTGTCATTAATACAATTTTAGACCCTCTGTTCATTTTCGTTTTTCACTGGGGGATCAAAGGGGCCGCGTGGGCAACTGTGATCGGACAGGTTGTATCCGGTATTATGATCATTATCTATTTTTCCCGTCTCTCGAAAATGAAATTGAAAAAAGAGATGTTTATTCCGGGTGGAGCGCAGTTAAAAGCGATTCTGTCCCTTGGAATGGCTTCCTGCATCAATCAGATCGCAATTGCCGTAGTTCAGATCGCATTGAACAATATCCTGCGTGTATACGGGGAAAATTCGATATATGGATCAGATATCCCTCTTGCCTGCGTAGGCATTATATCAAAGGTAAATATGGTATTTATGGCGATCTGTATCGGCATTTCCCAGGGCTGCCAGCCGATTTTCGGATTTAATTATGGCGCACAGCTCTATGGGCGTGTAAGAGAAACTTACCGCAAAGCAGCTACGGCTTCTATGGTCATCGGTATCTTTTTCTTTATCTGTTTTCAGTTGTTCCCGCGTCCTATTATCTCTATTTTCGGAAGCGGGACAGAAGAGTATTTCCATTTTGCGGAGCGGTATTTCCGGATTTACATGATGATGACATTTGTGAACGGTATTCAGCCGATGTCCTCCGGATTTTTTACATCCATAGGAAAGGCAAAGCTTGGAATGATCGTATCATTGACGCGACAGATTATTTTCCTGCTCCCATTGATCGTTATTTTCCCGATTTTCATGGGAATTGACGGCGTGATGTATGCAGGGCCGATCGCGGACGGTATGGCTGCAGTGATCACGATCTGGTTTGTAATGAGACAAATGAAAAACATGCGCGAAATGGAGCAGAATCGTTTGACTTCATAAAAAAAACATCTTATAATAAATTGATATGCATAAAAGCAATGAGCAGTGTCTGTGAACGGGCGCCGCGGAGTAGGAGTTTATCAATGATAAAAAGCATGACTGGATTTGGACGTTGTGAATTGTCCGATGAAAACCGGAAGATTACGGTAGAGTTGAAATCCGTAAATCACAGATATTTGGATGTAAATATCAAAATGCCGAAAAAACTGAATTTTTTTGAGGCAGGAATCCGTACTCTCTTAAAAGAATATATTCAGAGAGGCAAGGTCGATATTTATATCAGTTATGAAGACTATTCGGAAAAAACAGTGATGGTCAAATATAACAGCGCAATTGCCGGAGAATATCTGAAATATTTAAGGCAGATGTCGCAGGAGTTTGGACTGGAGGATGATATTCGTGTCAGCACCTTGTCCCGATATCCGGAAGTGTTTACGATGGAAGAACAGCCGATGGATGAGGATGAGATCTGGTCCATGCTGCAGGCTGCGCTGAGAAAAGCGTGTGAACAGTTTGTGGAAACCCGTCTTGCGGAAGGGGCACGGCTGAAAACGGACCTGGTTGAAAAATTAAATCATATGATGGAAAATGTGGAAAAAGTGGAAGTGCGGGCACCGCAGATATTGGCGGAGTACCGTCAGAAGCTGGAAGAAAAAGTGCATGAGCTGCTCGGGGATACCCAGATTGACGAAGCCAGACTTTCCACAGAGCTTGTTTTGTTTACCGACAAGATTTGTACAGATGAAGAGACTGTTCGTCTGAAAAGCCATATCCAGTCTATGTCAGATACACTTGAATGCAGCGACGGCATAGGACGCAAGCTTGATTTTATTGCACAGGAGATGAATCGCGAGGCAAACACGATCCTGTCCAAGGCAAATGATCTGGAGACATCCAACATTGCCATTGAATTAAAAACAGAGATTGAAAAGGTCCGGGAACAGATTCAAAACGTGGAATAACCGTCCGGGATAAACAGTTTCAGATAATCGGACTATGAAATCAGGAGGCAGTATGTCAGGACTCATCAATATTGGCTTTGGGAATGTGGTAAATACGGATAAGATCGTAACGATCATCAATTCGGATTCCGCCCCCGCAAAAAGGATCGTTCAGCGGGCAAAGGATACGGAACGGATTGTGGACGCCACGCAGGGACGCAGGACAAAAAGTATTATACTTACGGACAGTGACCATGTGATCCTGTCTGCATTACAGCCGGATACTCTGGCCGGCAGATATAAAGAAAATACGAAAGAGGAGAAATAAGAATGTCAGATGCAGGTTTACTCATAGTTTTGTCCGGATTTTCCGGTTCCGGTAAAGGCACAATTATGAAAGAGCTTCTTTTACGGTATCCGGAAGAATACGCCCTTTCTATTTCTGCTACAACGCGGAATCCCCGTGAAGGAGAAATGGACGGAAGAGAATACTTTTTCAAGACAAAAGACGAATTCGGGCAGATGATCCGGGATAATGAATTGCTGGAATATGCACAGTATGTTGAAAATTATTACGGCACACCGAAAGCATACGTGGAGGAACAGCTTGCCGACCGTAAAAATGTTATCCTGGAAATTGAGATCCAGGGAGCATTAAAAATAAAAGAACAGTTTCCGGAGACATTGCTGCTGTTTGTGACGCCGCCATCGGCATTGATTTTAAAAGAGCGCCTGACCGGACGGGGAACGGAGACGGAAGAGGTCATCCATTCCAGACTCAGCCGGGCAGTGGAGGAAGCGGACGGATGTGAAGTATACGATTACCTGATCGTAAACGATAAATTAGATGAATCCGTAGAGGAAGTTCATCAGATCATCCGCAGCGAGCGCCGACGGATGCGCCGGAATTTAAATGCAATTGAAACTATAAAAAATGAATTAAAACAATTTGTGAA
>CAZJSI010000187.1:0-5505 GCA_964548675.1 uncultured Eubacterium sp. | reverse complement strand
TACAGGTGGTGAGAAACAAACTTGTATCAGTGGGAGTTCAATCTTCCATCTGATATACACTCCGCGCCGACCGAAACGAAGTATAGAACGCAGGGATCCGGGAAAAGAAATTCGTATTTTTTTTGGATTTGTTGTGTTTTTTTCCAAACGTGTTATAATAATTTCCATATTTGTAATTTTTTTGAATGTTGAGGGAGGCAAAAAGAATATGGATTCCTATTTATATAATATTGTTGAGCGCGAGACTGTATGCGATATGCTTCAGTCTTTTCACGAATGCATCCGTCTTCCCGTCCAGCTTATTGATTATGAGGGTAAAATTCTTGAATCTTACGGCGATACCTGCAATTACTGCAAGATCGTCAAGCGCTTTTTACCTCCGAATGATACTTGCGAAAAAGTACATACCAACGCAAGCAAAAAAGCCATCGAGCTGGGTGAAACTTACATTTTCTCCTGCCATGCAAATCTAAACCACATCGTATTTCCTCTGGTCAACCGAAATACTCTGTTTGGTTCCGTTTTGGTAGGTCCCTTTCTGATGGACGAACCCGACTCAACGCTGGTCCTTGGCCTGGACAAGCGTTTTCACATGAACACCACTACCCTGCTGGATCTCTACGAAGAACTGGATTCCATCGAAGTCATCCCATCCCGGATGGTGACGCATGTCAGCCGTCTGCTGTACTACCTGTTCTCCGATCTGATCCTGGAGAGCAAACGCCAGCTTGCCGTAAATAAAGATAAATTGTACCAACAGTCCCGGATCAACGAATCGATACAAAATCTGAAAGCACAGGGAAGTGAATTGAAAACGCCTTACCCGATGGATCTGGAGCGGGAACTTCTGACAAAAGTGAAGACCGGAAACCGCGACGGGGCAAAGGCAACCCTCAACGACCTGTTGGGTTATGTTTTCTTTTCCGAGGGAAACAGCCTGGAATACGTCAAGGCAAGATCTATTGAATTATGCTCCATCCTCTCCCGTGCGGCGATCGAGGGCGGCGCCACCTCGGACAGCGTTTTCCGCATCAACAATCAATTTCTGATGTCACAGGGAAACATACACTCTCTCGATGACCTGTGCTACCGGCTTCAGGAAACAGTGGAAACCTTCACGGAATGTGTCTTTGATTACATTCCGGACAAAAACAGTGATATTATAAAAAAAGCCATCCAGTATATCTCCCAGAACTTTGCGGGAACGATCACACTGGATGACGTCGCGGGGCATGTTCATCTGAACTCCGCCTATTTTTCCACTATATTTAAACAGTCCACCGGTTCCTCTTTCAAAGAGTACCTGAATATGGTCCGGATCGAGGAGAGCAAACGGCTTCTCGCCAACACAAATTATTCCGTGATCGACATCGCCCTTGCCACCGGTTTTGAGGACCAGAGTTACTTTTCCAAAGTATTCAAAAAATACACCGGCCTGACGCCAAAACAGTACCGGTAGATGCCGCCCGGCAATATCAGAGCTGCTGTTCCGCCGATGTCGGCAGCTTTTGCAGGCGCCGCATCAACACTATCAGGATCGCTATACCCTCAACAGCAGCGCGCATTTTCCGCATCAACACCATCAGGGCTCTACGCTCTCAACAGCAGCAGCGCATTCTCCGGAATCCGGATAGTGAGCTGCTCTTTTTTTGCCAGCTCGGCGGCTTTCTTCTTATCCATCAAAAGGCGCATCTGGGTATGATGCTCCGGATTGCAGCGAAGCACCAGTTCGGATTCAAACTGCTGTTCCAACAGATGTGACACGGGCAGTGTCCCTATGTTTGGCTCCTGCATGATTCCCGTATTTGGCTCCTGCATGGTTCCCGCATTTGCCTCCTGCAGCGTCCCCACGTTTGGCTCCTGCACCGGATCGGGCAGTACCTCAATATAATGCGCACGCACTCCCACATGGGTAATATCTTCCGGAATTTCTCTTTCCAACACAAACCGGATATTCCAATCCGGAGCAATGATCTCATGGGCGGATATCCTGTTTGCAGGAACGATATTACGGCATCCGGAGATCCGGGCCGCCGCCACCGTCCGGGGATTTGCAAAAAACTCTTTCTTTTTCTGAATTGTCTCTACGTGGCCTTTTTCCAGCACACAGACGCTGTCACAGAGATGATATACTTCATCTCTGCTGTGGGAAACAAAGAGCACTGTCTTTTTCACTTCCCCCAAAATCTCCATCAGTTCCTCCTCCACCTGCCACTTCAGGAAGCTGTCAAGCGCGGACAGCGGTTCATCGAGAAGAAGAATTTCCGGTTCGGCCGCCATCATGCGGGCCAGGGCGACACGCTGCTTCTGACCTCCGGAAAGCTGTCTCGGCAGATGATTTTCCAGACCTGTAAGCTGAAAACGCTCAATATAGTCGGCAGCCACCTGTTTTTCCGGATGTTTTCCCATGCCCGCCATGATATTTTTCTCTACCGTCATATTTGGGAACAGCGCATAATCCTGAAACATATATCCGACTTTTCGCTTCTGGGGAATCAGATTGATTTTTTTCCCGGAATCGAATAACACTCTGTCATTCAATATGATATGCCCCTCATCCGGCGTCTCAATTCCGGCAATGCATTTCAACGTCATGCTCTTTCCGCAGCCGGACGCTCCGAGCAGGGCAAAAATCTCCTCATCGGCACAAAATTTCACATCCAACCGGAAATTTCCGATTTTTTTTCTAATCTCTACATCTATCGCCATCGCTTTTCCTCTTTACCAACGCTGTATATTTTTCATATTTTTTCCTGCCACCAGATTCATCGCCACAATGACCCCGAATGCGATCAGCAGGATAATGATGACCCACACGCCCGCTGTCATATAGTCGCCGTCCTGAATGACCATCGCGATCTTCTGGGAAATAGTGGACGTCTTTTTCGGGATATTTCCCGCAAGCATGGAAGTCGCGCCATACTCTCCCAACGCCCTCGCAAAAGTCAGGATCGTCCCGGAAATGATTCCCGGCCCCGCATTCGGCACAATGACTTTCCAGAAAATCGCCGTCTCAGACATCCCTAACGTCCGTCCCGCATAAATGAGATTGGAATCCAGCTGTTCAAAAGCCGCCCGGGCATTCCGATACATCAAAGGAAAAGCGATCACAGTCGCCGCAATGATACATCCGAGCCAGGTCTGCACAACTTTGATGCCAAAAGTGTCGAACAAAAACATTCCAAGCGGTCTTCTCTTACTGAACAGCAAAAGCAGAAAGAAGCCTGCGACCGTCGGTGGCAGAACCATCGGAAGTGTCAGAATGCCATCTGCAATGGCCTTGACTTTCTCTCCTGCATGCACCACTTTTCGGGCCGCAAAAATCCCCAGAAAAAAGGAAATGACCGTCGCCACCACTCCGGTTTTCAATGAGATCAGCAGCGGGCTCCAGTCCAAACCTCCCAACACCTCCATAAATTTATCCATAGCGCTCTCTCCTCGTAAAAATCTTTGTACCGCACAAAAACTGCGCAGCGTCTGCAGATACTACAAATGCGCAGCTTCGCGCAGGAACACATAGAGCGTCCTGTGAAAAGCTGCGCTTTTTCTAATTTCTTATTTCAAAAATTAATCCTCTACATTTGTGTCGAAATAATAGTTCTCAAATACGGTTTTTGCCGCGTCGGAATTCAGGAAATTAACGAAATCCAGCGCTGCCTGCTGCTCCAGCTCATCCGCCTCGTCATTGACTACCTGAGCTACAGGATAAATAACATTTCCTGTAAGATCATAGCTGACAACCTGTAAGATTTCAAGTTTATCTTCCAGTCCATAGGTATCGGAATAATATACCGTACCAACCTCATTGGAGCCTTCTGCCACCTGGGATGCGACGATACTTACGTTTCCGCACTCATTGATCTCTACGCCGCCCAGAGCCTCGGAAATTGTTTCTGTGGTGATCGTGGACACGTCTTCCACTTCCTCCAGCATTCCCGCATTTACCATAGCCTGTCTTGTATACTTGCCAACCGGAACACTGCCGTCCGCCAGTGCGATGCTGGACGCATCTTTTATATTTTCCAGTCCTGTCACGCTTGTGCCGCTGCCTTTGTATGTAACTACAACGACCTGATTGTTTACAATATTATGTCTTGTCCCCTCAACAACAAGACCGTCCTCATCCTGAAGTGTGTTCATCTGTTTCTGAGCTGCCGAGAAAAATACGTCGCACGCCGCACCCTCTTCGATCTGTGCCAGCAGAGTACCTGAACTGTCATAGCTTGTAACGATCTCCACATTCGGCTGTGTCTCGTTGTAGATCGTAATCAGCTCATCCAGAACCGTATTCAGGCTTGCCGCAGCAAATACCGTGATCGTCGTATCCCCGAGCACATCCGCGTCTGAAGTCTCTTCCGTGTCAGCATCTTCCTCCGGTGCGGATGTCTCCTCCCCTGCCGATACCTGCTGATTCTCATCCTGTTTGTCAGAACTTCCGCATCCTGCCAGTAATACAGCCCCCATCACGGAAGCCAGCATAAGGCTTACTAATTTCTTTTTCATGTGTTCCCCTCCATCTTTTCATTTTTCTGTTTTGTTTATTTTTCTTCTGTTTTGTGCACCTCTTGATTATACCATTTGGTCTAATTTTGTCAAGTATTGTTTCGTATTATTGCAATTTGATTTATTTATCATGCCATAACGACGCGGAATGTTATCAAAAAACATCCCGTCAACAGGGCTCGCGGGCGAGTCTTGAAAAAATCGACAGACCAAGGGGAGGATAAGGCGCCCCGCTCTTGTCGGCGGCGTCCTATCCTCCCCTTGATCTGTCGGCTTCTCTCTTCTGTTTTCTATAACAAACGCTCACCCATCCCGGTCACATCGTACCCTTCGATGGATTCCGCCTCTTTTTTAAATTCTTCTGACTGAATAATGTCCACCAGCGCCTGATGCTCCTTTTTCTTTAAGTCTTTCAGACGAAATACAATATCGTAACTCTCCTGTTTGAGAGGGATAAATTCAATTCCCTCCACCTGTCGGCTCGTCTTTTCATTACCTATCGCCGCATCAGCATTTCCTCTCAGCACCATTGTGGCCGCGATCAGATGAGAAGCCGCCACGTCATCATATCCATTCAGTTTTTCCGTCTCAATATGATTCTTTTTGCACATTTCGTCTATAAACACCCGGATGCCGCTTCCCTTTTCCCGGTTAACCATCCGGACATCATCCCGCACAAGATCCATAAAACCGTGTATTTCTTTCGGATTTCCCTTTTTGACATATAATCCCTGCCAGCGTTTCAGCAGATGGAATACGGCAAGCTGCTCCCCGGGCAGCATCCTTGTCACATAAGGCAGGTTATATGTATCCGATTCGGAATCCCACAAATGGCATGTCGCCACATAATTTTCGTTCTGATACATCTCATACAGGCCGTTGTAGCTCCCCAACGGAGATCTGTATGCCTGAGCTTTCCCAATCTTTTTTGTATTAAACATGGAACAGAGCACGTCCAGAAGAAGATCCTGCCCGCAAATGACAATATTGCTGGCGGCCTCT
>CAZJSI010000186.1:0-5626 GCA_964548675.1 uncultured Eubacterium sp. | reverse complement strand
GTATATGGATGTTTCAAGCTAAAACCGAACATATGTTACTGCAAAACTGTGGTGGGATTGACATTAGACCAGAACCTGCGGAAGAATCTGGAAAAATTGGATGTCGGCTATTATATGCATGGTATTTCAGCCGAAAATATATGTGCGCTTATCAGGTGAGGGATAAATTTACAATTTTAAAAAATAAGCGTAAGAAAGCGCAAAAAAAATATTATAAAAGTGTTGACAATTTTAAAAAAACATGTATAATAAACATTGTTGTGGTTCATTGGTCAAGCGGTTAAGACGCCGCCCTCTCACGGCGGAAACAGGGGTTCGATTCCCCTATGAACTGCTCTGTTTTTATAAAACAGCCCAACCCGAGAAAATACTGATGATACTTAAATACAGGTGTTGTCAGTATTTTTTTATATCATAGGAAGTTCTGTTCCCTATGATATAAAACGCTCCGCAAAAGTCCTGTTGGTTTTGGGTCAGAGCCACTGGATAAATCAGTGGCTCTGATTTTTTGTCTATTTGCAGGCTGGACCTGCTTCAAATTCCGGATTGAATGCATAGAAGTTTTTGCTGTTTAAGTCATCCTGGACAATTCTAAGCCCTTCACCGAAACGCTGGAAATGTACGATCTCCCGTTGACGCAGGAAGCGTATCGGATCGCAGACTTCCGGATCTTTCACCAGCCTTAAGATATTGTCATAAGTCGTCCGGGCTTTCTGTTCCGCAGCCATATCTTCAAAGAGGTCTGTGATGGCATCACCCTTGGACTGATATTCACAGGCGTTGTGAGGAATACCGGCAGCGGCGGTGGGCCAAAGTCCAAGCGTGTGATCTACATAGTAGGTGTCAAAGCCGCTTTGTTTGATCTCCTCCGGGGAAAGATCCTGTGTCAATTGACGGACAATGACACAGATCATTTCCATGTGTGCCAGTTCTTCCGTTCCGATATCGGTGAGCAGGCCGGCCACTTCACGGTAGGGCATAGAATACCTTTGGGACAGATAGCGCATGGAAGCGCTCAATTCCCCATCCGGACCACCGAATTGGGTGATGATCACCTTGGCGATCTGGGCATTACATTTTGTGATATTTACCGGATATTGTAATCTTTTCTCATATTTCCACATAATTAGTAATACCCCCTTTCCCAGGGCCACGGAGACGTAGACCATTGCCAGTACTTTTTGCTGCTCTCACCGGTCTGGGTGATCGGACCGAATTTGTTTTCGTATTCTGATACGGCTTTGTTGTACATGTGGTTCACTTGGTGGAAATATTCCAGAGCCTCCTGATCCTTTGGGTGGGTGTCCAGGAATAATGTGATATCGCTGATTGCGAACCCAAATTGATTGATCGCCATAAAAATACGCATTTTTTCGTTTTTATTACATGCAGTGTTCATTACATCTTCCCCCTTTTCCGGTGAAAGGTTTATCCAGCTCAGCAAATATGGTGCCAACCTGCAAGGCACGATCCAGTTCATACAGATTCCTGAATTTTTGCCATGGAACATAAGCCATGCCTATTGGCATTTCACTGAAACCGGAGCGGTAATTGTCACTTCTGTATTTGTTTTCATAATTATTTGCATTACAGTTCAAGATGAAAATTCCTTTCTGATAGGTTTGATTTAGTATATGAAAAAAGGTGAGAAAAGTTCGGTTTTCCTGTTGCAGTTCTGAATAAATGCTATTTAGATCAGGCAAAAAGGATATTCGTTTCTTTTTATATTTTATAAAATAAGATTATCTTCCGGTTTCCATTGTTTTTTCCGGGAAAGTAGGGTAAAATAGAGAGCACGAAATTCGAAGCAGGAGAATTTAACATCAGATCATGAAAATCGATACGACACAGATAAATGCCATTCGGCACAGGGACGGACCTGAGATTGTGCTTGCGGGTCCGGGTTCCGGGAAAACCCTTGTGATCACAAGGCGCATTCAGCATTTGATCGAACAATATCATATACCTCCCTCAAAAATTCTTGTGATCACCTTTACCAGAGCGGCGGCGGGGGAGATGAGAGAGCGTTTTATAAAACTGATGGGCGGCAGGAATGTACCGGTTACGTTCGGTACTTTTCATGCGGTTTATTTTATGATATTGAAACACGCTTATGGATATACCGCGTCCAACATTGTAAAAGAGGAGCAGCGGATTCAGTTTGTAAAAGAATTTATTCATCGTCTCAGGCTGGAATATGATGATGAAAATGATTTTATCCAGAGTATTCTCTCGGAGATCAGCCTTGTCAAAAACACATCGGTGAATCTGGCGCATTATTATTCCGCAAGCTGTGGAGAAGAAGTCTTCCGGCGTATTTTCGAGGCATATGAAAATTTTCTCCATCAGAATCATTATCTGGACTTCGACGATATGCTTGTCTATTGCAAAGAGCTGTTGGAACAGCGAAAAGATATTCTCGCGGCATGGCAGAACAAATTTCAATACATACTGATCGATGAGTTTCAGGATATCAATCAGATCCAGTACGATATCGTGCGCATGCTGGCAGCGCCGCAGGATAATCTGTTTATAGTGGGGGACGACGATCAGTCCATCTATCGGTTCCGGGGAGCAAAGCCGGAAATCATGCTGAATTTTCAGAGAGATTATCCCAATACGGGAAAGGCGGTGCTTGGGATCAATTACCGTTCCGGGACAAAGATCGTGGAAGCAGCGAAAAATCTCATATCCCATAATAAAAACAGATTTGATAAGGATATTGTTTCAGCCTCAGAAAAAGGGATTCCTGTTCATATGCAGCGGTTTCAAAATCAGAGGGAACAAAATTTGTATGTGATCCAGGAAATCACCCGACTGCATCAAGCGGGGACAGATTACCGGGATATGGCGGTGCTTTTTCGGACAAATGTACAGCCCCGGTATTTGATGGAGCAGATGCTCGATTACAACATTCCATTTCAGGCAAAGGACAGGATACCGAATATATATGAACACTGGATTGCAAAAGATCTGTTTACTTATATTCAGATCGCTAGGGGAGACCGGACCCGGGCGTCTATTTTAAAGATCATGAACCGCCCGAAACGTTATCTGTCCAGGGAGAGCCTTCCCTATGAGGAAGTTGCCTTTGATGTGTGGGAGGATTTTTATTCTGAACAGAGCTGGATGGTACAGCGTCTGGAAAAATTCCAGATGGACCTGAAAGTGATCGCGGGAATGCGACCCTTTTCGGCGATCAACTATATTCGCAAAGGCGTCGCATATGAGGACTATCTGAAAGAATACGCGGATCTTCGAAGGATCCCCTTTGATGATCTGTTGGAGGTCTTGGATGAGCTGCAGGCAAACGCCAGAGGATTTGAGAGCTTCGAGGCGTGGTTTGAGCATATAGAAAGGCTGCAGGAGGAGCTTGCTGCCCAGGCAGAATTGTCAAATCAACAGGAAGATGCAGTTCATTTGAGTACACTTCATTCCGCAAAGGGGCTGGAATACGATACGGTTTTTATCGTTGATATCAATGAAAAGATCATGCCCTATAAAAAAGCGGTTCTGGAGGCAGATGTGGAGGAAGAGCGCCGGATGTTCTATGTAGGAATGACACGGGCAAGATCAAGGCTTTATCTGCTCCATTCCCAGCAGATCAACAATAAGGATATGGAGCCTTCCAGATTTCTGGAGGAGTGCAGAGTTTCGGGAAAAACCTGACAGGGGATCTGTAAGATACGTTTTTCCAACTGTGGATTGTTTGATGAGAGTGTTTTGTGCCAGAGGAGAATCGTGAAGCAGTTTTTTATGGCACAAAAAACCGATATCCGGATGTGAGAAAACATTGGTATGGTACTTCAAAAGCAGACAGATTAAATATAGAATCGGCTGTTTTGGAGATATCATATCACATCCGGATATCGGTTTCTTTTATTTACATTTCATCAAAATCGGCCTCGTCCAGAAGCTCGTCGAAACGGTCTGTTACCATCTCAAATTCATCGTCGTTTTCGATGTTCTCCAGAGAAGGATTGCCCTCCTCATCTTCAAAATAGCGGTAGAAGATGATTTCCTCATCGTTATCTACCGGAGCGAGAGCGATGTAATTCTGTTCGTCTGCTTCAAAGATCGATACGATCTGACATTCCAGAGTGGAACCGTCGTCCAGGTCCAGTGTGACAAACATTTCTTCCGGATCAAAAATTTCATCTTCATTTGGCGTGTTTGGCTGATTGCTCATAATTGTTTACCCTCAATGCTTTCCTTATTTTTTCTTCCCGTGTATAACCAGTCAAAATAAGTATAAAAATAACAGGGATAAAAGTCAATTGTTTTCTGTTTTTTTGCTGCAAAATAAACGAAGTATACTTTTGTTCTTGACAAATACCGAAACATCACATATACTTTGATTATCAAAATATTTGAAACAAAAAGCAAATACCAATAAAGGAGAGAAAAATTATGTTAGAAAAAATGAAAGAAATGATCGCAGATCAGTTATCCATCGAAGAGGAAAAGATCACTCTGGAATCCAATTTTAAAGATGATCTGGATGCAGATTCCCTTGATTTATTTGAATTAGTTATGGCTCTGGAAGAGGAATATGACATTGAGATCCCATCTGAGGAATTAGAGTCCCTGACAACGGTAGGTGCGATCATTGATTATCTGAAAGCACATGGTGTAGAAGAATAATTCACGGAGAATTGTTGGAATGAATACGAGAATTACAGAACTTTTTGGAATTGAACGTCCGATCATTCAGGGCGGAATGGCATGGGTTGCCGAGCACAACCTTGCAGCGGCCGTATCAAATGCAGGCGGTCTTGGCCTGATCGGAGCCGCAAGCGCTCCGGAGGATGTGATCCGTGCGGAGATCCGCGCTGCGAAAGAGCTGACGGATAAGCCTTTTGGCGTCAATGTTATGCTCATGAGTCCCTATGCAGACGAGGTGGCCAGAGTAGTTGTGGAAGAGGGCGTGAAGGTTGTCACCACCGGCGCCGGAAATCCGGGAAAATATATGGCAATGTGGAAAGAGGCCGGAATTAAGGTTGTACCGGTCGTTGCCAGTGTCGCTTTGGCAAAAATCATGCAGAAAGCGGGAGCGGATGCTGTTGTCGCAGAGGGAACCGAGTCCGGCGGACACATCGGATCTGCAACTACGATGACATTGGTTCCGCAGGTTGTCGATGCAGTTGACATTCCGGTTATTGCAGCCGGAGGGATCGCGGACGGCAGAGGCTTTGCGGCAGCTATGATGCTTGGCGCTGAAGCGGTTCAGATCGGAACGAGATTCTGTGTGGCAAAAGAGTGTATCTGCCATGAAAATTATAAGGCAAAGATCATTAAGGCAAAGGACATTGATTCCGAGGTAACAGGAAGAAGCCACGGGCATCCGATCCGCTGTCTGAGAAACCAGATGACCAGAGAATATCTCCGCCTGGAGGCAGAGGGAGCAGGATTTGAAAAGTTAGAACATCTGACTTTGGGTTCTCTCAGAAATGCCGTGATCGACGGGGATGTGAAAAACGGAACCGTAATGGCAGGACAGATTGCGGGAATGATCAAAAAAGAACAGACCTGCCAGGAAATCCTGGATGAGATTATGATGCAGGCAGAGAATTTATTGAAGAGATAGGAGCTTTAAGATGAAAAAAATAGCGTTTATTTTTCCCGG
>CAZJSI010000185.1:0-5626 GCA_964548675.1 uncultured Eubacterium sp. | reverse complement strand
CAGAGAAAGCGCTGGAGGAAGTCGGCGCAGGTATCTCTGATTCCGAGAAAGCAGCTGTTCAGGCAGATGTAGATGCATTAAAGGCAATCCTTGAAGCACATCCGGAAGCAGATAAGATGTCTGATGCAGAGCTGGATGAGATGAAAGCGGCAAAAGAAAAACTGATGGGAAGCGCACAGCAGGTATTTGCAAAGATGTATGAGCAGGCTCAGGCAGCACAGGGCGCAGCAGGCGCAGGACCGGATATGAATGCAGGCGCAGGCCAGGCAGGACCGGATGATGATGTTGTGGATGCTGATTATAAAGAAGTGTAAAGAAACAACAGGCGCATGGCGCTGAGTTGTGAATTTTCCCGCAGCGGGAGTTGCGCAGCAACGAAGCTGCGGGTTTACGCGTATATGACATATAGAATATTGCGAAGAGGGAATAAGTTATGGCAGAACAGAAAAGAGATTATTATGAGGTACTCGGTGTAGATCGGGGAGCTGATGATGCCACGATAAAAAAAGCATACCGTCAGTTGGCAAAAAAATACCATCCGGATGCGAACCCGGGAGATCAGGAGGCAGAAAAGAAATTTAAAGAGGCTTCCGAGGCATATGCTATTCTGAGTGACTCTGAAAAGAGAAGACAGTACGATCAGTTCGGCCATGCGGCGTTTGAAGGCGGTGCAGGCGGAGCCGGGGCCGGCGGCTTTGATTTTTCCGGCATGGATATGGGTGACATTTTTGGCGATATTTTCGGCGATTTTTTTGGAGGCGGTTCCAGAAGAAGCGCCAGCAACGGCCCTATGAAGGGCGCCAACATAAGAACCAGTGTCCGTATTACATTTGAGGAAGCTGTTTTCGGCTGCGAGAAAGAGATAGAACTTGTATTGAAGGATGAGTGTGCCACCTGCCACGGAACAGGCGCAAAACCGGGGACTTCTCCGGAGACCTGTACGAAGTGCGGCGGAAAAGGAAAAGTTGTATTTTCACAGCAGTCCCTGTTTGGCATGGTACAGAATGTACAGACCTGCCCGGAATGCCGTGGAACAGGTAAGATCGTCAAAGAGAAATGCAGCGATTGCCGTGGAACAGGATATATTTCAAGCAGGAAGAAGATCAAAGTATCGATTCCGGCAGGAATTGACAACGGACAGAGTGTCCGTATCCGGGATAAAGGAGAGCCGGGGACAAACGGCGGACCGAGAGGAGATCTGCTTGTTGAAGTTATCGTATCCTCACATCCGATTTTCCAGCGTCAGGATATGAACATTTTCTCCACGGCCCCAATTTCCTTTGCGCAGGCTGCTCTGGGCGGTGAGACCAGGATCAGTACTGTGGACGGAGATGTCCTCTATGATGTAAAACCCGGCACACAGACCGATACGAGGATCCGGCTGAAAGGCAAGGGCGTACCTTCTCTTAGAAATAAGAATGTCCGGGGGGATCATTACGTTACCCTGGTAGTTCAGGTTCCGACTAACCTGAACGCCGAGGCAAAAGAAGCTCTGAGGGCTTTTGATGCGGTGTCAGGCAATACTTTGAAAAAAGGTTCTGAGAGCGGAGTAAAGCAGGAAAAACATAGAAAAAAAGGATTTTTTAATAAAAATCAGGATTAAATGGGCACAGGCGGGAAAAACATGCTTGCATGTTTGGCGTGCGATCATGAATAGAATTTATGACAGAAAAGGCAGCCACCGGCACATCTTGGGTAAGCTATAAGCTCTGCGGCAAGAGTGCCGGCGGTTTTTTTGAGTCAGAAAGAGGTGTAATATGCAGCAGTCACTGCAATTGAGAGAAGCGTTGAGGAATATACACAGAAAAAGCTATCCGGCTTACAAATCATTAAAGGGGACATATGATTTCAGGGATTATGTGCTTTCCATAGATCATGTACAGGGAGACCCCTTTGCGGCGCCATCGTCGCTGAGCGTGACGATCCCGATTAAAAAGACAGGATTCCCGGAGCTTTATTATCAGGAGGAATACAGCCGTATTGCTCTGGAGGATGCGCTGCTTCGGAAATTTTCGGAAAAGATTCAGGATTACAGTTTTAAAGCGAAGGGTTCCGGAAAAAGCGGGCTGATTTCGGTCAGCCGTCCCGGACAGGAGATTTTACAGAGATCCGCATTGGTTATTTCAGGCCAGTCGTTGACGGCGCGATTTGAAGTGGGATTCCCGGCAAACGGGCGGACGATCAATGCACCGGAGCTGGAAAAGATTCTGTTCGATTTTCTGCCGCCGCTGGTTGTTCAGAGTTTTTATTACAGAAACTGGAAGAAGGAAATTTTACAGAGTGTCTATGAATTGTCTGTAGATCAGCATTTTATCAGGGAAGAACTGCCGAAACGGAACCTGGCGGCGTTTTGTGCGAATGGCAGTATTCTGCCGCGGGTAAGCGGCGTTTCCAGCCAGCCTTTAAAGGATGCGATCCCTTTCGTTTCACCGGAGAGCCTTCAGGTGGAACTTGAGCTGCCTTTTTCGGGGAAAATAACGGGAATGGGGATACCGGAAGGGGTAACATTGATCATCGGCGGCGGTTATCATGGCAAGTCCACGCTGCTGCAGGCATTAGAGCAGGGGGTTTATAATCACAAAAAAGGCGATGGCAGGGAATTTGTCATTACCGAGGATACAGCTCTGAAGCTGCGGGCGGAGGATGGACGGTCGATCCGGAATCTGGATCTGTCACTGTTCATTCATGACCTTCCAAACGGAAAGGATACCCGGCGCTTTTCTACGGCGGATGCCAGCGGAAGCACTTCTCAGGCGGCTGCCGTTATGGAGGGAATTGAGGCCGGAAGCCATACTTTTTTGATTGATGAAGATACTTCGGCGACGAATTTCCTTGTGCGGGATGCCTTTATGCAGCAGGTTGTCCACGGGGAGAAAGAGCCGATCACTCCGTTTTTCGCCAGGGTCCGTGACCTGTATGAGAAGGCGGGAATATCCACGATTCTTGTGGCGGGGAGCAGCGGGGCATTTTTCCATGTGGCGGATACGGTGATCCAGATGGATGCATACCGCCCGGTAGATGTGAAAGAAAAAGTGGATGTTCTTCTTAAAAATTATCCGGTTCCCGATTTTGAGACGGAAAGCTTTAAACTGCCGCAGCAAAAACGGTTATTCTGGGGGAAATCTGCGCAGAAAAACCGCGGTGGACAGAACCGGGAAGACGGAAAACGGGGAGGGAGAGACAGAGACGACCGGATCAAGACGAAAGTTATGGGAAAAGACGGATTTTCCCTGAATCATGAGATGGTGGACCTGCGTTATGTGGAACAGCTGGCTGACACTGAGCAGACAGCAGCGCTGGCAGGCATGCTGCGGTATATTTTGCGGGAAAATACATCTCAGATCAGTGTGGTGCAGTTAGCGGACCAGATTGACCGTCTGTTAAGAATAAAAGGATTGGATATATTTATCGATGGCTGTCCGAGATGCGGCTTCGCCGTACCGCGCAGGCAGGAAATTTTTCTTATGCTGAACCGTTACCGCGGTTAAAAGACAATTTTCGCGCTAAAATTTTAGGCATTCAGGTGGAATAAAACAAGTTATATCGCAGGTGGTATATTGACGGTGGAAATATGATGATATTGTAATTTTATTTTTGGTTCAAAAACCTGTATCATTATAACAAATAAAGTTTGTACAGGAGGTTTTTGAATGAATTTGGAAAAAAAGTACCCTCATGTGTTTAGTCCGTTAAAGATACGGGGAGTAATTTTGAAAAACAGATTGCAGTATGCTCCGACGGTTGTGCTGAAATGTGCTCCGAACGGTGATATGACACAGGATATGATTGATTTTATGAAGTGGCAGGCGCAGACCGGAGTGGCGTATATAACAGTAGGTGACACACCTGTTGTTCACGACAATCAGTCTGCGTGGCTTTGTGAGATGAATGTAAATTCGGATGATTGCATTCACGGTATGAATGCCCTGGTACAGTCTGCCAGAAAAAATGGCGCTGAAATTTCCGTGGAACTGGCCTATGCGGGCAGAGGCAATAAAGTTCTACCCGGACAGGCGAAAGCTCTTGCGGTATCCGCATCCAGGCCATTGGCACCTGGACAGGAGAATCAGCTTAAAGAAATGGATCGGGCTGATATGAATTATATGACGGACAGGTATGTGGATTGTGCAGTGCGCTGTAAAAAAGCGGGATTTCGCATAATTATGCTTCACTGCGCCCATAATAATTTTCTTGCACAATGGCTGTCTACCGATTCAAATGTGAGGACTGATGAGTATGGCGGTACGCCGGAAAATAGACGGCGTTATCCGTTGGAAGTGCTAAAAGCGGTCCGTGAGGCGGTTGGCGAAGATATGGTTATCGAAATTCGTGTTTCTGCTCAGGAAGATATCGATGGAGGGCTTCAGTTTTCAGAATCACTGGATTTTATGGAAGCAGCGCAGAAATATGTGGATATTATTCACATTTCCAGAGGAAGCATTTTTCATCCGAGAGCGGCGGCTTACTGCATCCCTACCTATTTTAAAGGCCGTCAGCTAAATGTTGCATTTGCTGAAGAAGCAAAGAAACGTCTTCATGTTCCGGTCTGTGTTGTCGGAAATATTACGACGTTGGAGGAGGCAGAGGAGATCATCGCTTCCGGAAAGGCTGATATCGTTGCCATGGCGAAGGCACATATGGCAGATGGTGAGCTGATTAAAAAATCTCTGGAAGGGAGAACAGAGGATATCTGTCCCTGTACCAGATGCGATATTTGTGGAAATGCAAATAATTATGCAACGGAATGGAGCTGTGCGGTGAATCCGCGTGTGGGTATTTCCGGAGAAATCGAGAAAGTAGATGAAAAGGACCGGAAACATGTGATGGTGATTGGCGGAGGGCCGGCAGGCATGATGGCGGCACAGACCTTGATGAAACGAGGTCATACATGTACATTGTATGAAAAAGAAGGAAGGCTGGGCGGGCTTTTAAATGATGCAACGCTTGTTCCGTTTAAAAATTATATGAGAGACTATCTGGATTGGGATATTCGACAGACGAATAAGTGCGGTGCAAAAATTGTTCTTGATACAGAGGTGACGACGGCACTGGTGGAATGGGAAAATCCGGATGCTGTTATTGTGGCAACAGGTTCTGTTTATTTGCATCCGCAGATACCTGGAATTGATCACAAAAAAGTGTTGGCAGTGTGGGATGTAGATGCTCATTCGGTAAAGATCGGTGAAAGGATTGTTGTCTGTGGCGGCGGAATTACCGGATTGGAGTGTGCGTTGGCATT
Source organism: uncultured Eubacterium sp. (assembly GCA_964548675.1). Lineage (GTDB taxonomy): Bacteria > Bacillota > Clostridia > Lachnospirales > Lachnospiraceae > Eubacterium_I. Next base: position 387 of record CAZJSI010000185.1, on the reverse strand, counting down.
ATCTATGGAGGGTAAAAAGGTGACAGTGATTGATATGATCCCCAGGGAAGCCTTTGTCTCGGAAATGCCAATTTTTAATAAAGCGGATTTGATCGGTCAGCTTGAGGATGTTGGAGTGGAACTGATCGGTGAACGGCGTATTTTGGAATTTTGTGATGACGGAGTAAGAACTGTGGACAGTCAGGGAAAGGAATATCTTTATGCGGCGGATAGCTATGTCAATGCCTTGGGAGTTGTGCCGAATAATAAACTAGGAATGGAACTTTTAGAACGGTTTGGAACGGATGTTTATCTGGTTGGCGACTGTGTGGCAAAAGGACGGAATTATTACATAGCAAACCATGAAGGTTATGATGCAGCGATGCGTATTTGAGAAAGGAAGGGAAT
>CAZJSI010000184.1:0-5644 GCA_964548675.1 uncultured Eubacterium sp. | reverse complement strand
GAGATACGGCAGGGACTTGTCGGTGCGATGATGGGGGACGACCCGGTAAAGGCGAATGAACTGCAGAAAATTGCCGTTGAGGAGAGCAGGCTGGGAATTCCTCTCTTGATAGGATTTGATGTCATTCATGGGCTGCGCACAGTGTATCCAATCGCAATAGCTGAGGCGGGAAGCTTTGATGAGGAGCTTTTTGAGAAAACGGCAGGGATGGCAGCAAAGGAATCCAGAGCACACGGCATTAACTGGAACTTTGCGCCGATGATTGATGTGGCAAGGGACGCGAGATGGGGAAGAGTATCCGAGGGACCCGGGGAGGACCCATATCTGGTGTCCCGTTTTGCAAAGGCAAAGGTCAGGGGCCTGCAAAATGATAAGTCCTCACCGGAAAACTATGTGGCGGCATGCCTGAAACATTTTGTTGCTTATGGCGCATGTGAATCCGGACGGGATTACAATACCACAAGTATGTCTGTTTCCCAGCTGCATAATGTATATCTGCCGCCGTTTAAAGCGGCTGTGGAGGAAGGGGCAGTAAGTGCGATGGCATCTTTTAACGACCTGAATGGCGTGCCCTGCACTGTGAATTCTTATACATTAAAAAAACTTCTGAAAGAATGCTATGGTATGCCGGGATTTGTGGTCAGCGACGCCCACGGAATCAGCGAATGTGTGACACACGGAATCGCCGAAGATGATGCGGATGCCGGGATACAGGCATTTTGTGCAGGACTTGACATGGACATGGGATCGCAGATTTATAAAAAAGATATAAAACAGGCAGTGGAAGAGGGAAATATTTCCATGGAGGCATTGGATGAGGCTGTCCGGAGAATTCTGTCTGTAAAAATGTGGCTGGGATTATTTGAGCATCCGTACATTTCAGAAGAAACGATACAAAAATATACGAAATTGCCGGACGAACATGTGGAAACTGCTTTGGAGGCGGCGAAGAAATCAATCGTCCTTTTGAAGAATGAGGGAAATATTCTGCCCCTGAGCAGGACGCAAAAGATCAGTCTGGTAGGTAATCTGGCAGGGAATGCGGAGGAAATTATCGGAGCATGGGCAATGAGTTGGAAAAAAGAAGATTGTGTTTCAATCCTGGATGGATTGAAAATCAGCGGAGCAGATGTGACCTATTATCCCTGCGGCGGCCCGGAGGGAGATATCAATTCGGATGAGATGGAAAAAGCCTGCGCACAGGGAGATGTGATCGTTGCGGTTGTAGGAGAATTGACCAATATGAGCGGGGAGGCTTCTTCAAAAGCTAATATTGAATTGCCGGGAAAACAGCGGGCGATGTTGAAGCAGCTGCTGGACAGATGTGATACGGAAGGGAAAGCGTTGGTTACAGTGTTAATGAATGGGCGCCCGTTGGCACTTGGCTGGGAAGCAGAGCATCTTCCTGTGATCGTGGAGGCATGGCAGCTGGGCGTGCAGATGGGAAATGCAGTTGCGGCCGTATTGCTGGGGGATGAAAATCCAAGCGGAAAACTGGCGTCGTCTTTTCCCGCTGTGACAGGCCAGTGCCCGATCTATTACAACCATCCAAACACAGGGAGGCCTGGGAGCAGGAGCAAATTTTCATCCAAGTATCTGGATGCACCGCATGAGGCGATTTATCCCTTTGGGTATGGTCTGAGTTATACCTCTTTTGCATATTCGGATATGCGGGTGGAGGAAAGAGAAGACACTCTGCTCATTTCAGTCGTATTAAAAAATACCGGCGAGAGGGCGGGAATAGAGATTGTCCAGCTCTATATGCAGGATGTGACTGCCAGTCTGGTGCGCCCGATAAAAGAATTAAAGGGGTTCAGACGGGTAAAACTGGAACCGGGGGAGGCGCAGAACGTGACTCTGGAACTGAACAAGAAAGAGATGGGATTCTATAACAATCAAGGGGAATATGTTTTGGAGGACGGTTTGTTTCGCATTTATATCGGAGGCAGTTCCAGGCAAAATCTGAGCGAAGAAATACGGATAAAATTCAGACAGGAAGTGTAGATAGAAGCCTATATCTGGTTAGAAAAAGGAGAAAAAAGATGAAGTTAAAAAATCCAATCATTCCCGGATTTTATCCGGACCCATCCATTTGCAGAGTTGGGGATGATTTTTATATCGCCTGCTCAAGCTTTGAACTGTTCCCGGGTATCCCTGTTTTTCACAGCAAAGACTTGGCACATTGGGAACAGATCGGATATGCCATGACGGAAAAAAACGGATTGCATGTCACAAAAAACAGTATGGTCGGGGGCGTCATGGCGCCAACCATACGTTATCATGACGGGACATTTTATATTATCAATGCAAATTTCAGCGACAGAGGAAATTATATCATAACGGCCCGGAACCCGGCGGGACCATGGTCGGAGCCGATCTGGCTTGAGGATGTACCGGGAATAGATGCTTCTATTTTTTTTGACGATGATGGGGAAGCTTATATTCTGGGAACCGGTGATGTGTGGGACAATGGAACCGGTGTGATGGAGAGAGGGATCTGGTTGGCACCCTACGATATCAAAAATTTTCGGCTGTCAGGTGAGACTGTAACAATTTTCAACAGCGCCATGAGGGGAGCGGCATCTCCGGAGGCCCCTCATTTGTATCATATCGGTGATTACTATTATCTGTTGATCGCGGAGGGAGGTACGGAGCATTATCATTCTGTGGCTGTGGCAAGAAGCAGGGAATTATTTGGATTCTATGAAAATAATCCGGCCAATCCGGTTATGACTCACCGGCACATGGGATACACCTGCCCCATTACAAATGTGGGACATGCGGATCTGGTGCAGGGGCGGGATGAAAACTGGTATGCGGTAATGCTGGCATCCAGATTGATTGACAGAAAATATAAAAATCTGGGACGGGAAACTTTTATCTGCCCTGTTGTCTGGGATAGAGGATGGCCGCTGTTCAGTCCGACCACCGGAAAGTTGGAGTGGGAATATGATGTACCGGAAAATCTGTCCGTGAAAGAGAATGCGGAGAAGTATTCGGCAGAGAGGAGGCGGGTGGATAGCCTGGAATGCCCGACTGCTGAAATCTCAACCGGGTCAGGCGGTTTTGAAGGGTCAGAGTATAATTTTGAGGAAAAGGATCTGGGACTGGAATGGACCTTTTGGGGAACACCCTATGAAAAATTTTATAAAATTGAGAATTCAAAATTATATCTGCGCTGCATTTCGCAGTCTTTGACTGAGGAACTGTATCAGATGGGCGAATGGGATGCAGCCCGCAGAGATGCATACGCGGCGTTTCTGGCACAGCGGCAATGCGAAATGGATGTGACTGTCTCATGTCGGATGTCATTTCTGCCGACGGAGCGGGAGAGCGCAGGGTTGGCTATCGTGCAGGCGATGAATCATCAGATACATCTGGAGCGCATGCAGGAGGGAGGACAACAGAAGCTGCGGCTTGTCCTGTATACGGCAGATTATCAGGTACCGCCGTATATGCCGGGATTTCGCAGTGTGAACAATGAAGAGGTGATCGCGGAAACGGAGTGGAACGAGACGGATATTGTGCTGCAGATGCAGATCAGGCATGAGGAAGTGAATGTCCGTTACGGCTCTGACAGAAACTGTCTCAGAGAATTGTGTATAGTGGATGCGGGACAAATCAATCCGGAAAAAGTCGGCTGTATGAGCGGCACGATCATAGGGATGTATGCGTCGGGAAATGGAAAGGACTATAATACATGTGCATCTTTTGACTGGTTTGAAATGAAGAATCATTTATAATTTGTTATTTTTGAAAAAAGAGCAGATTTCCAAGGTGGAAATTTGCCCTTTTTAGTTTTGATGAGTGAAAGAATGAAAAAAACAACAGGAATTTGATGAATATTGAACAATTTTGAAAAAGACTATTTTGCTGTCATTCGTTAAAATATTAATATGAAGATCAGAAAAATAATGTACTTACAGGAGGTATCATATGGCTTTTGAAAAATTTAATCCGATTATGATCTGCGACGGGGAAATCCGCAATATTCAGGCAGCGGGAATCGTCGTGGGATATGAGTTTGAAATGCAGTATCCGTCATACAGAGGCACGTTTTTAAGCTGTATTGAGAAATTTGAGATCAGTCTGGATGGGGAGCCGGTAGCATCGGAAAATATCGGTTTCTACCTTAACGGAAAAGAATTCCTTGTAGAAGAGCTGCCGGAATTGTTTCGGGAGTATTGGTTCACTATGGATCACGCAGTGATCCGTGTTTATGGGGACGGACTGGAGCCGGGAAGTGAACATAAAATTTCGACGTACATGCGTCATCGTATTCCTTATACTGGATATTTTGGAAATTATATGATTGAGGATTCCACATATGATAAAGTATTGAAAGTTGCTCCTAATGTGGAAGTACCGGTATCAGAAACTGCGGCTGCGGAGCAGGCAGCAGATGATTCTGAATTGAAACTGAGTCTGTCCCTCTACAGTCTGACGCCATTATATGTGACCGGGGAACTGGATTTTGAGGGTACATTGAAAGCGGCTCACGACATGGGGTACACAGGCATCGAGATCGTTGCGGCACAGATGGTTCCGGGCTACCCGAATCCGGATAAAAAGTGGCTTGAGGCGCTTCCGGGACTGCTCGCGAAATATGACCTGCATCTTGTCTGCTGGAGCGCTTACATTGATATGGGAATCCGCTCCGACCGCGATCTGAGCGAGGCTGAGATCATTCAGTATACGAGAAATGACTTGATCTATGCCAAGATAGCAGGAGCAGATATGGTTCGTACTCAGCATGCGATCACGCCGGAAATTTATAAGAGTATGCTTCCGCTGTGCAAAAAGCTGGATATGAAGCTTGTCATCGAGATGCATTCCCCGCACCATCCGAGAGTGCCGGAGTGGCAGGAATATCTGAAGATCATGAAAGATCCCGAGACGGAAGGATATTTCGGAGTGGTTCCGGATTTCAGCATTTTCCAACATTCTCCGCATCTTCCGCATTTGAATATGTACCGGGATATGGGCGTAAGGGAGGAAGCTTTGCAGCAGATGGTGGCGGATCACGATGCCGGGAAATCCCTGGAAGAGATCAAGGCCGGCAGAGACGACTATACGGAACTGGAACTGCATGCGATCGAAGAAATAGAGCATCTTTTCTGTGCTCCGGCAAAAATTGATGAGCTGGAAGGCCTGCTGGAGTGCGCACCATACATTCACGGAAAATTCCATTATCTTCCGGAGGAGTGTGTGGACCGTACGATCCCATATGAAGAATTGATTCCGATTGTAAAAAAATCCGGTTTCAACGGATATCTCACCTGTGAATACGAGGGGCATGAATTTAACGGCACAACTCAGGAGCAGTTGAGAAGATTTGTGTCTATGATCCGAAGAATTGAACGGAATATGGAATAAGAGTGCGGATGTTTTTCGGCTGAAAACAGATGGATATCTTTCCCGTTTGATGTCGTGAAAACAACTGAAAATGAAACAGATTAAAAAATTACATAAAAAGGACAAAAATCAGATAAAAATAGGAATGATTTTTGTCCTTTTTTTCGTTATGCTCTATGGTAGATGAAATGCTGTTTTTACAGTTCAAGACTCGCTCGTGAGCCTTCGCGGAGCGTATATCAGATGAGAGATGACTCCCACCTCTACAGGTGGTGAGAAACAAACTTGT
>CAZJSI010000183.1:0-5800 GCA_964548675.1 uncultured Eubacterium sp. | reverse complement strand
GCGAAATCGTATTTAATACTTCCATGACCGGTTATCTGGAGGTTCTGACAGATCCATCCTACGCGGGACAGGCGGTAGTAATGACCTATCCGCTGATCGGCAATTATGGTATTACGCCGGATATGGAGTCGAAAAGACCATGGCCGGACGGATATATCGTGAGAGAGTTATCCAGAATGCCGAGTAATTTCCGCTGTGAGGGAACCATTCAGGATTTCCTGAAAAAACATGATATTCCGGGAATCTCCGGAATAGATACGCGGGCGCTCACAAAGATCCTGCGGGAAAAAGGAACGATGAATGGCATGATTACCACCAATGAAAATTACAATTTCGAGGAGATCCTTCCAAGGCTGAGAGCTTACACTACCGGCAATGTTGTGGACAAGGTAACCTGCTCCGAAAAGGAAGTGCTGAAGGGTGACGGATATAAAGTGGCGCTGCTGGATTTTGGCGCAAAGAATAATATTGCCCGTTCCTTAAATAACAGAGGCTGCGAGGTGACGATCTATCCGGCGCATACAACGGCGGAAGAGATCCTTGCCGCTGATCCGGATGGCATTATGCTTTCCAACGGCCCCGGAGATCCGAAGGAATGTGGCGAGATAATCAAAGAAGTGAGAAAGTTATACGAATCCGATGTGCCGATCTTTGCGATCTGTCTCGGGCATCAGCTTATGGCTCTGGCGACCGGTGCGGATACTCACAAACTGAAATACGGACATCGCGGCGGCAATCATCCGGTAAAGGATTTAAAGACCGGACGTGTTTATATATCATCTCAGAATCATGGGTATGTGGTGGATACGGACAACCTGGATCCGTCGGTTGCGGTTCCTGCGTTTGTCAACGTCAATGACGGGACAAATGAGGGGTTAAAATATACGGGAAAAAATATTTTTACAGTGCAGTTCCATCCGGAGGCGTGCCCGGGACCACAGGATTCCGGTTATCTGTTTGATGTGTTCTTAGAAATGATGGGAGGGAATAAATAATGCCAAAGAATCCAGATATTAAAAAAGTATTAGTGATCGGTTCCGGCCCGATCGTCATCGGACAGGCGGCAGAATTTGACTATGCGGGTACACAGGCATGCCGCTCCCTGAAAGAAGAGGGCGTGGAGGTATGTCTGGTAAACTCCAACCCGGCTACCATTATGACGGACAAGCAGATTGCGGATCAGGTCTACATCGAGCCGCTGACTGTTGATGTGTTAAAGAAGATCATATTAAAAGAAAAACCGGACAGTGTGCTTCCGACCCTTGGAGGACAGGCCGGCCTGAATCTCGGTATGGAGCTGGCGGAATCCGGATTCTTGGAGGAAAACGGCGTCAGACTGATCGGAACAACTGCGGAGACCATTTTCAAGGCGGAGGATCGTCAGGCGTTTAAAGATACGATGGAGAAGATCGGCGAGCCATGCGCGGCTTCTCAGGTTGTAAACTCTGTAGAAGACGGCATTAAATTTACCAATACGATCGGATATCCTGTTGTACTCCGTCCCGCATTTACGCTGGGCGGAAGCGGCGGCGGCATCGCCCACAATGAGGTTGAACTGGTGGAGATCCTCTCCAACGGACTTCGTTTGAGCCGTGTGGGAGAAGTGCTTGTGGAGCGCTGCATTGCAGGTTGGAAAGAGATTGAGTACGAGGTGATGCGCGACGCAAAGGGCAACTGTATCACCGTATGTAACATGGAAAATATCGATCCGGTCGGCGTCCACACCGGAGATTCCATCGTTGTGGCTCCGTCGCAGACGCTGGGGGATAAGGAATATCAGATGCTGCGAACATCAGCTCTGAACATCATCAGTGAGTTGAATATTACCGGCGGATGCAACGTGCAGTACGCCCTGCATCCGGATACTTTTGAGTATTGCGTGATCGAGGTAAATCCCCGTGTGAGCCGTTCTTCTGCATTGGCGTCCAAGGCTACCGGGTACCCGATCGCAAAAGTGGCGGCGAAGATCGCTCTGGGTTATACTCTGGATGAGATCAAAAATGCGATCACGGGAAAGACATACGCAAGTTTTGAGCCGATGCTCGACTATTGCGTCGTAAAAATTCCGCGGCTGCCCTTTGATAAATTTATCACGGCAAAACGTACTCTGACTACACAGATGAAAGCGACAGGCGAGGTTATGAGTATCTGCACCAATTTTGAAGGGGCGCTGATGAAAGCGATCCGTTCTCTGGAGCAGCATGTGGACAGCCTTGTTTCGACGGAATATCTGGAATTGTCTTATGACAAACTGATAGAAAAACTGAAAGTAGTAGATGACAGACGTATCTGGGTGATCGCAGAGGCGTGCCGACGCAGAGTTTCCTATGATACGATCCATGAGATCACAAAAATTGATAAATGGTTTATCGATAAGATTGCCATTCTTGTGGAGATGGAAGGCCGCCTGCGCGGTGAGGCGCTGACTGTTGATCTGCTGCGGGAGGCAAAGCGGCTTGAATTTCCGGATAAGGTGATCGCGCAGCTCACCGGCAAGAGCGAAGCTTATATCAAAGATATGCGTTATACAAACAATATCACGGCAGCGTTCAAGATGGTAGATACCTGTGCGGCAGAGTTTGAAGCGACAACGCCTTACTATTATTCTTGTTTTGACGGCGAAAATGAGGCGGACAGTAAGAGCGATAAGAAAAAAATACTTGTGCTCGGTTCCGGTCCGATTCGTATCGGACAGGGTATCGAATTTGACTTCTGTTCCGTACACTGCACATGGTCCTTTGCGAAAGCGGGATATGAGACCATTATCATTAACAACAATCCGGAGACTGTGTCTACCGATTTTGACATTGCGGATAAGCTGTACTTTGAACCGCTGACGCCGGAGGATGTGGAAAATATTGTAAATATTGAAAAACCGGACGGCGCTGTTGTTCAGTTCGGCGGCCAGACGGCGATCAAGCTTACAGAGGATCTGATGAAGATGGGAGTGCCGATCCTCGGAACAAAGGCGGAAGATGTGGATGCTGCGGAGGACAGGGAGTTATTCGACCAGATTTTGCAGCAGACCGGAATTCCGAGAGCTGCGGGCGGAACCGTATTTACCGCAAATGAAGCAAAAGAGGTGGCAAACCGCCTTGGCTATCCGGTTCTGGTACGTCCTTCCTATGTATTGGGCGGCCAGGGAATGCAGATCGCGTTTAACGACGAGGAGATTGAGGAATTTATCGGTATCATCAACCGTATTGCCCAGGATCATCCGATCCTGGTAGATAAGTACCTGATGGGAAAAGAAATCGAGGTCGATGCGGTATGTGATGGGAAAGATATCCTTATTCCGGGCATCATGGAGCATATCGAGCGTACCGGCGTTCATTCGGGAGACAGTATCTCGGTATATCCGGCGCCGTCTATTCACGGCAAAGTCCAGGAGACGATCGTGGAATATACAAAACGGCTGGCTCAGGCGCTGCATGTAGTGGGAATGATCAATATTCAGTTTATTGTGATGGACGAGGAAGTATATGTTATCGAGGTAAATCCACGTTCTTCCAGAACGGTACCGTATATCAGCAAGGTGACAGGCATCCCGATCGTGGATCTGGCAACAAGAGTCATTCTGGGCGAAAAGCTGACGGATATGGGATATGCGCCGGGACTGGCTCCTGCGGCTGATTACATCGCGATCAAAATGCCGGTATTCTCTTTTGAGAAGCTGCGCGGTGCGGAGATCAGCCTTGGACCCGAGATGAAATCCACAGGTGAGTGCCTCGGCATAGCAAAGAATTTCAATGAAGCTCTGTATAAAGCTTTCCTGGGCGCAGGAATTCAGCTTCCGAAATACAAACAGATGATCATGACCGTAAAAGATGCGGACAAACCGGAATCTGTCGGCGTCGCAAAACGTTTTGAGGCCCTCGGCTACAAGATCTATGCGACGAGAAGTACGGCAAAATATCTGCAGGAACATGGCGTGAATGCTCTTCGCATCAATAAGATTTCCCAGGAATCCCCGAACGTCATGGATCTGATCCTTGGACATAAGATAGATCTGGTCATCGATACGCCAACCCAGGGACGGGATAAATCCAGAGACGGATTCCTGATCCGCAGAAATGCCATTGAGACAGGCGTACACTGCCTGACCTCCATGGATACGGCAAATGCACTTGCGTTGAGTCTGGAGACAGCAAGTGATAAGATGACAATGATCGATATTGCAACTGTCAAAAATGTGTAAACCTGACGAGCAGGATAAAAAAAGCCCCGCTCCATCGCCGCCATGCTCGCATGGAAGGCATGGAGGGGGACTTTTTTTATGGTGCGACCAGCATCATCGAGGATTTGCAGAGCAAATGCGAGATGCCTGTTCGTCAAGGTGTAAACCTGCAAAAAAATATCTTTCTGTTTAGAAAAAATTTATATTTGGCAAATATGTAAAAGATAAAAAATGATTTTTGTGCAATTGACACAAAAATCATTTTTTGCGTTATGAAAATCAAAAATAATACGTCAAAAAAATAACAAAAATAAACAAAAAAAATAAAAAAATTAGGTTACATTGTGGTAATATAAAGAAATACAGGGAATCACCTTACTTATTAGTTAGTATTGCAAAGTGACGTTTCATGTGCTAAAGTTTCTATGTAGAAAAAATCGAAAAAAGTGTTGATTATTTAAGGTTTGTGCCATTTTTTAGAAAAAAGAAATCGGATGACGGTTCGCAAATCTTTATTTTTTGGAAGAGAATGTTAAAAAAATAACATACTTTATGCAAAAAAATCTCTGTTAAAGAAATGACAAAAAACCCACTTTTTTACTTGTTTAATTTATGAAAAATGCCGGAACAAAAGTTGCAAAAATTACTTTAAAGTGCTAAAATAAATATATCTAGCGTTATTCTTTTAACATAATTACTAGAGGTATATTTTAAGTTAAGAAGGAGAGAAAAAAATGGCAAAGAAAGTTGTATTAGCAGGCGCATGCCGTACTGCAATCGGTAAAATGGGTGGACAGTTTGGAAATACTCCGGCTGTTGAGTTAGGATCAATCGTTATCAAAGAAGCGATCAAAAGAGCCGGCGTAGCTCCGGAGCAGGTTGACGAAGTTATGATGGGTTGTGTAATCCAGGCTTCTCAGGGTCAGAACGTTGCCCGTCAGGCATCCATTAAAGCTGGTATTCCGGATACAGTACCTGCATTTACACTGAATGTTGTTTGCGGTTCCGGTTTGAAATGCGTAAATGAGGCAGCTAACATGATCATGGCCGGACAGGCTGATATCGTTGTAGCAGGTGGTATGGAGAACATGTCCATGGCTCCATATGCGTTAAAGAAAGCTCGTTTCGGTTACAGAATGAACAATTCTACAATTATCGATACAATGGTAAACGATGCATTATGGGATGCATTTAACAATTACCATATGATGATCACAGCAGAAAATATCTGCGATCAGTGGGGACTCACCCGTGAAGAATTAGATGAGTTTGCAGCAGCTTCCCAGCAGAAAGCAGAAGCAGCTCAGGCTTCCGGCGCTTTTGATGATGAGATCGTTCCGGTTCCGGTTAAAGTGAAGAAAGAAACTGTTCTGATCACAAAGGATGAAGGTCCTCGCCCGGGAACAACAGCAGAATCTCTTGGAAAATTGAGATGCTGCTCCGGCAAGGAAGGCGGACTTGTTACAGCAGGTAATGCTTCCGGTATCAACGACGGTGCTGCTGCAGTTGTAGTAATGAGCGAAGAGAAAGCAAAAGAGTTAGGCGTTACACCAATGGCTACATTTGTTGCAGGCGCTCTTGGCGGATGCGCTCCGGAGATCATGGGTATCGGTCCGGTTCCGG
>CAZJSI010000182.1:0-5824 GCA_964548675.1 uncultured Eubacterium sp. | reverse complement strand
TACAAACTTGTCGCTCACCACCTATAGAGGTGGGAGTCATCTCACATCTGATATATATCTGAATTCCTGCACATCCTCGCGAAGCATATATCAGATTGGAAATTGCAAAGCAATTTCCCTGGATAGAAGAAAAGGCTGTCGAACTCCGACAGCCTCTCACGTACATCCTTATTGAAAACTTCCAATGTTTAATACTGCTGCAATAATCAGGAAAAGTGCCAGCAACACTCTTGTAATCTTTACAAGCATACCCTCCATGGAACGCCCTTTATTCCTTCCCCAATAACTGTCGGAAGAACCTGCAATAGCGCCAAGTCCTGTATTTTTTCCTTCCTGCATCAATACGATAACTGTCATGATAACACTCAATATAAGAAATACAATCTGTACAATCGTTCTTGCGATTTCCATAATTCCCACCTCCTGTGGATAAAATTTCATAGGGATAATACATCTATACACCCACAACTGGCAGACATTATACCATATCTTATCCCAAAAAACAAGCTATTATCCCTTTTTTTATACATTAAATGGTAACTTGTAAATTTCCAAAGTAAATGCAACCCCTACATATTTACACCATTACATTTACTCTGACATTCGACCTAAATACATTTTTTATGTGACGTCCGCATTATAAATCAAAATCAAATTCCGACAATCCCAGATGCTCCTGCTTATAATTCATCAGATATCCGGTCAGTTTTGCTTTCCGGCACCGGCTTACAACATCAATCGCCGCATCGATATTTTCAACCGTAAAAACCCCGGCATTTGCCAGATCAGCCAAATATCCGATATCCTCCCTGTCGCTGATATCAACCAACACTTCTGTCATGTGATCCAGAATCATCTTTCTGTACTCTGACTGAGTCTCCGAATCCAGTTCCAACGGATATTTCAGTCTGAAACAGGCCATCCGGCACCTCTCCAAAATCTGGGACCATGTTTTTATCAGGCCGTCGTATTTTGAATAATCATACCCTGACAAGGGGCGCTTTTCTCTGTCATTCCCCGCATTTATTGCAGCATCCTCCCGGATATCCCCGCAGGAGCGTTTTTTCCGGTACAGAGACGCCGCCACTTCATCCTTGCGGTACAGGGGCGCCGCCACTTCATCCTTGCGGTACAGGGGCGCTGCCACCTCATCCTTGCGGTACACCGGAGTCCGGGGCACATACAGCGGCACCTGATCCGCCCCGATATATATCGATTCCAGATTTTTACATTCCCGGAATGCATCTCCTCCAATCTCCGCCACGGATTGGGGAATGACAAGATTCCTCACATTTGCCCGGCGAAACGCGCTCTCACCGATTCGAAATACCTTTTCCGGAATCTCAAATTCTCTCTCCCTGCCAAAATATTTTATGAGTGTAACGCTCCCGTCCGCCTCTTTTCTGTAGAGAGCGTTCTCGTCCGCCTCAAATACCGGATTCCCCTCTGCGACCGTGATCCGGGTGATTCCATTCATCCTGTCGCTCCAGCCAAAGGTATCCGTCACCGCCCGCTCTCCCAGAACACTCAGAGATGACGGCAGACGCAGCTCATTCAACTTTACACAGTGCCGGAACACATCTGCCCGGATCTCCCGAAGCCCCTCCGGCAAAGTGACCTCTTTAAGATTCTGGCAGCTCTCAAAAGCATCCTCCCCCACTACGGCAACCGTTTCCGGTAAAATCACTTTCTGCAGATGCATCTGTCCCTCGAAGGCATTGCATCCAATCTCTGTGGTGCCTTCCTCTACCTCATATTCGATCCGCTCATCCTGTTTTTGGATGGCAGTCAAAACTTTGTATCCGTTTTTCTCAGCCCCAGCACAGCAAAAGTCATTTGCTTCCTCCGCAGTGCAAAAGCTATCTGCTCCCGCCGCAGCGCAAAAGTTATCTGTTCCCGCCGCAGCATAAAGGCTATCCTCTCCCGCCGCAGCGCAAAAGTTATCTACTCCCGCCGGATTACAAATTCCGGAGTGCTCCCGGATATAATAGAGGCCATAGCCATCCGTGTGGTAAAACGGATTTCTCTCATCGATATCCCAGAGAAATTCCCCCAGTTCATAAGGTCTTGCCATATGCTTCACTGTGGATGGAATATGGATTTTCGTCATGGACGTGACATCCAACACACCTTTCCCAATCTCCACAAGTCCCTCATGTAAAATCAGTTCCGCGAGGCTCATGCACATTTTAAACGCATAATCTCCGATGATTTTCACGGTTTCCGGCACCTCAATTGACTCAATCTCAAATCCATGCTCCGAGAAAGCAGCCTCGCCGATCTTTGTCACCGGATACCCATCAATTTCTGCCGGAATCGATATTTTCTGTTCCTCTATTTCCCTGCCAGAAGAAGAAATCCCATCCTCCCCGTCGGAAGCATGTCCTTCGGCGCTTTCCGGCACATATTCCAGAATGACCGCCTCACCATTTTCAATCTCATATCTGTAATTGTTCCAAAACATCCGCTATTTCCTGCTGTCTTTCATATAACTGATACTTTTTATTATACTTGAAATATTCCTTACAGCCTTTCTGACTGATAAACTTTGCACTGTTATAATTCACGGTCAGATCCGTCACCAGTATGAGCATCTCATTGCCGTTGCCAAAGATTTTCTCCACAAAAGCAAACAGATTGGAAAGCTGTCTGCCGATCTCCTCACTTTGAGCCCGCATTTTCTGCACATCCCTGTCAAACTGCTCTTTGATATAGGCAAATGCGGCCTCCGGCTCCGTAATGTCTTTCATACGGATTCCCTTTGCATCCTGCAGCAAAGTGCGTATTACCAACTGATATGTTCTGCGGGCCTCCCCGGACAGCACATTCGCCTTGTCCTGCTGTTCCATCACATTCCTGATCTGCTCCGCTTTTTCCTCCAGGATTCTTCGGATTTCTGACGCGGAATCCTCTCCTGACACCGCCGCCAGTTCCGCTTTCACCTCTTTTAGCACGGGAAGCAGGCTCCGCATGGCTTCCTCCAGTTCCACATTCTGCCGGATCTCTCCCTGCAAAGAATCCAAAAGAAGTCCCAACAGGGAAATGCGCTCGTCAAATCCCGCGTTTTTCGCCCTCTTTTTGATATCCGCATCTGCCTGTCCGGACAGAATCCGGGCAATACGGTAATCCTGTTTATACTTCTGATACAGATCATAGTAAGCGGCAAACTCCCTGGCAATCCGTTTATTCCGCAGATACTGCCCCACCAGCGTCTCATCCACCACAAAATCATTTTCCTCATACAGATAGATCGTCTCCGACAAGTCCTCCCAGCCCCTGGCGGTCACATAGGACTTTCCATCCACTGTATTTTCAATCACATAAAAATCATTCTTTTTGATATCGAGATAAGTCAGAATCGAACCATGCAGCCCTCTGTTCACTCCATAAGTACGCCATGTATCATAATCCGCTTCCACTTCCAGTACTTTCATACGATCCATCGTCACGATGTCAAACTCCCGGACAGAACGGTTAAACTGCGGCGGATTTCCCGCTGTCGCAACCACCCACCCCTGAGGGATCCGGTGCTTTCCAAAAGTCTTATACTGCAAAAACTGGAGCATAGACGGAGCCAGTGTCTCCGACACACAGTTAATCTCATCCAGGAATAAAATTCCCTCTTTTTTTCCACTTGCTTCCATCGTTTCATAAACAGAAGCTACGATCTCACTCATCGTATACTCAGAAACGTCAAACTCCATGCCCTGATAATTTTTGTGGCTGATAAAAGGCAGTCCGAGGGCGCTCTGCCGCGTGTGATGGGTCATGGAATAGGAGACAAGGGCAATATCCATCTCCTGAGCCACCTGCTCCATAACCGCAGTTTTTCCGATTCCCGGCGCCCCCAGCAAAAATACCGGGCGCTGACGCTCGATCGGTATTCTGTAATTTCCGTATTCATCTTTCATCAGATAAATGCGGACTGCCTTTTCAATCTGTTCTTTTGCTTCCTGTATATTCATCAGATATCATCCTCCTGTAATACCAACCGGATTGCCCAGGACGGTACCTCCGGTATGGAAAATCCTTCCTCTATAAAAACAAAGGCGGTCTGGTAATCCGGCATACGTTCCGGGAAAGTTCCCTGGCCATCCGTAAAATAGATCAGTCCTCTCAGATCATGAAACTCATGCCGCCGGATCAAACCGTCCACATATTCAAAAACCGGGCGGAAATCCGTTCCGCCGAAGCCGGACAATTCCACGTCCTGCATATATTTTTCAAATTCCTCGTCCGTCGTTATTTTTACGTCCCGCTGAATTTTTTCATCACATTGGATGATATGTATATTCACCCGCTCAAAATAGCTCTCGCTGCTTTTTAAAATGGAATAGGTTTTATGCAAAAAACGTTCCACTGTCTTTCCCTGACAGGAGCCGGATGTATCAATGGCAATGACAAACTCGCGGATCCGTTTATTTTCCCGGTACTCCAACGGCTCCACCAGAGGCATATTGTCATAAAGCTGAAGCCCATAAGTGTAGTAAATGTAATCAAACTCATCGTCATTGATATGCATTTCCTCACCGAGTACCGCAAATTTTCTCAAAAATTCTCCGTAATCATATTTATCTCTCAGCGTTTCCTTCAGATTCAAAAGCAGGCTTCCCGCTCCGAATCCCTGTTCCCTGGAAAATGTCTCAAGATCCGTTTTGGCATGCTGGCTCACATCCTGCCACTCGCTCTGACGCTGTCCCACCAGAGCCTCGTCTATCTCTTCCTGTTCCCCTTCTTCTCCGCTGTCCGCCTCATGGCATCCGACCATGGCAGTTCTCGTGTCCGTGGTGATCCTGTCATTGCCCCGTTCTCTGATCTCAGCTTCCTTTACCGGTATCCAGCGCACATGATCATCCCGCTCGAACTTCCCGGCATATTTTAAATATTCTTCCGCCTGTTCCGGATGGTTGAGCAGATAGCGATAAATTTTTCCCGCAGTCAGCATCGGGATATCCTGCTCCATCTGCTGCAGGATTTTCTTCATACTCTCATCCGAATCCAGCATCGTATCCCGGATCTTCAGATCAAGGATCACTTTCTCCACCGCGATATCCGATGCAAAATCCCAACATTCCCGATTCAGCTTTTCATAACGGAACGGATGACTGAAAATACAGTGCAGTATCATATGCAGAAAGGCCCTTGTGCACATATTTTTCTCTCTCTTAAACGCCCGGAGCACATATTCCGCATTATAATAGATCGTCTCACCGTCCATCCCAAAAGCTTCCACGGTATCACTTGGGATCATTGGCATCCGAAACAGCGCCCGGTCCAGAAATCTCATGGATATCATAATCTGGTCTCTGGCAAATGTCATGATCTGGGACGCCAACTCCAACGCCGTTTCCTGTATTTCCTCTTTCATACCCCCCAATTACTCCTTTTTTCATTCAAAACTCACTCAGCCGACCTTTATAGTACCGTAATTTTAAACACAATTCAGTTTATTTTATCACAATCTCACAGACTTTAAAAGGAAATAATTTTCTCCGCTTTTTATGTTTTTACATATTTTAAACTTGTATTTCCGAATATTTTGTGATATTATAATTCCACATTCATCGATTATCTGGCAGATAATCACTGTCGGTATCCCGACATTCTATCCGGCAAATCATTTGACATTCGTCAGATTAACCCCGGTAAAACAATATTTTCAAGGCTCGCTCGCGAATCCTGCGCGTGGGACTCGAATCAGCTTTCACTGACATAATTCATTTCAATCTACTTAAGGAGGAAACTTATGCACGACAAATCATTTTCACCAAAACAGATAGCAATTACATGGCAGGAAATCCTCAAAAAATTGCAGACATCACCG
>CAZJSI010000181.1:0-5840 GCA_964548675.1 uncultured Eubacterium sp. | reverse complement strand
CTTCTTTTCCCCCTCCAATTTTCCCTCTTTATAAAGTTCCAGTAATTCACGATAAGTCATATCCGTTCACCTCCATATAAGATCTCAATTCCCGCTTCCCACGAAAAGCCAGCACCCGCACATTTTCCGGGGTTTTATGCAGCACAGCCGCTATCTCTTTTTGTGACAGGCCGCCAAAATACTGCAAAAGCAGCACCTCTCTTTTCCCCACAGCCAAATGCTGCAATGCCTGATACAACAGACGATTCCTCTCATTTTGAAACATCTGTTCCGACAGGTCAGGATTTGATTCATCTTCCAACTGCCCCAGCTCCTCCAGAGGAATCTTCGGTTTTTCCTTTTTCGCATAGTTGAAATACAGATTTCTCGCAACCATATAAAGCCATGCGCGCATATTTGTATGTCCATCCGGCAATGCCAGAATTGCCTTTAAAAACGTTTCCTGCAGTAAGTCTTCTGCCAATTCCCGGCTGCGGCAGAGAGAATATAAATACAGATATAGTTCACGCTGATATGTACGATAAAGCTGATGCAGCATTTCGTTATCCATGTACTCCCTCCCCTCGCATTTCGGGGTTGTTTTCCCCGCCTCTACTAATATAACAATACTTTTGAAAAAATGTTACATTTCTTTATCGGAAAACAAATGAACCATTTTGTATATTGCCACCTGCCCGCTTATTCGGTAAAATGAACTCATGATCCGGTGCAGCGCATTACGTTACACACCAACAGATTGGAGAAAAAATATGAAGACAGATTTTAATTACCTTTCACAGGATGGAATTACAAAAATTCACGGTATCGAATGGAAACCGGAGGGAGAAGTAAAAGCCGTACTGCAGCTCTGCCACGGAATGGTGGAGTATATCGACCGCTACGACGGCTTTGCCAGATATCTCAATGAACACGGATATTATGTTGTGGGACATGACCATCTCGGACACGGGCAGTCCGTACAGAGCGATGAATACCACGGATACTTCCACAAAACAATGGGAAACGAATATGTGATCGGAGATATCCACACGCTCCGCCAGGCAACTCAGAAAAAATATCCCGATGTGCCTTACTTTATGCTCGGACACAGCATGGGCTCTTTCCTCATCCGCCAGTACATGCAGATGCACGGAACCGGCCTGTCCGGAGTCATCGTCATGGGCACCGGTTCCCAGCCGGGGATCGTCCTGACCGCCGGGAAACTGCTCTGCCGTATGATCGCAGCATTCAAAGGGTGGAATTACCGCAGCTCTTTCATCGACAATATGGCGTTCGGCTCCTACAACAAGCAGTTTGAGCCTGCCCGCACACCCCAGGACTGGCTGACCAAGGATGAAAAGATCGTGGACGCCTACCGTGCGCATCCCTGGTGTACGTTCCAGTTCACCGTCAATGCTTACTATCATATGTTCCGGGGCATCCAGTTTATCCAGAAAAAGGAAAACATTGCAAAAATCCCAAAGGATCTTCCGCTGTTCTTTGTGGCCGGAGCCGCGGACCCCGTGGGAAACAACGGCAAAAGCGTGACAGAGGTGTACAACACATACAAGGCTGCCGGAATCAGGGATATACAGATAAAATTATATGAAAACGACCGCCACGAAATTTTAAATGAAACCGACCGCGAGACCGTCTACAAAGATCTCCTCGTATGGCTCGACGCGCACTCCCGCGGCTGAAAGCTTTGGCCGGACAGCGTTTCCGCAGGACATTTCGCCGTGTTCCGTGCGCAGCTGTGCATTGTTTTTCCGCAGGACATTTCGTAATTTTACCGCGCCAGGCACGATTGCAATATCGCAAAACAGCCGGGGGCAGCCTTGAGCAGAAATTTTTCTATTGCATCTCTACCTCAGGGCCATCCCCGGCTTTTTTTATTCTTCATCCGTCACAAACTGTCCGGCTCTCGCATAAGCGCACAATTCCCGATTCGCCTGTTCCAGGGTTCCAAAATTTTCTCTGCAGCAAATAACACGCCCACACTGATCGATCAGGCGCTTTGCCTCTTCCATCTTTTCATCAGGAATCGGCTCAAATGCCGCTGTGCTGACCGTTTTTACCGCCAGCGCACGCGCCACCGGATAATCGAGATCATTTTCAAACAGGATACCTGCTGCGAAGGGAATCCCTTCTCTTTGAAGCCTGCGAAATACATTTCTTCCGCTGCCGCCGCCTGCAATGACAAAAACATCCGGTTCCCCCGTCGGCGCTTCAAGCTCTACCTCACTGCTCATCTCATCAAAATTTCCCGCCCTGATCTCAAACAACCGGTTTATATATCCCGGCACAAAAATTTCTTCAGGAGGGCCGAACTTCTCCACATACTCTCCTTTAACGCAGAGTACCTTATCCGAAATCCTCTCTGCCAGATCAAGCTCATGGAGAGACATAATGACAGAGAGTTTTTTCTTCCGCTTCAATTCCTGCAGTACCGATAAAAATTCCAACTTATATTTTACATCCAGATAGGATGTCGGCTCATCCAGAATAATGATTTCCGGCTGCTGGCAAATTGCCCGGGCCAGCATAACTCTCTGGCGCTGCCCGTCGCTGATTTTTGTAAAGTCCAGGCTGCGAAGCTCTGTGACATGCACCAGATCCATGGATTCTCTGACTACCTGATGATCTTCATCCGACAAAACTCCGAATTTTCCTGTGTAGGGATAGCGCCCTGTCGCCACCACATCCTCACAGGTCATCATCTCCGTGCGAAGTCTCTCCGTAAAAACCACCGCCATCTTTTTTGCCAGTTCACTGCCGGACATCTGTTCCAGGAGATCCCCTCCCAGATATGCCGCTCCGCTGATCAGATTCAGCTGACCCACAATGCTCTTTAAAATTGTAGATTTTCCCGCCCCGTTCGGTCCGATCAGTGTCAGGATTTCTCCCTGCTTCAAGCTGATCTCGATATCTTTGATCAACGGAACTCCCTGATAACCGACACTCATTCCCTTCGTATAAAAGTAAAATTCTTTCAAAGCTGCGCCCTCTCTTTCTGCCGACGGATCATTACCCATAACACTACCGGAGCCCCGAAAACAGCCGTCACCGTACTGATGCTCAGCTCCGTCGGTGCAAATACCGTTCTGGCCAGCAGATCACAGAACAGGCAGAATACACTTCCCCCTAAAAAGCACGCAGGAATCATGATGATCGGTTTTGCCGTGCGGAACAGATTTTTCACCAGATGGGGTACGGCAATTCCCACAAAAGAAATTGGCCCCGCAAAAGCTACAATGCACGCAGACAAAAAACTGGAAAGCAGTACAAGCAGCACCCGCAGAAGCCGGACATTAACCCCCATATTCTTTGCATAGGATTCTCCCATCTGATAGGCGCTGATTGGCTTCGACAGGAAAAAAATAAGAAAGAATGTGATAAAAATGACAACCGCCATAACCAGTACATTATCCCACGAAATTCCCGAAAAGCTTCCCATTGACCAGTTATGTAAATTGACAATATCCGCATCATCCGCAAAGGTCACAATAAAATCTGTGATTGCCGAACAGATATATCCGATCATAACGCCGCTGACGATCAGCATGGACATACGGTTTACTTTTCTTGACATCAAAAGCACAAATCCCATAGACAGCATCGCCCCCGCAAAAGCCGCCAGGATCAAAGCCCCCGAACTGATCTTGACTGCCTGTTCCAGAAGGAACACCATGACAAGAGCAACCACCAGCTTCGCCCCGGAGGAAATGCCAAGCACAAAAGGCCCTGCAATGGGATTGTGAAAAAACGTCTGCAGCAGATATCCTGCAAGAGCCAGCGCCCCGCCGAGTATCATGGCAGCCAGGGCTCTGGGCAGACGAATCTCCCACAAAATGTTGCGGGCAGTCTCATCAATCTCCTGCCCGGTAAATCCTTTTACAATATCAACAAATGAAATAGAGACACTGCCAATACAGACATTGCATGCAAGGAAAAAAAGAATCAGAATTCCCAATAAAATGAATGCCATGATATATCTCACATTCCCGTATTCTCTGTGCCGCATCACATGCGTCCCCTTTCTTTTTTCTACGGCAGATGTGAACTGCCTTCATCAATCTCTTCAAAAGCAGCCTGCCGTTTACTCCAATTTATATAGATACAGCATATCTTTCTGTTCATCCGGGGCATCACTCAGCATACTGTGAATATTCTCAATCATAATTCCGATAGACATAGACTGCTGATAAAGGTCATTCGTGGCACACCAGACATTCCCCTCTTTTACAGCCTTAAAATCTGCCAGCAATTCACTCTTCGCAAGCAGTTCCTCTATCGAATTGAGTTCTCCCTCTATCGTGCTGTTATAGATCAGATAATCCGCATCCTTTGCCGAGGCATAAAATTCTTCCATCTGCATACTCATAGACGAAGATTTACTGTCAGCATCCCCGAGCTGGTCAAAAATATATTTTCCTCCCGCAAGCTCGATCATTTTCGGTACATAATCAGATGTTTTCCGCACATTCACCGCGCCGTTTGTGGTGATATAGAAAAAGGCCACTGTCTTTCCTGTGTTTTCATCTTCCTCCACCCGTTTCAGGGCATCTTCCTGAATCTGAAAAGCCTGTAAAGCCTCTTCCTCTTTTCCGAGAAGAGCGCCGTAGAACTTAACCCATTCCACCCGGCCCAGCGGATGTGACTCATAACTGGAGTAATCCACCAGCATCGGTATTCCAAAGCTCTCCAGCTTTTCTCCCACTTCCGGCGTATGATAGATCATCGTATTTTCAATGGCAAGGGAAGCTCCCTCCGAGACGATCATCTCATAATCCGGAGCGCTGTACTTTCCCGCGTAAAAGATTTCTCCCTGCTCCATAGCTGTTCGGGCCTCATCCACATACCATCCTTCCGCTTTCTGCCCGGAAAAGCGAATGGTGTCCAAAGCATCCAGTTCGCAGAACATATCCATTACGGCGGAAGCCACCAGATAAATATTATTCAACGGCTGCTGCAAAACTACGATATCCTCATCGATATCCTCCGGAGCCGTCCCTTCCTCCGGCACAACCAGAAAACGGCTTCCATCCGCAACCGTGAGCAAAATATATCCGCCCTCGTAATAATCCACCGCAAATTCCTGCGCATAGGCAAGCTCCATGCTGCTCTCAAATTGAAGCTGAGAGCTGATATTGCGGTCCCTGTTTTCATCAATTCCGGAACTTGTTTCCTGTTCCGATGTGCTTCCCTGTTTCGATGTACTCTCCTGTTTCGACGCGCTTTCCTGCGTATCTCCCGTCTCTTTCACCGAATTGCCGCAGGCGCTCAATATCATCGTTCCTGCCATACAGAGAATAAAAAGCAGCGCTGCCGCCCGGATCAGACAATTATTGCTTTTTCTTAACATTCTTAACACTCTTTCCTTTCACCAACACAACAACAATAGCAACGGCAAGCAAAGCGTTTACCATAACTTTCATGCTCCAGTTCCTCTGGTCTGCCTGAATGGTATCCGAATGGAATGTGAGTGTATACTCAATCTCATAAGGTCTGCTCATGGCGGTCGTATCCGCGATCACCTGCATCTCTTCATCAAACGCCAAAACCGGAATCTCAAATACCGAATTTCCTTCTGTATTGACAGGCAAATACTGCTCTCCGTTCACGATCATATAATCAAAATTCGGGCTGCTCCACTCAATTTCCGCAACTGCGGTTTTATCAGAGACAGTGATCTTCGCCGGAGAGGTGATCGACGCTCTTCCGGTTCCGCCTGACAAACTCACTTCTATGGAGTAAACGCCATCCCCGAGATCGATCTCTCCGCCTCTCTCAGACGGCTGTCCGGAATCTTTTGCAAGACAGGTCACCGGCATAACGGACACTCCGGTAATTATAACAAT
>CAZJSI010000180.1:0-5889 GCA_964548675.1 uncultured Eubacterium sp. | reverse complement strand
AAACGAATAAATAAATTCTATGAATTAATATGGTAAAATGACTACAGAAGAATTCTGTAGTCATTTTGTAATATAGGAGGAGCGTTTTATGTCAAAAAAGAAAAAAATTATTTTGGCCGTGGTCATCATAGCGGCAATAGCGATAGCTGCCGCAGTTGTTCTGACCAGAAATCTGGGATCGGGTAAGAGCGGCGGCAGCCTGGCTTATGTGGAATCGGTGGCGGAATTGACAGGAGGAAATAATTCCGGCCTGCAGAACCGTTATTCCGGCGTAGTGGAATCCCAGGAGACGTGGGATGTCAATCTGAACACGGAGCAGACGGTCAAGGAAGTATTTGTAGAAGAAGGCAGTGAAGTGGAAGAGGGTACGCCACTGTTTGAGTATGACACGAATGATCTGAGCCTGCAGCTTTCCCAGGCAAAGCTGGAGCTTGAGGAGATTGCAAATGAGATCAGCGGATACAACAGCCAGATCAAAACACTGACGGCGGAAAAATCTACCGTATCCAAGGATGAACAGTTTAATTATACAGTACAGATCCAGAGTCTGCAGACATCAATCAAGCAGGCTGAGTACAATCAGGAAAGTAAGAAGCTTGAGATTCAGAAGATTGAGGAATCTATGACCCAGTCTGTTGTCACCAGCAAGATCACGGGTGTGGTGAAATCCATCAATGAGGCGGGAAGTACTGACGATTACGGCAATCCGCAGCCTTTTATATCAATTTTGACCACCGGAGATTACAGGGTAAAAGGCCTGGTCAACGAGACAAATGTATGGATGCTCACGGAGGGACAGCCGGTGATCCTGCGTTCAAGAGTGGATGAGGAGGCAACATGGACCGGAACGATAGATGCGATTGACACGGAAAATCAGGAGACGGGAAATAATAATATGATGTATTCCAGTGACTCTGACTCCGGTATGCAGTCCTCTAAGTATCCATTCTATGTGACACTGGATTCCAGTGACGGGCTGATGCTGGGACAGCATTTATATATCGAACTTGATGAGGGGCAGAGCGAGGCAAAAGAAGGAATCTGGCTTTTCAGCGGATACATTGTCCAGGATGAGGATACGCCGTACATATGGGCGGATAATGGAAATGGAAAACTGGAAAAACGGGCGGTGGAACTCGGTGAATACGATGAAGAAATGGATATGTATGAGATCTTATCCGGTATTGCACAGGAGGACTATATCGCATGGCCGCAGGATGGACTTTCAGAGGGAATGGGCACGACAACCAATATGGAAGAGTCTATGATGATGGAAGAAGGATCGGAGGGCGAAGGAGATATGACGGATGATTCCGGCGTATCGGATGAGTCAATGATGGAAGATGGAGATATGGGTGAATCGATGATAGAAGACGGATCCATGTCTGAAGACGGAGCCGATATGAGTGCAGAGCCGGCCGATGGCGGCGACGAACCGTCGGCAGATGATTCGGCAGATGACGGCGGAGAAGAAACACAGGGCGAAGACGGAGCGGTTTCGGCTGAATAGGGAGGTAAAGCGATGATTTTGAATCTCAGTCATATTTACAAGGATTATCAGCAGGATAAACTGGTTGTTCCGGTGCTCAAAGACGTCAGCCTTCAGGTGGAAGAGGGAGAGTACGTGGCTATTATGGGCCCTTCCGGTTCCGGGAAGACTACATTGATGAATATTATAGGATGCCTGGACCTGCCGACAAAAGGAGAATATCAGTTATCCGGCGAGGACGTTTTAAAATGCAGGGACAGAGAACTGGCAGATGTGAGATTAAACAGTATAGGTTTTGTATTTCAGAGTTTTCATCTCCTTCCGAGGGAGAGCGCCCTGGAAAATGTGGCTCTGCCGTTGATCTATGCGGGAATAAAAAAGACGGAACGTGTGAAAATGGCAGCGGCCGCACTGGACAGAGTGGGGCTGGCCGACCGGACGGAGTTCAAACCGACCCAGCTGTCCGGCGGTCAGAAACAGAGAGTCGCCATTGCGAGGGCTATGGTGAACAATCCAAAAATCCTGCTGGCGGATGAGCCGACGGGCGCCTTGGATTCCAAGTCGGGAAAACAGATCATGGAGTTATTTGAGAAACTGAACGGGGAGGGAGTTACGATCGTCATGATCACTCATGATGAAAATATTGCCTCCCATGCAAAAAGGATCATACATATTATCGATGGTGAGATCACGGACGGGAAAGTAAAAGGTGAGGAGGCTATGGTATGAAAAAGAAAATTGTGAAGAGGATTATCATAGCAGTGATCGTTATCGCCGTAGTCGGCGGATGTGTGGGCGGCGGCATCTTTTACCAGAAAAATAATTTGACCGCAGAAGTGACGTCTGTGGAAAACCTGAAAGACTGGTATGGTGGAGACGAAGTTTACAGTTACGGGCAGGTCACCAACGACCATTCACAGACAGTTTACCTGTCCGCAGAAGACACGATCAAAGAGGTTTATGTGGAAGAGGGACAGGAAGTACAGGCAGGGGATAAGCTTTTGGCTTATGATATGACAGCGTCTGACCTGAACTATAATATGAAAGTCCTGGAGGCAGAAAAACTGGGAAACCAGCTGGAGATTGCCCAAAATGATCTGAAAAAGCTGAAAAATACCAAACCTATATCTCCGCCGGTGTATACGGAGCCTGAGCCGGAACCTGACCCTGAGCCGCAGATACCGGAAAAGAGCGGAGATGCATATAATTACATAAGTCCGTCGGCGGTGCCTTATAATGAGGCGGAAGCGGATGGGACGGCGGAAGCGCCTTACCGTTATCTCTGCACAGAGGAAGCATATGTCACCGGCGAAGCGTTGGCGGCCCTGGCAGAGAACGGAACATGCGCAGTGTTTGAAATTTATGAAAACAATGAGATATCCGGGGAACCGGTGAAAAGCTGGGAAGTTGACGGAAGCAAAGCCACGGTTCCGGATCCGGATACAAAATGGGCGGTAGCGACCAGAACCCAGATCACCGAGACGGAGGAGGTCGAGGAGCTTCCGGAAGAGCCGGAACAGGAAGAAGCAGAAACCGGCTATACGAAGGAAGAACTGCAGTCGATGATAGAGGAAAAGGAGCAGGAGATAAAAGAACTTGATCTGTCAAAGCGCAAAGCAGAGTTGGAAGTGGAGAAACTGAAACAGAAGAGCACGGATGGCGTTGTCTATGCGACTGTGACGGGAACGGTGAAAAATCTGCAGGATGTTGATAATCTTCCGACAGACGGAACGCCGTTTCTGGAAGTGAGCGGTTCCGAGGGACTTTATGTGACAGGGGCTTTGAGCGAGCTTTTGCTGGATCAGATTGAACCGGGACAGTCCGTACAGATTTCTTCCTGGGAGAGCGGCATCAGCTGTGAAGGGGAGATTACGGAAATTTTTGATTATCCGGTTTCCAACGCAAATGCTTATGGGGAAGGTAATCAGAACGTTTCCTACTATCCATACACGGCGTATATTGAGGATACATCCGGACTGAAAAACGGGGAATATGTAGATCTGACAATGACAGTTGGCGGAAATGAGGCGGAGGAAAGCCTATACATATCCAAGGCATATGTGAGAACAGAAGACGGGAAATCTTATCGTATATAAAGCGGACGAAAATAACCGTCTGGTAAAACAGTATGTGCAGACCGGGAGAACGATCTACGGTTATTCTGTGGAGATAAAGTCCGGGCTTACGACAGAGGACAGAATTGCATTCCCGTATGGGAAAACGGCAAAAGAGGGAATCAAAGCGGTGGATTCCGACGGCGAAATGTAGATTAAGGAGGAACAAATATGCTGGAAAATATCAGATTATCATTTCAGGGAATATGGTCCCATAAGATGCGTTCCTTTTTGACTATGCTGGGTATTATCATCGGTATCGCTGCAATTATCGCGATCGTATCCACGATCCAGGGAACGAATGAACAGATCAAGCAGAACCTGATCGGTTCCGGAAATAATACGGTCAATGTACAGTTGTATCAGGATGACTGGACGTATGAGACAGAGTATTATGGGATCCCGGACGGAGTGCCGGTGATTTCCGAAGAAACATTGGAAGAGATCATGTCTGTCGAAGGCGTTGAGATGGCGTCCCTGTACAACAGCCGCCAGGGTTATGATACTGTCTGCTACAAGAATACAACTCTCAGCGGCGGGTATGTGATGGGAATAGACAAAAATTATTTTGACACATGCAGTTATGTCATAAAGGAAGGCCGCGGTTTTGCCGACAGGGACTATGATAATTTCCAAAAGGTAGCTGTCCTGGATGAGGATTCTGCAAGCTCTCTGTTTCAGGGAGAAGACCCGGTCGGAAAAACGATCGAAATTAAAGGCGAACCTTATGTGGTGATCGGAATTGCGGCGAAAAAGAGTGGTTTTGAACCGGTGATCAACTCTATTGATGATTATTATACCTATATGCAGGACAGCAGCGGAAAAATTTATATTCCTTCCACGACATGGCCGATCGTATTCAGTTATGATGAGCCGCAGAATCTTGTGATCCGGACGGTGGACACGGATTCTATGGCGGCGGCAGGGCAGGCGGCGGCCGACATACTCAACGGCAATCTGTCCGTACAGAATGAAAGCATTCAGTACAAAGGGCAGGATCTTCTTGAACAGGCAAAAGAGATCCAGGAACTGAGCCAGTCCACGAATACGATGTTGATCTGGATCGCGGGCATTTCGCTGATCGTCGGCGGTATCGGCGTTATGAATATCATGCTTGTGTCCGTTACGGAGAGGACTCAGGAAATAGGTTTGAAAAAAGCAATCGGTGCGAAAAAAGGACATATTCTGGGTCAGTTCCTCACCGAGGCAGCGGTGCTTACGAGCATGGGGGGAGTCATCGGAGTTGCGGCAGGAATTGTTTTGGCGGAAGTGATCTCAAAACTGAGCGGTACGCCAGTGTCCATAAGTGTGGCAGCGGCAGTGATCGCAGTTGTGTTCTCTATGGTGATCGGAATACTGTTCGGATTGCTGCCCTCTTACAAAGCCGCAAACTTAAAGCCGATTGATGCGCTGCGCAGGGAATAAGAGAGCCATGATAAAAAAATTTCTTGAATAGTAAAAAGGATAAGTGTATAATCTCTACAGATAAAGCCTCCGGCAGGATTGCAGGCGTGTGCGGATGAAAGATGTCAGTATAGCTGGCGCGCGCACCGCAGCAAGAATGCCGATGGCATTCTTGAACCTGTAGGAGGAAGATTATGATAGATATCAAATTTTTGAGAGAGAATCCGGAGATTGTAAAGCAGAATATCAGAAACAAATTTCAGGATCGCAAGCTTCCGCTTGTAGATGAAGTGATCGAGCTGGATGCAAAGGCACGTGCCGTGCAGCAGGAGGCTGACGACCTGCGTGCAAACCGCAATAAAGTATCCAAACAGATCGGCGCGCTGATGGGACAGGGTAAAAAGGAAGAGGCTATGGCCTTAAAAGAACAGGTTGCGAAGGATGCAGACCGTCTTACTGAACTGGAAGCATGTGAGAACGAACTCCAGGAAAAGATAAAAACAATTATGATGACGATTCCGAACATCATTGATCCATCCGTTCCGATTGGAAAAGATGACAGTGAGAATGTGGAAGTACAGAAATATGGCGAGCCTTTTGTGCCTGATTTTGAGATCCCGTATCATACCGAGATCATGGAAAAATTCAATGGAATTGACCTTGACAGCGCCAGAAAAGTGGCAGGAAACGGTTTTTATTATTTGCAGGGGGATATTGCAAGGCTGCATTCTGCAATGACAGCTTATGCCCGTGATTTCATGATCGACAGAGGATTTACTTACTGTATTCCTCCGTTTATGATCCGGAGCAATGTGGTAACAGGCGTTATGAGCTTTGATGAGATGGACGCCATGATGTACAAGATCGAGGGCGAGGATCTGT
>CAZJSI010000179.1:0-5910 GCA_964548675.1 uncultured Eubacterium sp. | reverse complement strand
GAATTCTTCTGTAGTCATTTTACCATATTAATTCATAGAATTTATTTATTCGTTTCTTAATATTCTTTTAATATTCAAATGTCCCTCTCATTCACTGAGATCCCAAACCCCAATGACACTTGTCAGACATTTGGATACCGCCGTCTTTCTTCTTATTTAAGAGGATATTTTTCCGTCAGTTTATCGACAATTTCACGGGCGCGACCAACGCCGGCTTCTCCCTCTTTGATCACAATAGAGATTGCCTCTGCGATCTGATCCATGTCCTCCGTATTCATGCCGCGGGATGTCACGGAAGGAGTTCCGAGCCTGATACCGCTGGTGACAAACGGAGATTTCGGATCATTCGGAATCGTATTCTTGTTTGCCGTGATGTGCGCCTCATCCAACAGTTTTTCCACTGCCTTTCCTGTCAGTTCATATGGCGTCAGGTCTACCAGCATCAGATGGTTGTCCGTTCCGCCGGATACGATCTTGATATCACGGCTCATCAGGCCCTTGCAAAGCGCCTGGGCATTGTCCACGATCCCCTGCTGATATACTTTGAAGCTGTCATCCAGCGCTTCTTTGAAGCAGACAGCTTTCGCTGCAATGACATGCATCAGAGGGCCTCCCTGGATTCCCGGGAATACAGCTTTATTGAAATTAAAGTTATTCTTTTCCATAGATTCCTTTGAGACGAGGATCATACCGCCTCTCGGTCCGCGCAGTGTCTTGTGGGTTGTCGTTGTGACCACATCCGCATAGTGCATTGGATTTGGATGAAGCCCTGCCGCAACCAGGCCTGCGATGTGGGCCATATCCACCATCAGATAAGCGCCGCACTTGTCCGCGATCTCACGAAAACGCGGGAAATCAATGGTTCTCGCATAGGCGCTTGCACCCGCGATGATCATTTTCGGTTTATTTTCCAGCGCAAGCTCTTCCACTTTGTCATAATCGATCACGCCGTCATCATTTACGCCGTAAGGCACGATATTGAAATAAGTTCCCGAAAAATTGACAGGACTTCCGTGTGTCAGATGTCCGCCGTGATCCAGGTTCATGCCGAGTACGGTATCGCCCGGTTTTAATAACGCGAACTGTACCGCCATATTCGCCTGAGCGCCGGAATGTGGCTGCACATTGACATATTCCGCGTCAAATAATTTTTTTGCCCTCTCAATCGCAAGATTTTCTACAATGTCCACACACTGGCATCCGCCGTAATAACGTTTTCCCGGATAGCCTTCCGCATATTTATTCGTCATGACGCATCCCTGCGCCTCCATTACAGCGGGACTTACCCAGTTTTCGGATGCGATCAGTTCGATATGGCTGTTCTGGCGCTCCATCTCTGCTTCAATGGCAGCGGCCACTTCTATATCCACTGCTTTCACTTCATCTAATGAATTCATGTTCTTTCCTCCGTTGTCATTCAATTTATCTTTTTACGCAGACACTTTCCTGCTCTAAATAAGAAAAGCGTCTTTTGTAAAAGGATACAGATACAAACTGCGTCTGAACCATTATAGACAATCTCATCCCTAATTTCAATAGCGAAATTTCCATTTTAATAATAAAGCGGAATTTATAATGACAAATACGGAGCCCGCGTTATGTACCAACGCCCCGACAACCGGATTTAAAATTCCCGTGATCGCGAGTATGATGGCAAGGAAATTGAGACTCATGGAAAATGTCAGATTCCGCCTGATCGTTGTCATCATCCGCTTGGACAGAGCCAGCAAATGCGGCAGTTCCTTTACTTCATCATCCACAAGCGCGATATCTGCCGCGTCCACGGCTATATCGCTCCCGACGCCTCCCATTGCTATTCCGACATTCGCTTTTTTCAGAGCCGGGGCGTCATTGACGCCGTCGCCGATCATGCAGACCGCCTCGCCCTTTTGCTGATAATCATCAATCCGGTTTAATTTATCCTCCGGCAGACAGTTCGCATGTATCTCCCTGATATGAAGCTGCTTTGCGATCGTACCGGCCGCATTGACATTATCCCCGGTCAGCAGCACGGGCTGAACTCCAAGGCCATCCAGCTTATGGATCATTTCACCGTTTTCTTTGCGAATGGTATCCGACAGGACAATATACCCGGCGAGCAATTTTTTCACGGCAATATAAATGATCGTGCTGCCCTGTCTGAGATATGTTTCCGCCTCTGATATGACATCCGCCGGAACCGTAATATGATGTTCATCCAGCATTTCCCTGTTTCCCGCAAAAACCGTCTCCCCTTCCAACTGTACGGAAACGCCCCGTCCGGGAATCATCTGAAACTGCTCTGCATGATGGGCTGAACTATCGGATTGTTCTCCTTTATCAACAACGCTAAGCGGCGGAACTTGATGCTGGGCTAAACTGTCAGATTGCTCTCCTTTATCAACAAGCGAAGCAACGCTGCACGGCGGAACTTGATGCTGGGCCGAACTATCGGATTTCTCTCCACTTTCTGACTGAGGATTTCTTTCCTGAGGATTTCCTTCGGCAGCATGATCCGACAAATGTTTCTGTTTATAACAGCGGACAATGGCCTTTCCCAGGGGATGTTCCGAAAATTGCTCCGCGCAGGCTGCCATTTTGAAAATGTCATCCTCCGAATAAATATCCAGCGCACTTTTCACTGCCGTCACCTGGGGCATGCCGTATGTCAGTGTCCCGGTCTTGTCAAAAGCGATCTTGCTGACCGCGGCCAAACGCTCCAGGGCGTCCCCTTCCCGCACAAGAAATCCGTGTTTTGTGGCGTTTCCGATTGCTGCCATGATCGCCGTAGGCGTCGCGAGCACCAATGCGCAGGGGCAGAATACAACGAGGATCGTAACTGCCCGGATGATCTCGCCGGTGAAGATCCATGTCAGGGCCGCCGCCGACAGAGCGATCACAACGATCCATGTTGCCCATCGGTCCGCTATCCCCACAATTTTCGCCTTTCCTGCATCCGCAGACTGCACGAGCCGAATCATGCGCTGGATCGAACTGTCCTCTCCCACTCTTGACGCTCTCATCTCAAAGCTTCCGTATTGATTGACGGTACCGCTGGATACCTCGTCTCCAACCGTCTTATCCACCGGAAGGGATTCTCCGGTCATGACCGCCTGATTGACAGAAGTCTGCCCGGAAATAATAACGCCGTCAACCGGAACCGTCTCCCCCGGCAGAACGCGGAGGATCTCCCCGATCCGCACCTGCTCGGCAGGTATCACTTTTTCCTCTTTCCCGTTTATCACCCTTGCGGTCTGGGGCGTCAGATGGACTAACTTTTCGATTCCATCCCTCGCTTTTGCCACGGTCAGATCTTCCAGCAAAGCTCCCAGCTGCATGATAAATGCAACTTCCCCTGCGGCAAAATCCTCCCCGATGCAGACAGATGCGATCAGAGCCAGAGATACAAGCACATCCGCTTTGATATCAAACGCCGTGATCAGACCGATAACCGCCTCCAATATGATAGGGATACCGCAAAGAATAATTGCGATCCACGCCCAGTCAAATGGCAGCGGAACCAGATGAAAGATACTGAACAGCAGGGCCACGCCCGAAATGACCAACAGAGTGATGTCTTTTTTCGTACCTCCCAACTCCAGTAAATGTTCTAATTTTTCTGTAAATTGTTTCATGATCAGCCTCCTTTATACCCATAGGGGTATAGGCTCATTATACCCATGGGGGTATAGGTTGTCAAGGAGGCTTTTCAAGAAAAGCGTACTTTATACTCTCTAGCGCTCAAAAACTTTAATGGCACAGCTTTTCTTGCCGTGCCAAGCACGATTGCAAAGCACTCATTTCCTCTCGTGCTTGTGCGCATAATATTTTTCTGATATAGGAAGTCCCGAGGATTATCCTATGTCAGAAAAAAGCGTGATTTGTACACTTTTGCGGTCAAAAAGCTCCTTTTCCTGATCGATCATTTCCGTGATCTATCAGAAAAAGGAGCTTTCTGCCATCCAATTCTCTATTTCATATTTGCAAAACGTTCTACCGCTTTCGTAAAGCTCTTGATCGTCTCATCGGCATTTCCATTCTCAATGCCATCTCTGACACAATGCTGTATATGTCCCTCCAACACGACCTGTCCTGCTTTGTGAAGAGCCGATTTTGCCGCATTGATCTGTGCAAGTACATCCTCACAGGGAACATCTTCATCCACCATCCGGTCGATTGCCTGCACCTGCCCGATAATTTTTTTCAGCCTGCGGTGCAGATTATCCGCATCCATACACTGTCTCATCTTTTCACCTCCGCATACCATAAGGGGTATATGTAGATTTTATTGTGCTGTTCCCCGATTGTCAAGAACTGCTTTTTCCTGCTCCGCGGAAATAGAGCACAGCACATACCGGCCGTTCTTCCAGCTCACTTTTAACGTCTGTTTTTCTGTATCCAATCCACCGCAAAATCTACCAGCTCCCGCTGTCTCATAAATGTGACAATTCCATTTCCCAACGCAGCTTTCGTTACCTTACACTGATTCTCAAAAGCAGAGCCGATCTCATCAAAATCCTCTCCATCCACGTACAGCGTCTCATAGGTTTTCCATACTCTCTTTCCGTCGATCTTTACCGCACTGCTCTCTGCTGTGTAGTGCTTGCCCGGATATTCTACCCTTGCATCCGCCAAATGCAGAGACGTATTTTTGTCATACCCCACACCGATCAATAACACGGATCCATCAAGCTCATATAACTTTCCGACGGGAGAACCCTCACCAAAAATGTTGGACAAGTCATGGTTTTCCGTCAGATATTCCGCATATTTTCCATAGGCGGCCACAGAGCGGGCCGGATGATCACTTCTCACTGTACCGGGCCATTTACGGAACATTTCCGCGACGGCTCCCATTGTATTTGTGGGCGTAATATCCTTGTCATAGGCAGGCCAGTTATCGCGAATTGCCTGCCACCATTCTTTCGGTTCCTCCCAGTGAACCCCCGCCTCCGGGTCCAGGTTTTTCCAGGTCTGCGCAGGCATCATGATCGTCCCGTCCTCCCCCACGCATTCCAATAATGCTTCAATGACAACCTGAGCTCCGCCGCACACAAATCCCAGACTGCTCAGCGATGTATGTACCATAATTGCCTGTCCTTTTGCAACTCCCGCCTCTTTCAGCGCTGATATGATATCTTCCTTTAATACCAGTTTTCTTTCCATAACAGTTTCTCCCTAATGACAATATGCGGATCTCTCAATGTGGCTTTCACAATATCCCGTGCAAAAGCCTGCAGCGAAAGGTCCTGATCCCGGTCATCTTTTATAAATTACTCTCCGATATTATGATACGTCCAATGCAATCCCGACTTTATTCTCTTTCTGCCAGGTTCAGCAGCACCTCATATAAATCGGGATATTCTCTTTTAAACCGTATCGGCCTGGAATTTTTATCCAGAAAACAATGCTCCGATGTCCCGGTCAGGACAAGGGAATCATCTGCTGTCTTTTTCATTGTATATTCAAGAACTAATTTTATCCCATTGAAAGCTTTGATCTTCACCTCGATAGAGACTTCATCGGCGAAAGTAGTGCTATGTTTATATTTACAGTCCACTGCAATGACCGGAGAAATAATGCCTGCCTCTTCCATTTTCTCATATCCCCACCCTATCTGCGTAAGGAAATTCATGCGTGCCTCTTCCATCCAACGGATATAATTTGAATGATGTGTGATTCCCATCCGATCTGTCTCATAATATTGTACCTTGTGAATATATGTCTGCATTTCTGCCTCCCAAAATCTCTCTGCTCAATCGCTTTCCAGAATCTTTCTTGCCTTATCGTATTTTTGCCGCCACCATTCAATTTGCTCCGGGGATACATCCGCACACCCCATCAGCCTGGTGTGATCCGCATTATGTTCGATATCCGCCAGTTTTACAGCCACGGCGATCGGATTCGCTTTTATCCTGCGCACATATTCAA
>CAZJSI010000178.1:0-6010 GCA_964548675.1 uncultured Eubacterium sp. | reverse complement strand
ACGTGCCTAAAGAGTACACTTCCTGGGAATACTTAAATAAACTCTGCTATGACGGGCTGGCAGAGCGGTATCCGGCAGAAAGGGCGGAAGAACTGAAGCCGAAGCTGGAATATGAGCTTTCGGTCATTCAGAAGATGGGATATGTGGATTATTTTCTGATCGTGTGGGATTTTATCCACTTTGCAAGAGAAAATGACATTATGGTGGGACCCGGAAGGGGAAGCGCGGCGGGAAG
Source organism: uncultured Eubacterium sp. (assembly GCA_964548675.1). Lineage (GTDB taxonomy): Bacteria > Bacillota > Clostridia > Lachnospirales > Lachnospiraceae > Eubacterium_I. The sequence goes on along the minus strand of CAZJSI010000178.1, from coordinate 5,775 downwards.
CCTTGTGGCATATACGCTTGGCATCACGCAGCTTGATCCGGTAAAATACAGCCTGCTGTTTGAACGGTTCCTGAATCCGGAGCGTGTGTCCATGCCGGATATTGATGTGGATTTCTGTTTTGAACGCCGTCAGGAAGTGATCGACTATGTGGTGCGCAAATACGGCAAGGACCGGGTGGTGCAGATCGTAACCTTCGGTACGATGGCGGCCCGGGCAGTGATCCGGGATGTGGGACGTGTCATGGATCTGCCCTACGCCACCTGCGATAATATTGCAAAAATGATCCCGAATGAGCTTAATATCACAATAGATAAAGCGCTGAAGATGAATCCGGAACTGCGCGGCCTTTATGAATCCGATCCGTCAGTGACGAAATTGATCGACATGTCCCGCCGTCTGGAGGGGCTTCCGCGTCACACTTCCATGCACGCTGCGGGCGTCGTGATCAGCCAGAAATCGGTGGACGAGTATGTGCCTCTTTCCCGGGCATCTGACGGTTCTATCACAACCCAGTTTACGATGACTACACTGGAAGAACTGGGACTGTTGAAGATGGACTTCCTGGGACTGCGCACATTGACTGTGATCCAGGATGCGGTGCGCAATGTGGAGATGTCTACGGGGAAATTGCTGGATATGGATGCCATTGATTATAATGATCCGGAAGTCCTGGCTTCTCTGGGAACAGGGAAAACAGACGGCGTGTTCCAGCTTGAAAGCGCGGGGATGAAAAACTTTATGAAGGAGCTGAAACCCCAGAGCCTTGAGGATATCATCGCAGGAATTTCCCTGTACCGCCCGGGACCGATGGATTTTATCCCGGCGTATATCCGGGGTAAAAATAATCCGGATACGATCACCTATGATTGCCCACAATTGGAACCGATCCTGGCGCCCACCTACGGCTGTATCGTATATCAGGAGCAGGTTATGCAGATTGTGCGCGACCTGGCAGGATATACCCTGGGACGGAGTGATCTGGTGCGCCGTGCCATGTCGAAGAAAAAGACGGATGTTATGGCCAGGGAGCGTCAGAATTTTGTATACGGCAATGCGGAGGAAGGCGTGCCGGGATGCATGGCAAACGGAATTTCCGAGGCGGTTGCAAACAAGATTTTCGATGAGATGACGGACTTTGCAAAGTATGCGTTTAATAAGTCCCATGCGGCAGCATATGCCGTAGTCTCCTATCAGACTGCGTACCTGAAATATTATTATCCGGTGGAATTTATGGCGGCGCTGATGACGTCTGTCATTGATAATTCCAACAAGGTGTCTGAGTATATCCAGGTGTGCCGACAGATGGGAATTCAGGTACTTCCGCCGGATATCAATGAGGGGTTCGGAAGCTTTTCGGTATCGGGACAATCGATCCGATACGGACTTTCAGCGATCAAGAGTATCGGACGCCCGGTTATTGAGTCGATTTTGGCAGAACGGGATGAGAGGGGGCCGTTCACAACTCTGAAGGATTTTGCCGAGCGGCTTGCCGGAAAAGAGGTGAACCGGCGCACGATTGAAAACTTTATCAAGGCGGGAGCTTTCGACGGACTTGGAGGCAACCGCAAGCAGTTTATGCAGGTTTATTCTATCATATTGGATTCGATCCAGCAGGAGAAAAAGAATTCCATGGCCGGACAGATGTCATTGTTTGATCTGGTCTCTGAGGAGGAGAAGCACAATTATGAGATACGCATGCCGGATGTGGAGGAGTTTGAAAAAGAAGAGCTGCTCGCTATGGAAAAAGAAGTGCTTGGTATTTATGTCAGCGGCCATCCGCTGGAAGAGTACGAGGCAAAATGGCGCAATAACATATCTCATGTGACAACCGATTTTATGTTGGACGAGGAAACCGGCGCGGTTCGCGTAAGAGACGGGGAAAATGTCATGATCGGCGGTATGATTGAGGGAAAAACCGTAAAATATACAAAAAATAATAAGGCAATGGCATTTTTGACGATCGAGGATTTATATGGTTCCGTGGAAGTTATTGTGTTTCCGAAGGACTACGAAAAATTCAATTATCTGATGGTGCAGGAGGCAAAAGTATTTATCCGGGGTCGTGCATCAGTGGAGGAGGATAAGAACGGAAAACTGATCTGTGAAAAAATTTATCCTTTTGACGCGGCGAAGCGTGAGTTGTGGCTTCAGTTTACAACGAAGGAGGAGTATGAGAAGCGCGAATCCGAGATTTTGGATGTTTTGAAGGCCTCCGACGGGCGGGATCAGGTGGTGATTTACATCTCATCCATCCGGGCAATGAAGAGGCTCGGCGAAAACATGGGCGTATTTGCAAACAATGAGCTTGTAAATGAGCTGAATCAGAAACTTGGTGAAAAAAATGTCAAGGTTTTGGAAAAGTCCATTGAAAAAATTACTAAAAGATATTAAAATACAAATAACTATGAAAGAGATTATAAAAGTATAGGAGGATTTGTCATGGCTAAGGAAATACAGACCATTGGTGTATTAACAAGCGGCGGGGACGCACCGGGTATGAATGCGGCGATTCGTGCGGTGGTTCGTCAGGCAATCTCAAAAGGAAAAAAAGTAAAAGGTATTAAGAGGGGTTACGCAGGTTTGCTTACAGAAGATATCATTGACATGGAGGCAAAACATGTTTCCGATATCATCCAGCGCGGCGGCACGATCCTGCAGACAGCGAGATGTCCGGAATTCCGTACGGAGGAGGGGCAGAAGCTGGGCGCGGAAGTGTGCAGAAAGCATGGTATCGAGGGTATTATTGTTATCGGCGGCGACGGTTCTTTCCGTGGGGCACAGAAGCTTGCGGCTCAGGGAATTAATACGATTGGATTACCGGGAACGATTGATCTGGACATTTCCTGTACAGATTATACAATTGGATTCGATACCGCTGTCAATACAGCAATGGAGGCTATTGATAAGATCCGCGATACAGCCTCTTCCCATGAGCGGTGCAGCATTATCGAGGTAATGGGACGTGATGCGGGATATATCGCATTGTGGTGCGGTCTTGCAAACGGAGCTGAACAGGTTCTGATTCCGGAGAAATATGATTATGATGAACAGAAGATTGTAAATAATATTATCGCAAACCGTAAGCGCGGCAAAAAGCATTATATCATTATCAATGCTGAGGGAATCGGACATTCCACATCTCTTGCCAGAAGAATTGAAGCGGCAACCGGAATGGAGACAAGAGCAACAATTCTTGGACACATGCAGCGTGGCGGAAGCCCGACATGTAAAGACCGTGTGTATGCTTCTACAATGGGGGCTATGGCAGTTGACCTTCTCTGCGAGGGCAAGAGCAACCGTGTGGTAGGTTACAAGGACGGCAAATTTGTAGATTTTGATGTGGATGAAGCACTGGCTATGAAGAAAAATATTTCCGATTACCAGTTCAGCATCGGAAGATCGTTATCAATTTAATGCGCAGGCGCAGATTTATAGAGATCATCAGCGGAGACTGTCATGTTTATGACGGTCTCTGTTTTTGATGAAATGTGGATGACAAAGAAATGCCGGCATGTTACTATAATAAACAGATGTAGAAAAAAAGTGTGGTTATGAGAAGAGGAAAGTGATCATGATAACAAGTACATCAAATACACAGGTAAAAAATCTGGTTCAACTGCAGAAGAAAGCGAAAGCCCGGAAACAGCAGCAGATATACATAGTCGAGGGTATCCGCATGTTCCGGGAGGCTCCTGCTGACCGGATCGAACAGATTTATGTATCGGAATCTTTTCTGGCTGACCCGGAGCATAGAGAGGTTTTAAAAGGGAAAACATATGAGATATTATCAGATTCCGTGTTTTCTCATGTCTCGGATACAAAAACACCCCAGGGCATTCTGTGTCTGATGAAAATGCCCGGTTATACGCTGGATATGCTGCTGAGGGAGAAAAATGGCATCTGGCTGGTTTTGGAAAACATACAGGATCCGGGGAATCTTGGGACTATGTTTCGGACAGGGGAGGGAGCCGGCATTGCCGGAGTGATCATGGATAGTTCTACGGTGGATATCTATAATCCGAAGACGATCCGTTCCACAATGGGAAGTATTTACAGGATTCCTTTTTATATCACAAACGACCTGCCGGATACGATCCGATGCCTGAAAGAGCATGGAATCTGCGCATATGCGGCCCATCTGGGGGGAAGTGCCTGCTATGATGAACCGGACTATACTTTGGGAACTGCTTTTCTGATCGGAAATGAGGGGAACGGCCTGACGGACGGGACGGCGGCGCTGGCGGACACCTTTATCCGTATTCCGATGGGAGGACAGCTGGAATCTTTAAATGCAGCTATGGCAGCAGGAATTTTGATGTATGAAGCAAACAGGCAGAGGAGAAAATAAGATGTTTCGATTGTGGGCAAAGGAATTTAAAAATAACCGGATGCTGTGTGATATAACCATCTGTGATGACAGTGATGATACGCGGACGCATAAAGTGTTCCGGGCATTAGATGAAATCTGTTATGAATTTGATCTCGGGAAACCAATCTGGCTGGAATCCACGATTGAGGATTTTAAGCGCCACGCGAAAGCACGGTTTTATCAGGACAGTTTTGTGGAGACGATTGAATTTGATTATTTGGAAATTCAGGTGATTGAGGAGGATTAGGCAGACGATGACAGACGGTGAGACACGCAGAAGAGATATGACGGCATTGCTTCGGGGGAGCAGCAGGCCGATTTCCGGGTCGGAATTGGCCCGTACTTTTGGGGTGAGCAGGCAGGTGATCGTGCAGGATATTGCGCTTTTGCGGGCGACAGATAAAAATATTCTGAGCACAAATAAAGGATATATGCTTTATCATCCGGATCATGGTATAGGGCATATTAAGCGCACCATGGCAGTGCAGCATACGGACGAACAGATGCAGGAAGAGTTATATCTGATCGTAGATAACGGCGGATATGTGTTGGATGTGGTGGTTGAACATGAGATCTATGGACAGATCACAGCGGATCTGATTTTGAAAAACCGCAGGGACGTGGATGAGTTTATCGATAAGATGAGCCGGATTAAAGACAGGCCGTTGAAGGAATTGACCGGAGGAATACACTTCCATACGGTCGAGGCAGAATCGGAGGAGATACTGGACCGGATTGAAGAACAGTTAAAGACAAAGGGATACGGGATAGATGTGACGCACTGATTCATGGCAAAAATGTATAAAGATTATGAAAAAAGCATTAATTTTTTGCAAAAAATGACAAAAAACCCCTGGCTGTGTGATATAATATAAGCAGAACAGTTCGCGTGTCGGACTGTTGATCTGGAGGTATCACATCATGGAAGGACAGGAATTTAAAATCAAAGAAAACATTTATGACTGGCAGAATATTATGTTTTTATATAATTCGGCCATCAAAGAGGTGCGGACGAAGCTGGATATTATGAATGATGAATTTCAATATATCCATCAGTATAATCCAATCGAGTATATTAAATCGCGTATTAAAACACCGGAGAGTATTGTAAAAAAACTAAAGCGCCATGGTTATGAGAGTACAATGCAGAACATGGTAGAGTACATAAACGATATAGCAGGTATTCGTGTCGTTTGTTCGTTTACATCGGATATTTACCGTCTGGCGGAGATGATCGGAAAACAGAAAGAATTTACGATTGTGTATATCAAGGATTATCTCAAGCATCCGAAGGAGAGCGGCTACCGCAGTTATCATATGCTTGTCACCGTTCCGGTTCAGACCAGCCGCGGTGTGATGAATACAAAGGTGGAGATTCAGATACGTACAATAGCGATGGATTTCT
>CAZJSI010000177.1:3650-6043 GCA_964548675.1 uncultured Eubacterium sp. | reverse complement strand
GCTTCTGATGCTCCTCATTTGTGATCAGCGGACAGTGGATATATTTCGGTTCCTCCCATCCAAACGCCTGATACAGTCTTGTATACTTCGGCGCGGAGGAAAGATACTCGTTGCCCCGCACAACATGGGTAATATTCATCAGATGGTCGTCGATGACATTTGCAAAATTGTAGGTCGGATAACCGTCGGATTTGATCAGGATCATATCATCCAGCTCCGCATTCGGCTGAGAGATATCGCCATAAATCTCGTCATGGAAAGTTGTCTCTCCCTCATTCGGCACGTTGGCGCGGATCACAAACGGTTTGCCCGCCGCAAGATTTGCCTCTACTTCTTCTTTCGATAAATGCAGGCAGTGCTTGTCATAAATGGAAATTTCCTTGCCGCCCACATTCTGTTTCAGAGAATCCAGGCGCTCTTTATCACAGAAACAGTAATATGCCTCGCCTTTTTCCACAAGCTCCTTTGCATATTTCATGTATAAGCCGCTTTCACAGCGCTCACTCTGGATATATGGTCCGTAACCGCCGTCCTTATCCGGTCCCTCATCATGGATCAGGCCTGTTTTTTCCAGGGTGCGGTAAATAATACCCAACGCTTCCTCCACAAAACGCTCCTGGTCTGTATCCTCTATTCTAAGCACAAATTCTCCGCCCTCGTGTTTTGCGATCAAATACGTATACAAAGCGGTGCGGAGATTTCCCACATGCATCCGTCCTGTCGGGCTCGGTGCAAATCTCGTTCTTACTTTTGACATAATTCAACCTCTCTCTTCTATAAAATTGTTTCGGACCTGCCCGCTGCCTGTGAAAACGGGAGTCCTGTTCCGTCTGATATCCTGCAGCTATTTCTTCTGCGTCCTGCCACATTCGTGGACTAGTATAAACTAATTTTCACCAGTTTTCAACTCTTTCTGATTTTCCCTCTTCCTGTTTTTCTCTCTTTCTGTTTTTCTCTCTTTCTGTTTTCCCTCTTTCTGTTTTCCCTCTTTCTGTTTTCCCTCTTTCTGTTTTTCTTCCTCTCTATTTTTCTCCCTTGCTATTTCCGATTTTTCCATAACCATGTTTTTTCCACACTATGGCAAACGCCGCCGCCACCATAATCCCTGTAACGATCCACGAAAACGGATATACCAGCATCAGCATCTGAAACGTATGGTATTTCACGGATACGGTATTGATCCAGGCAATGCGCAGCACACAGGTGCCAAACACAGTCAGCAGCGCGGGCGTCAGAGAATGCCCCAGACCGCGCAGGGCAGAACCGGTAATCTCATACGAACAGATCAGAAAATGAACCAGCAATACATACCGCAGGCGCAAAGCCGCATATTCTGCAACCGCCGGTTCGGATGTAAAGATCCCGATGCAGAAATTTCTGCACAGATAAACTGTGGTATTTAATATGAGGCATGTGATTACCGCGCTCACCATACCTATGGCGTAAGCTTTCCGGCACCGTTTCATATCTCCGGCACCGAGATTCTGACTCACAAATGTCATAACTGCCGCATTATAACCGCTCACCGCATAATATGAAAAATATTCAAAATTTACCGCTGCCGCGGATCCTGCCACCGCATCCGAACCAAATCCGTTGATGGACGCCTGTATGCAGACGTTAGCGACAGAAAACACCATCCCCTGCAGTCCTGCCGGCAGGCCTATCCTCAAAATTTTAACAAGTTCTTCCTTTTGGATGCGGATCTCCTTCAGATTCAACCGCACAGTCTCATCCGCCCGCACCAGAAAACGGATCACCATCCATGCGCTGAATACATTCGAAATGACCGTTGCGATAGCCACCCCGGATACTCCCATGTGAAAAACGATGACAAAGATCAGATTCAGCCCGGCGTTGATTACCCCTGACAGGATCAGGCAATACAAGGGCTTGCGCGTGTCACCGATGCTCCGCAGGATTGCCGCCCCAAAATTGTAGACCATGATAAACGGCATGCCGACACAATAGATCTTCAGATATACTACGGCCAGGTCAAGTACATTTTCCGGCGTCGACATAAGCTGTAACAGCGGCCTCGCAACCGCCAGTCCCAGCAGCATCAAAAACAAGCCGCTCAAAACAGCCACCATGATCGATGTGTGAACCGCCCCCTTTATCCTTCCTTCCGCCTTTTGCCCGATATAATTGGCGATCACCACATTACTGCCCACCGAAATACCGACAAACAGATTTACCATCAATGAGATGACCGATGTATTTGCCCCCACCGCCGCCAGCGCCTGACTGCTGGCAAACTGTCCCACCACGGCAACGTCCACAGCGTTGAACAACTGCTGCAAAATACTTCCGGCAGCAAGGGGCAGGGCAAATAGCAGCATTTTATCCAGCATGGAACCATGAAGCATATCCATCCCGGACGATCCGGTTTT
>CAZJSI010000177.1:0-3550 GCA_964548675.1 uncultured Eubacterium sp. | reverse complement strand
CGATCCGGTTTTGCCTTGATTCCCTTGACATCCCGATATGTCTTCATATCCTCAACTGCTTTGCGATAAAAGATTTGAAAATCTTCATCATAAGACGTCCAGATATCCGAAAAAGTGAGATCATCCTTATGAAAGATCGTGTAGGACGGATGGCAGATATCATAATATCCCAACTGTCCATTTTCATCTATTGCCATGCGGAAAGCCTCATTTTCATTGATTGCCCGCATGATTGCATAAATCATGCCTGGATAAAAACGAATGCCTTTCTTCCGGCATCTTTTAACCAGTTTCGTCACATCGATATCTACATCCATCTGGTAACTTGTCTTTATTTTCTCACAATAATATTCGTAATGCTCCCGGCGAGGCCAGGTCTCCATATCTATTTTTTGAAATCCCATATTTTCCCTCCGTGCTGTATATACAGCATATTACAAACATTTGTTCACGTCAATCAAATTTATCATGTTCTTTCCTATTCATTTTGGCCAAAAAAACTGCGGGGTGTTCATCATCCCCCACAGTTTTGCTAATGATTGACCGGTATTATAACTACGGCGTTTAAAAATATTTTTTCAGCTCCGCTTCACTGACACAGGCTCTTCTGGCAGCTTCCGCAAGGCTGAGCACTCCATCTTTGACCAATTCCACGCAAAGAGAGATTTTTCCTTTTTCCAGGCCTTCTGCTATGCCCTTTTCCAGACCTTCTGCTATGCCTTTTTCCAGGCCTTCTGCTATGCCTTTTTCTATACCTCTTTTAACAGCTTTCTCCACAATGATATCGCTCAAATTACACATAAGGTTTAATTCCTCCTTTAATTTTCGACTTGTTTCAATATTGAAATCATTTCTCAGTATTTGTTCCTTATCTTTTACATCCAATTCTTCTGACAAGACAGAAGAAAGGAGTTTGTGCAGATTATTCCCTCCGGATACTTCTCTTTTCCCTGGGAGGCACACCATTACTGCGGACAGCAAATCATATCTCGCTTTACCGGCAAAATTGCCATATATATTTCGTGGAGTGATTTCATAGCTTGTAATAGTATTTTCCGCATATTTTGGAGCATCCATACATATCCATATCGAATATACTTTCTTTATATTATCGTAATTATCCGGTGTAAACTCAGTTTCCAACTGGCTTGACAGCATCCTGGCACAATAGAAAACTGCTCTGGTAACCAGATCATACCCCGGATGATATTTCTTCTGCGCTTCAACATTTACAAGGATTTTCATTCGTTCCCCGGTCGGAACCCTGGCACTGAAACGGATATCAAAAGTAATTTTGCCCTCGTTTGGAACGGCATCTTCTGTATTCTGTCCCTCGATCGCCCCCATTTTCTTCATCCCCGGATACGTGGGGACATTTCCAACATCGGGGGCTCCCTCAATGCATTCCCTGATCACATCTATACTGCAATCTTTGAACTCCCTTACCGCATACTTAAGTATCCATGCCAAAATATCCCTGTCGCTGAGAATCACTTTTACTTCAGCGTCATACCTGCTCTTGTCCCCTGCAAGGTCAAGGCTGTTCATCACATGAGTATATAAATCCATATTTATCTGTCCTTTCATTATACGTTAATTTTAAAATTCAGGCAATAATCCCATAGCTTTTTTAATATGTTATTTGTCGGGTTTAAAAGCATAGATAAAAAAGAATATAAACGATAGCTTTCGCTAGAAATAAAGAATTTTATAATATATGCTTTGAATGTATTTTACCGTTTTCAGTCTGATATTGCAAGCACTATTTTTTGTATTTCCAATACATTTTCCCTCACCCGCAGCATATACTTTAGTAATATTATCTCCGGAAAGGCAATTCATGAAAAAAAAGAAGCCCTCCTCCTTATTTCTTTTCCCTCTCACTGTATTTGGAATTCTCGCAGTTACGCTTTATGTCCAGTCAAAAACAAACTTTATATCTGTCAGCAATACTGTCAACGGGCGTGAGCTTCCCATCTACTGCGTACAGACCGACGAACCCAAGGTAGCCATCTCATTTGACGCGGCGTGGGGCAATGAGGACACCGGAAGAATTCTGGAAATACTGGCAAAACATAATGTTCACGCCACTTTTTTTATGACAGGCGGATGGGTGGCATCCTACCCTGACGATGTAAAGGCCATCTATGAAGCCGGACACGACCTGGGAAACCACAGCGAAAACCACAAAAATATGAGCCAGTTATCCGACTCGGAGATCAAGGATGAGATCATGAGTGTACATAACAAGGTAAAGGAACTGACCGGATATGAAATGTTTCTTTTCCGTCCTCCCTATGGCGATTATGACAACGAAGTGATCACCGGCACAATTTCCTGCGGATACTACCCCATACAATGGTCCATCGACAGCCTTGACTGGAAAGATTATGGTGTGGAGGACATCATTAACCGGGTATGCGGCAGCGATCAGTTGACAGGCGGGGCCATCATCCTCTGTCACAACGGAGCCAAATACACGGCTGATGCACTGGATCAGTTACTGACTACCCTGGAGGAAAAAGGATTTCAGGTAGTACCAATTTCCGAAATTATTTTAAAGGAAAATTACCATATGGATACAACGGGAAAACAGATCCCGGACGGACAATAAGTTATATTTCACAGCTTCGCCGTTACAACTTATTTGCCTCTGCAACTGCTTTGCCGCTACAACTCATTTTTCGCTGCAACTTATTTGCCGTTACAACTTCTTTGCCGCTGCTCTTGACTCGGTAAAGAACTTCTCCTATACTTAAAAAAAACATCAGGAGGAAATGCACAAATGAAACGCTCGGAAATCAATGCCGCGATCCGCAAAATGGAACATATGATACAGGAGCATCGTTTTGAGATTCCGCCATTTTGCCACTGGACACCGGCGGAATGGGAAGAAAAAGATCATGAATACGATGAAATCCGCGATAATATGCTCGGATGGGATATCACCGATTACGGACTTGGAAATTTTGAAAAAATCGGCTTCTCGCTGATCACACTAAGAAACGGCAATCAGCTTAGGAGCGATTATCCCAAACCCTATGCCGAAAAGCTGCTGATGGTCTGCGAAGGGCAGTACGCTCCAATGCACTATCATAAATATAAGATGGAGGATATCATCAACCGAGGCGGCGGCAATGTATTTATCACTGTCTATAACCGCACGGAAAATGACGACCTGGCCGATACCGATGTGACAGTTCATTCCGACGGGCGGACCTACACTGTTCCCGCCGGAACTGCAGTGCGCCTCTGTCCCGGTCAGAGCATTACGATCCAGCAGGAGCTCTACCACGATTTTAAAGTGGAAGAGGGCACCGGCGATGTGCTCCTCGGCGAAGTCTCCATGTGCAACGACGACAATGTGGATAACTATTTCTATGAACCGATCGGCCGTTTTCCCGCTGTTGAGGAGGATGAGCCGCCTTACCGGCTTTTGTGCACGGAATATCCGCCGGCAAAGGCCTGACCTGTCCGCTACTCTATTCAAAGGGCAAAGGGGTTGTCGGGAAATAGATAACCTCAAACAGGGGGCATTGTGACTGGACCA
>CAZJSI010000176.1:0-6228 GCA_964548675.1 uncultured Eubacterium sp. | reverse complement strand
TGCTGTCTTTTTTGCTGGTTCCTTATCAAGTGGAGAAATGAACTCCCACTGATACAAACTTGTTACTCACTGCCTATAGAGGTGGGAGTCATCTTACATCTGATATACCAGATAGAAAATCCTCCTCTATCTGACAAAAGGCTGCGCGAACGCAGCCTATATAATCACAATTTCTTCTTTTGATACCTCTCCGTTTACGATCGCAAAAGCGTTCAGCACCGGTTTATCCCTGTGTTCCAGAGAAAGGATCAGATATCTGATCCTGGAATCATATGCCAGTCTTTTATCCTCCTCGGAGGGTCTGGAGGGAGATTCCGGATGGGAGTGCCAGTTTCCGATCATCTGAAGTCCCTTTTCCCGCATATCCTTGATCGCCAGAAACTGTTCCTTCGGATCCATGGAAAAATGCTCATTGCTGGCATCCAGATTGGTCAGATAATACACTTCCTCGATCCTCTTTTCATCCCCATCAATGGTTCCGCCCAGAAGTCCGCAGGCTTCCGCCGGAAGCCCCTGAACGGCATATGCGATGATTCCGCCGTAATCTTCTCTTTTTATATAGATCATATTCTCAACTCCGGTTTTCATTCAGATCTGCACAGATCTGAGTTATTTCTCTACTTTTTTCTTATAGGTAACGTCATAAATTCTTTCTTTATGACGTTACTAGAGCGTGTTTGCACAGAATCTTCCTTGCAAAAATCGTGCGCATCCCCCCGGAGGGACTGTAGCAAACGGCAAATATTTTTGTCGTTTGTTATAGATCACAGACTGCCTGTTCATAGTCGATCAGTTCCGTGATCGTCGGATGCTCGCCGCAGACCGCACAGGACGGAACTTCTTTCGGAAGCTTGATCGTGCGGAACTCCATCGTCAGCGCATCATATGTCAACAATCTTCCCACAAGCAGATCACCGACTCCCAGAAGATATTTGATCGCCTCCATCGCCTGAAGACACCCAATCACTCCCGCCATCGCGCCGATCACTCCCGCCTGTTTGCAGGTCGGAACCGCATCTTTCGGCGGCGGCGACTGGAATATGCAGCGATAACAGGGTCCCTGCCCCGGCACATAAGTCATAAGCTGTCCCTTAAACCGGATAATTCCTCCGTGGCAAAAAGGCTTGCCTTCCATAACACAGGCGTCATTAATCAGGAATTTTGCCGGGAAATTGTCCGTTCCGTCGATAATGAAATCATATTCACGGATCAGCTCCCTGATATTATCTGACATAACAAAAGTGTGATATGTATTTACTTTCACATCCGGATTCATGCGCTCCATAGATTCTTTCGCGGACTGTACCTTCGGTCTGCCCAGATCCTCTGTCGCATGAATGATCTGTCTTTGCAGATTGGACAGATCTACCACATCCGCATCCGCAATGCCGATTGTTCCCACTCCGGCCGCTGCCAGATACATGGCTGCAGGGGAACCCAAACCGCCGGCGCCAATGATCAGCACCTTTCCATTCAGCAGTTTTTTCTGCCCTTTTACACCGACTTCCTTTAAGATAATGTGTCTGGAATAACGTTCCAGCTGCTCATCTGTAAATGCCATTAATATGCTCCTCCACCCATAAAATAAATAAATTCAATACTATCACCATCTTTTAAAACAGTGGAATCAAATCCGTCATGATCCAAAAACTCATCGTTTAGGGATACCGTAACATACTCCGGAGTTTCCACCTTTTCCAATTCTATCAGCTTTGTCACATTAATGCCATCTTCAAATTCTTTCTTTTCACCTGCAACTACTAAAACCATGTCTAATCCTCCATTTTTTTCACTAACATGCGGTAAGTGCCGTTTTCCAGTTTTTCCAGCTTCAGCACCTGCTGACCCTCTTCTTTCATGCTTCTCGGCACATTTTCCGTCGGTTCGCCGTCATTCATAATAACCTCCAGAACCTGCCCGATCTCCAATTCATCGATAGCCGCCTTTGTCTTTACAAAGGTCATGGGGCAGACCGCATCGGTAATATCAATTTTTTCATCACTCTGAATCTTTTCCATCATATGCCTCCCTGATCACTTTCTCAAATTTGTCCCGGCCAACTCTGTCCAATGTAAACTTAAACCGTTCACCCGGCTTTGCGTGATCGTCAAAGAACTGAATCGCCGCGTCCGTCACCCGATACAATTGTTCATCTGTTTTGATCAGAGGGAGAATGCTGTCTCCCTTATAAATCGTGTTTCCGAACAATCCGCCAAAAGAAACTATGTAAGCAGGCTCGCCCTCCCACGCATCGAAAGGACACGCTTTCACACAGCGTCCGCAGTTATTGCATTTATCAAAATCTGTCGTCAGCTTTCCGTCTTCTATCTCAATCGCGCCGACCCGGCAGGCTTTCTCGCATACACCGCAGAGGGTACACTTATCTTCTACCCATTTCACATCCAACGCACCTTTGACGCCCAGATCGTTTTCCTCTGCCTTCAGGCAGTTATTCTGGCATCCTGTTACGCCAAACTTGAACTTGTGCGGAAGCTCTCTCGCATAATACCTTTTATCCAGTTCCTCCGCCACTTTATAAGCATCGATATTTCCGCTCGGACAGACCGCATTTCCCTGGCATGCTGTCACGGTGCGGACACGGGGACCGCAAACCCCGGGTTTACATCCGCCTTTTGCCAGTTCTTCCTTAACCTCTTCAATATCTTCATATTTGATAAAAGGAATTTCCACGCCCTGTCTGGATGTCAGATGCACATAGCCCCGGCCATAACGATCAGCAACTTCCTGGATTTTCCTGAGATTTTCTGCGGTCAGGGTACCGCCCACCACCTGGAGGCGGAGCGAAAAATGTCCCTTTTGTTTCTGCCGCATAAACCCGCCTTTTTTTAACGCCGCATAATCAATTGCCATATCTTTCCTCCGTAATTCACTATAGCAAAATAAACAGACCCGCCTCTGACATAATAAAAACCGAAGGTTTGATCATGACATTTACAATAATATAACTCTTCAAACCTCCGGTTCTCCGGTCAGCTTTATTTTGATGGGCTGTTCAATCTCAATTTTTCATTTCTTTCTATCTGTACAATCCGACCGTCCTGCACGATAACCGTAACAGACCCAAATCGAACATCTTCAATAAATTCCCTGATCTTCTCCAATTCTTCCTTTGTCACTTTTGTCTGTCCCATATAAGCTCCTCAACGAATTCGGATGATGTTCTTATTTTTCACAATCTTAAATATAATACATACTCTGATCGTATCTATTATAATCCAGATAATCTTTCTCCAGATCAGCCAAAGTCAGATTCTGCAGGATCCGGTCAAGCTGTGCGTTCACCTCATCAACAACCCTTTTCTGGATCGCCACAGCTATTCCCCGGTACGCGCTGTCAGCTGACGCTTCCTCATCATCAAGCCTGTAGCTGCCATCCAACGCATTCAGGATGGCCGCTACTGTAATGTTCTCAGGGATATCAATCAACAGATATCCGCCCTGAGGACCTTTTACGCTCTTTACAATTCCAGCTCTACGAAGAGCTGCAAAAACCTGTTCCAGATATTGTGGAGAAATATTGTTTCTTTCAGCGATGCTGCTCAATGACACATGCCCCGACTTTGAGTGTACGGTCAGATCGATCAGCGCTGTCAGACCATATCTGCTTTTTTTGGAAAATTTCATCCTTACCTCCACATAAACCTTTTACTGTACTGCTTTGAAGGCTTCCTCCAGATCCTGGATAATATCGTCGATATTTTCCGTTCCAATGGACAAACGAATGGTATTCGGTTTGATTCCCTGATCAAGCAGTTCTTCCTCTGTGCACTGGCTGTGTGTTGTAGTAGCAGGATGAATAACAAGAGATTTTACATCCGCTACGTTTGCCAGCAGAGAGAATAATTCCAGATTATCGATAAATTTATGAGCTTCTTCCTGTCCGCCTTTGATGTCAAATGTAAAGATACTTGCGCCTCCGTTCGGGAAATATCTCTCATACAGCTCATAATCCGGATGATCCGGGAGAGACGGATGATTTACACGCTCTACCAACGGATGATTCGACAGATACTCCACAACTTTCTTTGTGTTTTCATTGTGGCGCTCCAGTCTCAGAGATAATGTCTCTGTTCCCTGTAAAAGCAGGAATGCTGCAAACGGAGAAATGGTTGCGCCTGTATCACGCAGCAGGATCGCACGGATATATGTCGCAAATGCTGCAGGGCCTGCCGCCTCTGTGAATTTTACACCGTGATAGCTTGGATTCGGCTCTGAGATCCACGGATATCTTCCGCTTGCCGCCCAGTCAAATGTGCCGCCGTCTACGACTACGCCGCCGAGAGTTGTTCCGTGGCCGCCAATGAATTTTGTTGCGGAATGAACAACGATATCTGCACCGTGCTCGATCGGACGGATCATATATGGTGTTCCGAAAGTATTATCCACTACTACAGGAAGACCATGTTTATGAGCGATCTCGGCAATTGCGTCAATGTCCGGAATATCACTGTTCGGATTTCCGAGTGTCTCTAAATAGATCGCTTTTGTGTTCTCCTGAATCGCATTTTCAACTTCCTCAAGGTTGTGTGCGTCTACAAATGTAGCCGTAATACCAAGAAGCGGAAGTGTGTGGGCAAGAAGATTGGATGTTCCGCCATAGATCGTCTTCTGTGCCACGATATGCTCTCCCTGTGCCGCGAGAGCCTGAATGGTATAAGTGATCGCAGCCGCGCCGGATGCAACTGCCAGACCTGCAACGCCGCCTTCCAGAGCTGCGATCCTGTCCTCAAATACGCCCTGTGTGGAATTTGTCAGTCTGCCGTAAATATTGCCTGCATCTGCCAGGCCGAAACGTGCTGCCGCATGAGCTGAATTTTTGAATACATAAGATGTAGTGGCGTAAATCGGAACTGCTCTTGCATCGGATGCCGGATCCGGATTTTCCTGTCCTACGTGCAACTGTAATGTCTCAAATTTGAATTTTCTATCTTTTCTTGCAATTTTTTCTGCCATTTTTCCTTTTCTCCTATCTGTTTAATATGGTTTGTCGGAAACTGCCACGCAATTTTCGACAAAAGGCGCTGTTTTCGCCCCGTCAATCTGATTAAAGGGTTCGCGAAGCGGTTCCTATAATATGATTATGTATTTTTTACAGGGCTGCATATTTTTGATCAAACATGCAGTCCCTGTTTTTATTTTGGAATCTCTGCCTTTTTTGATTATGCTTCGGTAAATAACGGTGTGGAATAATATCTGTCTCCGGTATCCGGCAGTAAAGCAACGATCGTTTTGCCTTTGTTTTCCGGACGTTTTGCCACCTGAATCGCTGCATGTAATGCTGCGCCGGAGGAAATTCCCACAAGAACGCCTTCCGCTTTTGCCAGCAGTTTGCCTGTTGCAAATGCATCGTCATTTTCAATTGTAATGATCTCGTCATAAATCTGAGTATTTAACACATCCGGTACAAAGCCTGCGCCGATACCCTGAATCTTATGCGGGCCGCCTTTTCCCTGTGAGAGAACCGGTGAACCTGCCGGCTCAACTGCGATGATCTTAACATCCGGCTTCTGGGATTTCAGATACTCGCCTACGCCTGTCAGTGTACCGCCCGTACCTACGCCTGCGATAAAGATATCAACGGCTCCGTCGGTATCATTCCAGATCTCCGGTCCGGTTGTTGCTCTGTGGATGGCCGGATTTGCCGGATTTACAAACTGTCCGGGAATAAAGCTGTTCGGGATCTCTTTTGACAGCTCATCTGCCTTTTCGATCGCGCCTTTCATACCCTTGGAGCCTTCTGTAAGAACCAATTCCGCGCCGTATGCTTTCAAAATATTTCTTCTCTCAATACTCATGGTCTCCGGCATGGTAAGGATGATGCGGTATCCCTTTGCCGCTGCGATCGCTGCAAGGCCGATACCCGTATTACCGCTTGTCGGCTCGATGATAACGGAACCTTCTTTTAAAATTCCTTTCTCTTCCGCGTCATCGATCATCGCTTTTGCGATTCTGTCCTTGACACTGCCGGCCGGATTGAAGTATTCTAATTTGGTAAGGATTGTTGCTTCCAGACCAAGCTCTTTCTCTACATTGACTACCTCCACTAACGGAGTGTTACCGATCAGTCCAAGTGTTCCTTTATAAATGTTAGCCATTTTTATTCCTCCTATAATTCATATCTGTTTTATATGTTTTACTTGTTGAATGTATTATATTCCTACAATTCCTATTTGTCAACTAGGTTTTTACATTTTTTTCATCTTTTTT
>CAZJSI010000175.1:0-6278 GCA_964548675.1 uncultured Eubacterium sp. | reverse complement strand
GGTCCAGTCACAATGCCCCCTGTTTGAGGTTATCTATTTCCCGACAACCCCATTTCCCATTAATGGCACATTTTATAGCAATTTTTTGATTTACATAATTATTTGCTCAGGTCAAAGACGACTTTGATATATTTGCCTGAAAGTACATCTTCATACGCTTTCTGATAGTCGTCTAAAGGTTTGTGTTTGATATGTTTATCTCCCTTTCGAGGCAAATCCCGGATGAAGTATCCCGTATCAATCAGAAAACATTGGAGGCTTATTATTATATGTTCCAGTGTTATAGAGATCCGAATATTTCTCTGACTTCTGTTGCGGAGGTGGTCGATCGTTCTCCGTCATACCTGAGCCGGAAATTTTTAGAAATTTTTCACGTTAATTATGTGGAGCTGCTAAACAGAATTCGTGTGGAACATGCAAAATATCTTCTTATGAATTCCGATATGAATCTGGGGGAAATATCACAGCATGTGGGGATATTGAATGCCCGCTATTTTAGCAGTGTCTTTAAACGCAGCACAGGGGTTACGCCATCTGAGTTTCGCAAAAATTCGCGACGTTGACAAATGCATTGGACAGAAACAAGATGATAAATAATGTAAGAGGACTTTTTTATGAAACGAGCAGTCTATGATTCTCCCGGACATGAATTTTCCGGTATTATTGAAGCCCTTGGGGATGAAGCGAGACAATATGGTTTTAAAGAGGGGGATCATGTGAGTGGAAGCGCCTGGGATTTTTGCGGAAAATGCTTTAATTGCCGGAATGGAGATGAGAATCATTGTACGAATATCAGGGGTGTTGACTGTTTTTCAGAGTATATCGTCGCAAATCATAAGCAGATTGTGGTAATTCCACCAGAGTTTCCGCTTTCGACGGCCACTCTGACAGATCCGCTTTCTTACTGTCTGTACAATTTGACAAAGGGAATCGAGATAAGGAGGTTTAATAAGGTACTGATTTTTGGTATCAATACCATGTCTATGATCATGCTTCTTCTGGTGAAGCATTTTGGCGCTGATACGATCGTGGTAGTAGAGCGAAATGCCAGTAAACTGCAATTTGCCAGAGAGCTGGGAGCCGCGGAAGTGCTTTTGACCAGTCAGCCGGATTTTGAAACCCGTGCTATGTGCGCAGCAGATAACCATGGCTACGACCTTATTCTGGAGATGTCCAGGGAGCCGGAAATGTTATCTTTCGCAGCGCATCTTGTTGGTATACGAGGGAAAATAATGTTTTCCTGCGGATATAGTTTTTATACCAGAATTGATCTGAGCCTTAATAATCTTTATTTGAAAGAGGCTGAGCTGGTGGCTTTTCATATTGCGGGATACACTCTTTCCAAGGCAGTAACTTTATTGCAGAAACTGGATTTATCTTCTTTGATCAATAAGATTTATGATTTTGAGGATATCAATAAGGCTTTTCAGAAACATCTGACTAACCGCTATTTAAGGATTTTGATAAAAATCAGTGAGTAAGATTTTTATCATAAGAGAACATGCTGTTTTTTATAATGTGGCTGAAGCTGATATTGCATAGGCATATCAGCCAGTTTTTGTAATATTATTAAAAAGTGTAGATTATTTGATCAAAATAGGGTATGATATTACAGAAGGTAAGGAAAGAGTATAAATAATCCTGGCAGGATTTCCTGCAAAAATCAAGATAAGAATAGGAGATGGAAGGGAATGAAATTAATACGTACGGAAGATGCGATCGGTCATGTACTTTGCCATGACATTACGCAGATCATCAAGGGCGTGACAAAGGATGCGGTTTTTCGCAAGGGACATGTTGTGACAGAAGAAGATATCCCGGTACTTCTCTCTGTTGGAAAAGAAAATTTATATGTCTGGGAGAAGGATGAAACGATGCTTCATGAGGATGAGGCGGCGAAGATGTTATATGAAATCTGTGCCGGGGATCATATGCATGGTTCCGATATCAAGGAGGGAAAGATTGAGCTGATCGCGGATGTGGATGGACTTTTAAAAATTGACAGGAAACGTCTGTTGGCGGTAAACAGTCTCGGTGAGATGATGATCGCCAGCCGACACGGTGATTTTCCGGTCTGCCAGGGAGATAAGCTGGCGGGGACGAGAGTGATCCCTCTGGTCATTGAAAAGGAAAAGATGAAGGCGGCGAGACAGGCTGCGGGGCCGGAACCGATTTTTAGCATTTTACCATATCAGAAAAAGAAATATGGTATTGTCACAACGGGAAGCGAGGTGTTCAAGGGACGTATACAGGATACGTTCAGTCCCGTGATCCGGGAAAAGATGGCTGAGTTCCCAAGTGAGGAGATCGGCCAGATTTATGTAGATGACGAAAAGGAACATATTCTGGAAGCCATTATGGAGCTGCTGGAGCGGGGAGCGGATCTGATCATCTGTACCGGCGGTATGAGCGTGGATCCGGATGACCGTACGCCGGGAGCGATTATGGATACCGGAGCGCGCATCGTTACCTATGGGGCGCCTGTGCTTCCGGGGGCGATGATGCTGGTTTCCTATTATGAGAGAGAGGGAAAAAGGATTCCGATCCTCGGGCTTCCGGGCTGTGTTATGTATGCAAAGCGCACGATTTTTGATCTGGTGCTTCCGCGTATCATGGCGGATGATGAGATCACAAAGGAAGATATCGCAGAGTTCGGAGAGGGCGGACTGTGTCTGAACTGTAAAGTATGTACTTTCCCGAACTGCGGATTCGGAAAATAGTGTAAGTAATAGTGTAAGTGGAGAAGAAGATGGCAGAATTAACCCATATCAATGAACAGGGGCGGGCAAAAATGGTGGATGTGTCCGCAAAGGCGGATACAAAGCGAATAGGGATTGCGTCAGGAAGAATCTGCATGCAGCCGGAAACCTTTCGGATGATCACGGATCGGAAGATAAAAAAGGGAGATGTGCTTGCCGTGGCTCAGGTGGCAGGGATCATGGCGGCAAAAAAGACCTGGGAAACGATACCGATGTGCCATCCGCTTTTGATCACCGGGGTGGATATTCAGTTTGAAATGTATCCGGAATCCTCAGAGATCGAAGCGATAGCTTCCGTCCGGACAACCGGAAAGACGGGGATAGAGATGGAGGCTTTGAATGCAGTCTCGGCGGCGCTGCTGACCATATATGATATGTGCAAGGCTGTGGACCGGGGAATGGTCATCCGGGATATTTTGCTATTGGAAAAAGATGGCGGAAAGTCAGGGCATTATCGGAGAGAAAAATAGGTGGCTGGGGCTGTCACACTAAGCACTGGATATGCAGGATATAGTTTTAGTGCATAGACACTTGATGCTATATCCGGTATATACTTTTCTTAGTGCAGCAGCCCCAGTGTATTACGCACACTTTTCCCGGTCATACCGGGCGTCCGGTGGTATTACTGTGCTATTGAGAAAAGGTATCAATAAGAGTTGTTGACAAATACCCTAAGTTACATTAAACTAACTACAACAGGGAAACAATTCCTATCTGGTAAGTATTATTTTTTTTGAATATAAGTTAGAAAATGCTAACTTAATAGCGGAGGTAATAAGATGAGTATAGTAATTATCGGTGGACACGAAAGAATGGAGACACAATATAAGCAGATCTGCAAGAAATATAACTGTAAGGCAAAGGTTTTTACAAAGATGAAGACGGACTTGAAGAATAAGATCGGATGTCCGGATCTGCTGATTCTGTTTACATCGACGGTTTCACACAAGATGGTACATTGTGCGGTATCCGAGGCAGAGAGAAGAAACACGATCATAGAGCGCTCCCACAGCAGCAGTGCCAGTGCACTGATCGGGATTCTGGAGCAGTACGCGTAATAAGGAGGAAGTAAAATATGCCAACAGAAGCAGTTCTGATGCATCTATCAAGCGCAAAAGAGACGGAAAGCCTTCAGATGCAGGTTATTCTGCAGAGTGCCCCCGTTTTGAAAAACGTAAAAATGTCCTGCATGTTTACTGTTCCGGCGGCATATACAAAAATGGTGTTTTCATTATTTCGCCAGACCAACATCAAAATCTGCTGCCTTTGTCATGGAGCGATGAGAGATGTCGTGTTGGTCTATCGGGAAGGACAATTGAGGACTTATCTTGAGAACCCGCAGATTGCTGAATTTTTGAGGCAGTTCGGATATCATGGAAATTCGATCGAATGTTATTTGAACCATTTGGGAGAACGAATTTCCTATTATTATAACAAGGCAGAAGGTTATCCGCATGAAATGGGAATTTTCCTCGGCTATCCTTTGGAAGATGTCAGGGGATTTATGATCCATGAAGGAAAAAATTGTTATTACACCGGTTACTGGAAAGTATATTCGGATGTGGAACATGCAAAGAATGTGTTTCGTACATATGATGAGGCAAAGGATATGGCGGTGATGGAATTTTTTTCCGGAAAAAGAGTGTGGGAAATCGCATGCTGAAAAAAGTAAAAAAGGAGAATAAAAAATGGCTGAAGTAAAAATTGTTTTTTGGACTGGAACAGGTAATACTGCAATGATGGCAGACTGTATTGCAAAAGGTGTGAGCGAAGCAGGCGCACAGGCACAGTTGATACCGGTAGAGGAGATCACACCGGCAGCGCTGGCGGAGGATAACGTATTTGCACTTGGCTGCCCGTCCATGGGTGCAGAACAGCTGGAAGAGTCTACAATGGAGCCTTTCGTTGATGAATTACTTCCGCTCGTATCAGGCAAGAAAATTTTGTTGTTCGGCTCCTACGGATGGGGAGACGGCGAGTGGATGCGCAACTGGGTAGAACAGATGACAGGCGCAGGCGCGCAGATGATCGATGTAGATGGCGTTATCGCAAACGAAGCTCCTGCAGGAGATGATGAAGCTCACTGTGTGGAAGCAGGAAAATTACTCGGTGAGGCCTGCAAATAATAAGACACATCATTTTAAAATCCTAGATAATAAAATCCTATGTATCAATACAGGCAGAACATGGTAAGTGTTCTGCCTGTATTGTTTTATGATTTTACGAAGAATACTTATTTAGATATTTTTTCAGAAAAGGAATCAGGTCTTTTGGGTGATTCAGATTAAATACCGGAACATCTGCTTCATAAGGAAAATCCGTGACGTATGCGATCACATTTTCCTGATTCCCCACCGGGGTTTCACAATATCCTTTTCTGAGCAGATGGATTTTCTTCTGATCTTCCAGTTTATACCCCTCCGTAATGATAAAATCCACATTTTCAATCTTGGAAAGAATTGTGTTTAAATCCGGATTCTGCCCCCTGTGAGAGATGATCGCCGCAGTCTGATCTTCGGATGTCAGGATCATGTGGTCCGCACCTGCCCGGGTCAGCCGGTAACTGTCTTTGCCGGGTTTGTCTATCTGGAAGCCGTGGGCATCGTGTTTGACGACGGCAATCCTCAGATGTTCTTCTTTCAGCAGAGGGATCAATTTTTCCAGATAGGTCGTCTTTCCCGTTCCTGATCTTGCCGTGAAAGACAGAACCGGGATGGACGTACCCTTTGCCGGTTCCGGTGTTAAAAAATCAGCAGGGAACATTCCGGGCCTTTTTACGGCAAGTTTGTGCAGTGCGTAGTAATAAGACTGAGGATCGTTCATATTGAAAAACTGTTCCGGCGGCAGGTAGCGGTCCAAAACAATTGTTTTCTCCGGATTCAGTAAAAGTCTTAATCTGTAAGTATTTTGTGCGATCAATTCCTTTATCAGAGGCAGACATTTTTTTGTATAAGCGGCGAAGAGCGGCTGGATGTGTCCATCCGGATCCCGGATTATGCAGGCGTATTTATCCGTTTCCGTTTCCAGCTGCCCACACATGTCCTGCGCCAGTTTCGGGTCGGTGAACGGCGCGTCCACCGGGGCGAAAAAAAGCATATCTTCCGGCGTGCTGTCTAAACAACTGTATAATCCGCCCAACGGTCCGATCTGTGAGAAGGTATCTTCGATGGAAGGGCAGCCACAGAGTTTTGTGTAATCCACCGGACGCTCCTCGTGTTTTGGAACCGACACATATATATTGGAAAAATAGGGGCGGAACCGGGCAATCTGATAATTGAGCAGTGTTGTATCTCCAAAGGGCAAAAATGCCTTGTCACTGCCCATGCGGGTGCTCAGGCCGCCGCATAAGATGATAAGTGCTTTTGTCATAGGACCTCCTGGTTGTTGGCTGATTTTGATTCCGTGTTCATAGACTGTAATTATAAACTGTTTCGGAAAAAATGTCCATCAGACAGCCATAACAACAGTTTTGAAAGGTAAATTTCTTCATAGCCTGCCCTTTTCTCCTGGGATCCGCTT
>CAZJSI010000174.1:0-6324 GCA_964548675.1 uncultured Eubacterium sp. | reverse complement strand
ATACGGCGCTTTACTTCCGCGCCAAAGCCCTCCGAACGGGATTTTTTATACATGTTATGAAGGCCTTCATACTGTTCCGTACGATAGCCGTATTTGATGCCGTCAAAACGAGCCAGGTTGGAGCTTGCTTCCGCAGATGCTATTACATAATATGCAGGAATTGCATATTCTACCAGGCTTAAGTCAAATTCCTCCACAACAGCCCCCTGCTCTTTCAATACATTCGCTGCGTTTAAAACAGCTTCTTTTACTTCCGGATCAAGACCTTTCCCAAAATAATCTCTCGGAATACCGATCTTCATACCCTTTACGTCGGCAGTCAGTGCGGATGTAAAGTCCGTATCCTCTCTTTCCACGGAAGTGGAGTCCTTCTTGTCATGAGATGCGATGATCTCAAGGATCGTTGCGCAGTCTGTCACATCCTTTGCCACAGGTCCAATCTGGTCCAGAGAGGAACCGTAAGCGATAAGTCCGTAACGGGATACGGTTCCGTATGTTGGTTTGATACCGGTTACACCGCAAAAAGAACTCGGCTGGCGGATTGATCCGCCGGTATCGGAGCCCAGTGCATAAAAACATTCCTCTGCCGCCACTGCCGCACAGGAACCGCCGGAGGAACCACCCGGTACATGCTCTATATTCCATGGATTCTTTGTCTCGCCATAAGCGGAAGTCTCTGTGGTACTTCCCATGGCAAATTCATCCATATTTGTCTTTCCAATGATAACCGCCCCGGCTTCCTCCAGATTTTTTACCACCTCCGCAGTGTAAGTCGGAACAAAGTTATATAAAATTTTTGAAGAGCAGGTTGTGAGCAGCCCTTTGGTACACATATTATCTTTGATGGCGACCGGAACGCCTGCCAACGGCCCCGTCAATGTGCCGTCGTCTATTTTTTTCTGTATCTCTTCGGCCCGCTTTAACGCGCCCTCCTCGTCCACCGTGACAAAGCTGTTTACCGCTTCCTCCTTTGCCCGGACTGCATCCAGGGCGGCGCGGGTCGCTTCCTGCACGGTCACTTCTCTTGCTTTTATCTTTTTACCCAGCTCTACGGCTGTCAAACTCATCAAACTCATTTCATGTCCTCCTTGTTCTTGCGCTGCACTGCCAAAACAGATTTTCCGCTGTCTGTTTCATCTTCCACAACAGAAACGACGCGATTTCCGCGATCAACGCCCGGCAGCGCGAATGTCAATCCGTCATCTACTCTCCGATTGTCTTCGGCACTTTGAAACCGCCGTCCTTCTTAAGCGGCGCGTTTGCCAGTGCATCGGCGCTGCCGTCTCCGTTTGTGACGACATCCTCACGGAATACATTCTGAACAGGGAACACATGGGACATCGGTTCAATCCCCGTTGTATCCAGCTCGTTTAACTGGTCAATGTAATCCAGCATTTCACCCATATCCTTTTTCGCAGCCTCGGCCTCCTCTGCACTCAACTCCAGTTTTGCAAGGATTCCGACATATTCCATCGTTTCATCCGAGATCACATTTTTTACCGTGCCGTCCTCGGCAGTTACTTTCGTCACCGTAGTATCAGCTTCCTCTATGATCTCTTCTTCCTCCGGCTCAACTGCTGTTTTTACCTTGCCATAAAGGGCAATATCTACGATTCCGGTATTGTTTCTTCCCGCTTTTCTGCAGACTCCCTCAAGGCTCATACCACATTTTTCCATCACTTTTCCAGAATTCGGATTCTTTGTATCATGTGCGGCACAGATGCGGTTTGCTCCCACTTCCTCAAAGAAAAACCGCATCACTTCGGCCAAAGCCTCCGATGTATAACCATGATGCCAGTAATCTTTTCCAATACAGTAGCCGATCTCCACCGCCTCAATTTCATCTGTCACTTTCACGGCGCTGATACTGCCGATGGGCTGCTCGATCTCATTCAGCTCAATCGCCCACTGGTAACAGTCCTCTTTCTCACAATCTGACTCCCACTGACGGATGACCTGCTGCGTCTCCTCCACATTTGTGTGAGTGGGCCAGGTCAGATATTTCGTGACTTCCGGGTCGCTTGCCCAGTTATAATACATGCTTTCCGCATCATCTATTGTAAAACGCCTCAGTGTCAGACGTTTGGTCGCTAATGTCTGTGTACCTAAATGTTTCACTATCTTTCTCCTCCAATTTTGAAATTACCATAGCTGCATGACTCATCTGCTTACATGCAGGCATGACTCATCTGCTTTCCGGCCGTCTTCGGCACAATTTTTTGCAATGAGCCGTGCCGCACTCGCAATGCTACGGTTCCAACCGGGACAAATCCCGCGGGAACAAAGTTGCCTCCCGGACGTTATCTTCCCCTAAAAGCTGCATGGTCAGACGTTCCAGTCCGATTCCGAGACCTCCGTGCGGCGGCATACCATGTTTGAAAGCGGAGAGATAATGTTCCATCCCCTCTGTCTCCATGCCGCGCTTTTCCACCTTTTCCATAAGCTTGTTGTAATCATGGATCCTCTGACCTCCGGTCGTAATCTCCAACCCTTTATATAACAGATCAAAACTCAGTGTATATGTCTCATCCTCCGGGTCATCCATCGCATAAAACGGACGCTTTTTGGACGGATAGTGAGTGACAAACACAAAATCACTGCCGTACTCTTCCTTAAAATACTCACCGATCAGATGCTCCTCCTCCGGTTCCAGGTCAAAAGGATTGCGGAACTGTCTGTCATACTTTTCAGCGACACGCTGCTTTGCCTCGTCAAATCGCACTGCCGGAATCTCATCCACCTTCGGAAGCGAAATTTCAAGAAGCCGGAGTTCTTTTGCATATTCCGTCTCCAACAGTCCCATCGTATACTGCAAAAAACCGGTTTCCATCGCCATGATGTCCTCAAAGCTGTCGATATATCCCATTTCAAAATCCAGACTGGTATACTCGTTCAAATGACGCTTTGTATTGTGCTTTTCTGCCCGGAATACCGGCGCTGTCTCAAATACACGGTCAAATACGCCGACCATCATCTGTTTATAAAACTGAGGACTCTGCTGCAAGATCGCAGGTCTGTGAAAATATTCCAATTTAAACAGGTTCGCCCCGCCCTCGGCGCTCTTCGCCCCAAGCTTTGGCGTGTGAATCTCCGTAAATCCTTCCTTATATAGAAAATCACGGAATCCCCGCACAATTCCCTCCTGAATCCGGAATTTTGCCCGTTCCCGCACGTTTCTCAAGGAAACTGCCCTGTCATTCAATTTCGCTTCCAGAGAAGTGTTCATCTTCCACTTGGAGATCTGCAGCGGCATCGCTTCCGTCGGCTCAGACAAAATCTTTACCGTCTTTAACCGAATCTCAAATCCCTGCGGCGCTCGGGCTTCGCCGCGCACTGTTCCGGTCACTTCTACCGCCGACGCCTCCTTCAGATTTCTCAGATTAAATCTGGTGATTCCCTGTTCATAGACACATTGAAGCAGTCCCTCCCGCTTGCGCAGAACGATAAAAGCCACATCCCCCATATCGCGGATCGTGTGTACTGCCCCGTTGATCCTCACTTCTTTTCCCTCGAAGTCTCCTGTCAGGATCTCACTGATCTCCCTCGTTTCCTTTTGTGTTACTCCTGTCATCACTTTCATTTTTTTGTACGCTCCTTTTGCATAAAGTTTAAGGTGCGGGACGGAACTGATTATTTCTGCGTTATTGCCAGACGATTTTTATCTAAAAATATGGGCTCTAACCCTGTTTTAAATAAAAAACGCCCTAAGGATGCGCCATTGCATCCCAGGGCGAAATAATCATTCACTTATTCCGCGGTACCACCCGCATTGAGAAAAAACTTCACAGTCTTTTCCCCACTCTTGTACGTAACGTGCACAAACCGTACGAACCTACTGAAAAACATGCCTGCAATCTGCCGGAAACCGCATATTCCGAACGAAATCCTGTTCCGCTGCCCAAAGCTGTTTTTCCCATTCAGCCCGTCTGCTCCGGAGTGTTCCCTTTATTTCCTCTTCCAAACGGCGCTCTCAGTCGGTGACGCCATATTCCTGTCGGCCTCTGAAAACAAGAGTCTCCTTCACTGCATTTATTCATGATTTCGTATGATATCACATTAAAGTCCACTTTGCAAGCATTTTATGCTGATACATCAGAACTCGGAAAATCCGGAATTAGCCGCTTCCTCTCCTGTCAACATGGTAAGGTAAAAACGGCGCTACAGGCCACTCAGAAAATCCTTGATAATTATATTAATTTTTGCTAGTATATATTTCAAAGATTCTTTCAAACTATAGTTCCTGTTTTTACGGAACCGCAAAAAGGATACAAATATGTGGAAGCTGTTGTTTACAGTGCTGCTCACTGTCGGAACTGAATATCTTGCTTTATATTGGACTGGCTGTAAAAAAGCTGACTTGCTTTCGACTGCAATGTCAGCTTTGTTTTGTATTTGCGGCTGCTTTGCCGGTAATTTTATTGATCCGGTACCCGCTTTACTTTCTGCCCTGTCAGCCTCCGTGACCGCCTTTATCATCATCAGCGTATTCCGGCGCAATTTAAAGCAGGCGGTACCCACAGCTGCACTGATGATCGAAGCGTCGTTTTTATATATTCCATTTGCAGATAAGAACATCTGGCAATATGCCTGTGCGGGGCTTGCTATCCTGTTCATCACAGGTTATGGCGGAATATACAGCTTTGCAGATAAACTTGAGGAAAACTGGTTTTCCGATCTGTACGACAGAAACAAAAAATTATACATTTTGCTAACGCTTCTCCCTCTGATTGGCGCCGCATCTGGATTCGGATTATCACTGGCCATAGCTTCCGACAGCCTTTTAAAATTGATTATTGAAATATCTGTATTGCTGTTGATCATTGCGAACACTCTGATTCTTCAACGGCTTGCTTACTGCTGTTATAAAGCCCGCAAGGACAATATAACTATGGAAGAATGGCAGCGGGGTGCAAGGGATTATATGAATACGATCCGCTCCCAACGCCATGATTTCAACATCCATCTCCATGCCATTGACGGACTCATAGAGAGCGGTGAATTTAATGAATGCAGAACCTATATATCAAAAATGGTTGAGGACGCCAACGATGTCAACGATATCATGCCCGTGTACGACGCAATGACGGGCTCCATGCTCTACAATATGCGCCACACAGCCCAAAACCTCGGCACAAATATTTATTACGATATCAAATATGACATGAAAAATGTCATGTGCAACGCCTACGAGTGCAATAAGATCATCGGCAACCTAATCCAGAACGCTATTGATGCTTCCGTGAGTGATGAGGCCAAAAAGCATGGCATCCATGTCCATATTTTTAAACACACTGGAAATACGATCATCTCCGTATCGAACTACTTTGACGGTGATCCCGACTCCATACTCTCCGCCTTCGACCTGAACTATTCCACAAAAAAACATCACGAAGGAATCGGTCTCAGCATGGTGGAAAAAACATTGAAAAAATACGGCGGCAAAGTATTCGTCGAATTCCTGGATAAAGAAATAACCTTTATTGCCCATATACCCAACAAATATTTAATGGAGGAAAAGGATGATCCGAACAGTATTGCTTGATGACGATGTCTTATCCCGGAAAGCTGCCGCGGCGGCTCTCTCCGCCTTTCAGGATATCGAACTTTCAGGCTCTTTTACAAACAGTATTGATTTCTATCGTTTTCTTGGGGAAAACCAAATTGACCTGCTTTTTCTCGACATTGAACTGGAAAACGAAAGCGGCTTTGAGATTGCAAAACGGTTGAGAACAGAATATCCCGAAATCCTTTTCGTTTTTTTGACGGGACATTCCTCCTACGCCATTGACGGATACGATTTTCAGCCCGTTAATTTTCTGACCAAACCCATCAACAACCTGAAACTCGCCCAGACAATATCCGAGATCAGAAACAGGCTTGAGAAAAACAGGAAGCAACAGATTTCCGCCAGGATAATGCTGAAAATGAAACGGGGGTATAAAATCGTTGATGTGCAAAATCTCCTTTATTTTGAGCGCAGGAGCCGGAAAATATATATGTTCTCACCCGACGGAGAGGAAATGATCGGGAGCTACACAATGGCGGAACTGGAGGAAATGCTGGAACCTTACGGTTTTTTCTCCTGCCACCAGTCCTTTTTGATATCACTTTACAAAGTGCAGGAGATCCGGGACATACGCCGCCAACTCTACGAAGTGGAACTTAACGGATGTAAAAATTCAATCCCCGTATCCCGACACAAATATCATATTCTCTTGGAAAAATTAAAAGAAATCGGCATATGATATGCACCAAATCGACAAAAAATGAAGGGGTTGTCGGGAAATAGTTAACCTCAAACAGGGGTCATTGTGACTGGACCAG
>CAZJSI010000173.1:0-6381 GCA_964548675.1 uncultured Eubacterium sp. | reverse complement strand
CTTTCTTAAGTTTATGATGTTGACCTGTAGAGGTGGGAGTCATCTCTCATCTGATATACGCCCTGCGGATATCCGCTTCATTTGTCAGTGGATTGCGGTGCTCATAATCAAATAGCAGCCACTGCGGCCTGTTTTCTTCATCGGCGCCGCCAAAACCGCTGATATCCAAATGAAAAAATGGCTCCATGTGACAGTAATTTTTCTCCAATCCCTGTTCCCGCAGATAACGTGCTGTCTGTTTCCGGTATCCGCTTAAGTCCGCCGCCCATCCCGGACGGCTTTTTGATTTTTCGATTTTATACAGATCAAAGATCAATGCCTCCTGATACAATTCTTTTCTCCTGGCGTCTGCCGAAAGTGCAAATTCCAGAAAGATCTCCGTCCGCTGCACCCGGCTGTGGCTCCGGTTCAGATACCCCTGTTCCTGATAAAAAACCCCCATATCGAGAAACATCTGAAAAGCGCTGCCATAACAGCCGTCCAATACGGCAAGCGCCGTCCGGAACTGTCCGCTGTTATAATGAAGTTCCAGCATCTCCTCGACAAGGCGTATCTTCAGCATCTCGTCAAAGGACAGCCAATTTGTCGCCAACACTTCATAGGGCGCTTTTGAACGGTAAACCAGGCCATAATCTTTTGCATGTTCATACATATAGGACCCCTTCAGCACTTTTAAAAAGCCAAGCTGAAGCTGTTCCGGCTTTAATGCATAAATTTCATCAAAAGATTTCCGGAACGTCCTGTAATCTTCCAGCGGCAGCCCCGCGATCAGATCCAGATGCTGGTGAATGTTTTTTCCCTGCTGCACCCGGTTTACTGCGTATTTTACCTCAGGAAGCCGCATTGTCCGATGGATCTCACGTATCGTTTCCGGATGCGTGGACTGCACGCCGATTTCCAGCTGGATCAGTCCCGGACGCATATCCGATATCAGTTCCAGTTCCTCGTCGTTCAATAAATCTGCCGATATTTCAAAATGAAAATTGGTCACTCCGTTATCATGTTCTTTAATATATTTCCAGATGCCAAGAGCATGATCATGCCTGCAGTTAAATGTCCGATCCACAAATTTCACCTGTGGTACTTTCTTATCCAAAAAAAACTGCAGTTCTTCATACACCAGCGGTAAACTGCGGAAACGAAGCGTCTTATCCACAGAGGACAGGCAGTAGCTGCACGAAAAAGGGCATCCCCGGCTGGATTCGTAGTAGATGATCCGATGGTCGAAATCTGACATATCCGAATAACAGAAGGGAATCTCATCCATAGGAAGCAGGGCCTTAAGAGGCCGGACCTCTATTTTGCCGTCACTTTTCCTGTATGTGATCCCTTCCATATCAGCGAGCAGCACGTTCCCTGCATAATACCCGCAGAGGTCGCAAAAGGTTTTCTCTCCCTCTCCCATCATCAATCCGGTAAAGGCAGGATTTTCCCGCAGAAACTTTACTGTCTCAAAAGAAACCTCCGGTCCCCCCGCCCAGATTGGCACTTCGGGACAAAGCTTGTGAAACTCCGCTGCAATCTCCTTCACATATTCAATATTCCATATATAGCAGGAAAATACCAGCACGTCCGGCTTCTGCCGGTATATATCCTCCAAAATAAAATCCACCCGATGGTTGATCGTATATTCTGCGAGCCTGACGTCCCGGCCATATTTTTCTGCATAAGCCCGGATGGAATATACTGCAAGGTTGGAATGAATGTATTTCGCATTGATCGCCGTCAATAAAATGTTCATCTCTATTTCTCTTTCTGTATAAGCAATTTTGCTTTCTGCGCAGCCTCCACCGCATTAGAAGTGTAAATATCCGCGCCGATCCGCATTGCATAGCGTTCTGTGACGGGAGCGCCGCCCACCATCACCTTATATCTGCCGCGCAGCCCTTTGTTTTCCAGAAGCTTGATCGTGCGCTGAAGTTGAGGCATCGTAGTAGTGAGCATCGCCGACATGCAGATCACATCGGCGTCCGTTTCCCCGGCTTTCCGGATCAATTCATCGGCCGGGACATCGCATCCGAGATTATATACCGTAAATCCCACATTGCGCAGCATCATGCACACAAGGTTCAGTCCGATCTCATGCATATCCCCTTTCACAGTGGCAGCCACCACAGTCCCCAGATGAGGCATCGTATTTTCTCCCAGCAGATCCTCCAGCACAACCATTGCCACATCCATTGCCCTGGAAGCAAGAATGATCTCCGGCACAAAGGAAGCGGCCGTTTTCATGGAACGATTGATGTGATCCATCGCTCTCATCATCCCGTCATTTACGATCCTCTCCACGGGAATCCCAAGCCCCACCGCTTCCTCTATCAGATTTTTCGCCTGCTTTGCCTTCCCCTCCCGGATGGAAACGGAAAGTTTCTCCAAAAGTTCCTCCATAACCGCTCCTGCCCGTCACTCAAAAAACATATAATCCGTGTAAAATTGGTTAAAGTGTTTATCCGATGCCAGTGAAACCTCCTCAGAAGCTTCCACAATGCGTTTTATGCGCTCTGCCGCATCTTCCTCCGTCAGGTACACCGCCGTTCCCCCCAGGGAACTGTTTCCCACTGCACAGATCTTATCACGAAGTTCCTCCGGCAAAAGGCCAATCCCAACCGCTTTTTCCAGATCGATCCTGTACCCGAAACCTCCTGCCAGAAATACCTTTTCAATATCATCATATCCCACGCCGAACCGTATCAGCAGGGTCTCCATCCCGGCTCGTACCGCCGCTTTTGCAAGCTGAATCTCCCTGACATCCTTTTGGGTAAAAGAAATATCCTCCCCTTCCGGCGTCTGCGCCAGCACAAAGCCCTCGTCAAAATAGTCCTCATCCAACATTCCGGTCTCATCGATCAGTCCGTTTTTCAAAAGTTCATACACCGTCTCGAGTACGCCTGTCCCGCAAAGCCCGATCGGCGGTTTTTCCCCGATCGTTTTGCAGTCAGCTTTCCCGTTCCCGATCCTGACATTACAGATAGCGCCCTTTACACTTCCCATGCCACAGGAAATGTTGCCGCCCTCAAAGGCCGGTCCCGCTGCTGTTGAGGTGACTAAGATCCTGTCTTTATTCCCGATCGCCATCTCACCGTTCGTTCCAAGATCGATCAGCAGACATGTCTTTTCCTGGCGGTCAAATTCACAGGAAAGCATGCCTGCGGCGATATCCGCCCCCACATAAGTGGTAATGCCCGGAAGCAGGATCACCTCCGCATCCAGATAATTATTTCCAAACAAGCTCTTAAAATCTGTTTTTATCGTACTGATATCCACAGGAGTAAACGGATACATCCCAAGAGTTTCACAGGAAAATCCCATTAACAGATGTCCCATAGTCGTATTTCCTGCAATTGCGATATGCCTTACCTGCTCCGGATCCACTTTTTCATCTGCAATCACCTGACGGATGCCATCATATAGATCTTTTCTTATGCTTGCCTTTAATTCTTCCAGTTTCCCCTCATTTGCCGCTTGAATTCTGGAGATCACGTCCGCGCCGTACGCCCGCTGCCTGTTAATTGTTGTATAAGTGTCCAGAACACTCCTGCTCGTCCCTCCGATCAAATTGACCGCGATCGTCGTGGTCCCTATATCAATTCCAATATCAAAAAACGCTTCCCCCTCCGCTGCTTGAGTGCGGAGATTCTGATAATCTGATACTACTTCAAAATCAGACTCATCTGTCGTATCCACAGACACACGGCAGTTATTCTCCGGATAGGAAAGGCAAGCGAGACGCCAGCCCGCCGCAATCTGTCCTTCGTCAAAAAACTGCAGATCCGCTTCAGTCGCTCTCGAAGCTCCGGCCGCCATGCGTACTTTACATTTTCCGCACCTGCCTCTGCCGCCGCATGCCGCGCTGATATATATGTCATTTTGAGTCAGGGTATCCAGAAGGGAGAGACCTTTTTTCCCTTCTATGACTTTTATTTTCTTCCCCCGCTCAACTACAATTTTATAAGTTTCCATTGGAATCCTCTCCATTTCAATTTTTACCTGCTGAGGTAAAAATAACACATTTTTTGCAAAACGTATAGTACATTTCTTGTCTCTTCGGTAATTTTATTGTATACTGTGGAAAGAAAATATCGTGCAAACGCACAACTGTATGAATTATTTTATCAAAGTTAATAAAAGGGGGCATTTTTCTTGCTGATCAAAGAAATTCTCGATTTATTGGGTGATTGTCCAATCGGATTTGTCAGACGCGGCAATATAAAAACAGATTTTACAGGTATCAAAATGCTGACGCAAAACCAGTCCGTATTCCTTCCGAATGTCATCTATTTCGGACAGGTGCAGATGCTGCCCAAAAATCTTCATGTAAATTACTGTACCAACTTTCTGATTTACGGCCCGGAAGATGAATGTCTCCGCGCTTACGCCGGCAGTACGCCTATGAATCTGCTCTACCTCGGACAGACGGCAGATCCTTTTTCCGTCTATAACCGGATTCAGGAAATTTTTCTGGAAAACCAACAAGTTGTAACCGGCATGCGTCTTTTCCTTGACGCATTATTTAACGATAAGGGACTGCAGGGCATCTGCGATGTGGCCTACAGCTTCCTTGGAAATCCGATTTTTGTAATCGACACTTCCTATAAGCATCTGGCCGTCTCCACCGGCACGATCGCAGACAGTTCTCTGATGAAAAAAGAGACCGACCTTGGACAGATCGAGGAAGAGGGCATCCGCTTTATCAGAAGCAGCAAATTGGATGACCAGGTACGGAAAAGCAGCCGGCCTTTCTATATTCACAATCCGGTCCATCATCGCGGTATGCTCATCGGACCAGTAAAAATACACGACATCGAAGTCGGCCATGTTATGATGTATGAGCAGAACCGCCCAATTGCGGAAAATGATTACGAACTGCTCCACCGTCTGTGCCGCATCATCTCCATAGAACTGCAGAAAACAGACTTTTATAAAAGGAACAAGGGGACGATGTACGCGTACTTTATCGCCGACCTGCTGGATAATAACGCAGGAAATATTGAGCGGAGCAAAGAACGCCTTGCCACTCTCGGCTATGTATTGAAAGACGACCTGTTCATTTTATCGGTCAGCGGTAAATATAATGTCACCTCCGAACCCCGGCAGGATATGATCGTGTCCGACCTTCAAGCCATGATTCCCGGCAGCTTGTATGTCATCTATCAGAACACCATCATTTTTCTCATCAACGGCTGCGGAGAAAATGACAACCATAGTTTTTCTAATGAACAGGTAGAAAATTATCTCAAAGCCAACGGCCTCATTGCCGGTTTGAGCAACTGTTTTTCAAACATCCAGGAAATCCGTAAGTATTATGAACAGTCGCTGAAATCCGCGCAGCTCGGCTTCAAAATGAAAAACGTACCGGGATTATACCGCTATGAAGTTATGTCAATCTTTCATATTCTGGAAATTTGCGAGAGCAATAATTACAGCCCGCTGGACTTCTGCCACCCGGCTCTTTTAGTGCTGAAGGCGTACGACGAGGAAAAAAATACGGACTTTTTCAACACCCTGTATCAATACCTCAATTTTTCACAGAACACCCAGCAAACTGCCAATTATCTGCACATTCACAAAAATACCCTGCTGTACCGGATTGACAAGATCAAGAAACTTACCGGAAATCCGTTAAATCATGGGGATGAATTGATCAAACTGCATTTTTCCTTCAAAATCCTGGAATATCTGAAACAGGAACCAATGCAGAAAAAATAACAGAAAGGCATATATATGTATTCTATTTATATTTATCATTTTCAGCAGACAGAGAAACACAAATACCGCACGGAACATTCCGCAGGACTCCATCTGCTGTCCACAGCGCTTGCAGCCCGATATGGCGTGCATATATCCGCAGAAAAACTGCCCGACGCCATCCGGACGGGAACTCATGGCAAACCGGAGCTCGCGCCTTATCCTGATATTCATTTTAATATCAGCCATTGTGAAGATATCGCGGTCTGTGCCATGAGCAGTCGTGAAATCGGCGTAGACATTGAAGAAATCCGCCCCTTCCCGGACGCTGTTATAAGAAAGGCTTTAACCGCCGGGGAGCAGGAGTTTTTGAAACAGATGAGCGCGGACGAACGCTCACGCCAGGAATGGTTTTTCCGTCTGTGGACTTTAAAGGAAAGCCGGATCAAACATTCCGGCAGGGGCTTGTCCATGCCGTTGGACAGCTTTTCATTTCAATATGACCTAAATACTTCTCCCTATAAGATCAGCTGTTCCGACCGTGGACTGCATTTCCATCAACAGCTCCTCGACGATAGATATGTGCTCTCCGCCTGCACTTCCGTGCCGGAAACAGCACCGGAGATCATCTATATATAATTCAAGACTCGCTCGTGAGTCTTGGCGCGGAATGAATACCATAAAAACGCTGCCTCC
>CAZJSI010000172.1:0-6402 GCA_964548675.1 uncultured Eubacterium sp. | reverse complement strand
AAGTTTGTTTCTCACCACCTGTAGAGGTGGGAGTCATCTCTCATCTGATATACGCACTTGGCAATTTTCCTGTTACATCTTTAAATAGTTTCGTAAAATAGGATGAATTGGGAATGCCGACTCTCTTTCCCACTTCCGTGATACTGTATCTGTTTTCGGCCAGAAGCTGTTTTGCGAGTTCTATTCTCTGATTCAGGACATACTTCTTAAAAGAAACCTGCATGACCGCTTTAAACACCCTTCCGAAATACGCCTGATTGAGATAGATCCCGGCGGCCACATCTCCAATCGACAAAGTCTCATCCCCCAAATGTTCCTCAATATAATGTAACGCCTGTCCGATATATTCCTGAAATATGTTCTCCGATATTTTGGACAAATTTGTTTTTTTATGCTCGACCACTTCAACCAGCAGCTTATACGCAAGATCGACCATCCGGACAAGGGAAAGCCGAAACAGCATTGTATAAAAATTTTCAAAGCTTCTGGCGTTTTCATCCGTCAGATTCCCCGCAGCCTGCAGTGAACTCTCAATCCTCACCATCACTCTGTGCAAAAATATCTTCCCGCTCGCCTCATCCAGTTCGCAGACAAACCTTTCAAACGCCGCTTTTAATTTGTCGGTATTTGCTTCGCGTACCGCCTGAAGTAATTGTGTTTCCGTATCGATCGGATACGAAACTGTAATCTCCGCCGAATGCTGTGTATTTACAGTCAGCGCACTGGCCCCCGCCTCACATGCTATTTCGTAAAACCGGTTTACCTCCATATACGCCTTTTTCATTCCTCCCAGCCCCTGATAGCAGTTTGAGATGGCAGAAATAATTTCAATATCCAGTTCCTGCTGCAGAGACCACAAAAGCTGCTTAAAGGGCAGTACACCCTCCTCCTTCTCCGTTCTGATCACCAATACAAAATTGCTGTTCTCATTGCGGAGACTTTCTGTCTTATATTTCTTTTCCAGCGTTTCCCGCAGTCTTTTTCCCAGAATATGGCGCTTCGCGACATAACTCTCCTGGTTTGTGATCTGATAAAAGGTATCTATATCCGCACAGATGCACAGAAAATATCCGTCTATATACCCCTCTTCCCCAAGTTCATGATATATTTTATCCAACTCCGTTTCTGACAGGCCGTTATTCAAAAAACGTTCCGTCATGATCTGGAGAAAATTATCCTTATCCTCCAGCAAAAGCTTTTTCCAGTTCTCAATTTTATGCTTTTCTTTCAGCCTGCTGCTGCATTTTGTATACACCTCGTGCATATTTTCTTCCAGTTCGACATCGTCTATGGGCTTAACCAGATATGACATCGCACCGTTTCCGCATGCCTGCCGGGCATATTCAAAATCTTTATACGCGCTCAGGACAACAAAAGCGACATCCGGGTGCCTGCTTTTCACCTGCTCCATCAGTTCCAGTCCGCTGACCCGTCTCATCCGGATATCAGTCATGATCACATCCGGCTGCAGTTCCTCTACCATCGGGAGCGCCTCATCTCCGTCCAACGCGGTTCCCACAACTTCGTACCCCATTTTTTCCCAATTGTAGGTTTCCTGCAGTCCCCTTAATACCAGTGGTTCATCATCTACGATCAATAATCTCAACACCTTCATATCCGCCACTTTCTGATTCAACTCCTCCCTCTTTTCATACAAGAAAAGTGTGCTTCGCGCACCCTCGCGGTCAAAACTTCGAAAGCACAGCTTTTCCTGCCGCGCGCGTAGCTGCGCATCGTTTTATCGTACAAAAAGAAATTCCCTTTCTATTATACTAATAATATAACTCAAAAGGGAATTCCTTTGAACATTTTTTTTTTACTCAATTTTTTCTTTCTGGAAACAGCTATGCCAAGGGCAGCCGCTGCCGCACTGCACATCAGGATCGGCAAAACAGGATTGGACGTATCGCCCGTTTTTACTGCTCCATCGTTTTTCACTGCAGTGTTTGTCTTATCCGGGCTGATCGTGTTCGTTTTCCCGCCTGACGGGACTTCTGACTGGCTGTTATCCGGTTTATTGTTGTCCAGCTTATTGCCGTCCGAATTATTGTTATCCGGTTTGCTGTTACCCGGCTTATTGCCGTCCGAATTGTTGTCATCCGGTTTGCTGTTATCCGGTTTATCATTGCCCGGCTTATTGTCATCCGGTTTGTTATTGTCGTCCGGATCATCCGGCGTATCAGAGTTATCTGCCGATACTAATACCAGGACGGTCTGGGCCGGCACTGTGATCTCATTGCCCTCATACTGTTCCAGCGCTTTCACTCCCGCTGCTTTTTGGTTTACCACACAATCCCAGACATTCGGAAGCGTCGTTCCCTCCTGAGCTTTCAATGTGATCTTCTGCTCCGTCATGTTGGAGTTCATCAAAACTGCCACGGTATTCCATTTTTCTCCCGGACTGCTTATGGTGTATCCGACGAGATTTCCTGTCTCATCATCCGAGAAAGTCATCTTGTTTACGGTCGTCATATCTGACGCCCTGAATGGAGCATATGCCTTACGCAGTTCCAATAATCCCTGATAGTATGAGAAAAGATCGGAAAACGTCGTGCTTCTGTTCCAGTTGATCGCATTCAGTTCATTGCCGTTGTCAAAATACAGAGGGGAATTATAGCTGTTCGCCACGCCGCCCTTTGATCTGGCCATTTCCTCCCCTGCCTGGAAGAAAACAGCCCCCTGTGAGGTCATGATCGCTGCCGCCGCCATTTTATTCATGTTTACCAGCTTCTCGTCCCTCTCATAATATCTCTTATCGCCTTCTTCCGTAACTCCGTTTACAGAATACTGCAATTTATCGTAGAGCCCCAGATCATCATGAGCCGAAGCATAAGAAACTACCTGTGACGGCGCTGCCGCCCAGTTATCCGGATATGCGGGATTTGTATTCCCCTGAAGCGCTGCCATTGTATCCTCATCCGTATATACCGGACAGGTTTCCGGCTGCTTCGTATAATTTCCTGCCTGTACAAATCCGGTGGAATTGTCGTCGAACACACGCCCTTTTAGGGAATCCCTGATAAAATCATTGAAAGCTCCGATCCTTGGATCCAGATCTTTCATCGTCGCCTGGCTGACCATCTCTACGCCTTCAGCCTCGTTGGTCGTACCTGCAGACCAAGGCTCTCCATATACCAGGATTTTCTCTCCGCCGGGCAGCTCATCCAACGCCTCCCGTATGGCATTCATAGTCTCAACATCATGGCATCCCATCAGGTCAAAACGGAAACCGTCAATGTGATATTCCGTTGCCCAGTATACAACAGAATCGATCATATATTTCCGGAACATTTCGTTCTCGCTTGCAGTCTCGTTGCCGCAGGCTGTACCGGAATCGAGGAAGCTTCCCCATTCATCCTGACGGAAATAATATCCGGGAACCGTCCGGTTCAGCCAGGATTCTTTCGCATCTCCGCCCACATGATTGAATACCACATCCATAACGACGCCGATATCATTATCGTGCAGCGACTGTACCATCTGCTTGAACTCGTTGATCCTCACGTTTCCGTCATAGGGATTGGTGGAATATAAGCCCTCCGGAACATTATAATTGAGCGGACTGTATCCCCAGTCATATCCCTCATTGCTTTCGTCTGCCTCATCATTGACATAATCAAAGGATGGCAGAAGCTGTACATAATTCACACCCAGATCATTCAGATAATCAATTCCTGTAGAAAGCTCACCTTTTTCGTTGAGTGTTGTTCCCGTTTCCGTAAAGGCAAGATATGTTCCTTTGTTTTTCATTCCCGAACTGGAATCACTGGAAAAGTCCCTTACATTCACTTCCCACACAACCGCGTCCGTAGGCTGCTCGACAGTAACGTGATCATCCTCGCTCCAGCCTTCCGGATCTGTCTCTGCCAGATTCACGACCATCGCTCTCTGTCCATTGAAGCCGACAGCCTTTGCATAGACGTCATTGGTTTCCTTTGTGCTGTTTCCAACCGTGACCAGATAGGTATAATAGGTATTGATCAGATCCCCTTTCACGGTCACTTTCCATACACCGTTATTCCATGTGCCGTCATCCGCTGTATCTTTTTCCATCGGAATTTCTTCTATCATCTCATCGCCGTCTTCGCTGCTGCTTCCCTTTGTATAACGTCTGAGACTTACCTCCGATGCACTTGGAGCCCACACCTTGAATGTTGTACCCTCCGGTGAATATACGGCGCCAAGATCGTTGCCATCGTATGTATCATACTCCTCCGGAGAGACTGGTTTTGACCAGTCAAGGGCAGAAGCCAGCTCATCCGCATTATCCACGGAATTGAACGTCACATTCTTTTCCGCATCATACCAGAATGTCACTGCTGTGTCCTCTTTCAGCGTGAAAGTTCCGTTCAGCATACCCTCCTGGCCATCGATCATATTCTTCCAGGAATGTTCGCCTGCTCCCAACAGCACTGTTTTCATATACACCGTTTTTCCGGTCTGTACCATAACGGCATCTTCACCGTCAACGACAAGCTTCATCTCCATCGTTCCGGCCGGTCTGACATAATCGGCGCCTCCTGCCAGCTTCGCCGTCACGTTTCCGTCTGTGATGGAATCGAATGTTTCTTCCGTTACCGTGTTTACCCAAAGAGTGATCTTCGTACTTCCTTTCGGGAAAGAAAGGTTCTTATCGCTTCCCGGTACT
This sequence comes from uncultured Eubacterium sp., assembly GCA_964548675.1. Lineage (GTDB taxonomy): Bacteria > Bacillota > Clostridia > Lachnospirales > Lachnospiraceae > Eubacterium_I. Next base: position 1,754 of record CAZJSI010000172.1, on the reverse strand, counting down.
GCGCCGTGGTTCCAGTCTCCCCCGAAAGCGATCTTATATTCCATACTCTTTTCGTCTGTCAGCGCTTCGTATGTAAATGTCTTCTTATAACAGCCGCCGCCGATATAATCCAGATTTCCATTTGTATCTCCCGGCGCCCAGTCACTCAGCGAAATATATTTTGTGCCGTCCTCTTTTGTCACATCCGAAAAACTTCCAACCCAGGTTGCCGGATATTTGTACACATTTGCTCCGTCATACTTTGTGATCACCTTGTCCTGAAATGACAGATACCTCACAGCGATCTCTTCCGCAGCATCCGCCTCAATCGTTCCCTTTTGAAACAGTTCCCCGTTTAAATAGATGCGATAGGTGTTTTTCCCCTTTTTCAGAGAAACATTTCCCTCATACAATCCGTTGGTGTAGGGACTCATCAGGCTCTTATCGCCGCCGTTCACCGATATTTGCAGCAGATCACCCAGGTTTGCCGATATTCCGGTTACGACTTCCTCTGTATCATCTTCATCGTCCCCGTCATCTCCGCCGAGCAGTGATGTACAGCTGATCAAATCTGCCAGTTCATCCCTGTCTGACTCGGAATCCAATACCGTGTTTTTTTCCAAATCGTACAAAAAGGTAACTGCCGCTTTTTTCTCCAGAGTGAAAGTTCCGCTCAATGTTCCCTGCTGCTGGTCGATGCTGTTTTGCCAGGAATGCTCGCCCTCCGCCGCCGAAACGGTTCCGATATACAGGTTCTTGGAAATCTGTGTCAAAGGATAGTCTGTCCCGTCAACTGTAATTTCCATATTCATCGTTCCGACCGGCTGGGTGTAGTCCTCATCCCCCTCAAGCTTCACAGTCACATTTCCGTCCGTGACGGAATCAAAGGTCTCTTTTGTCGCGGTGTTTACCCAGAGCGTGATCTCTGTCGTCCCCTCCGGCAGTGTCAGATCCTCATTGTCGTCGGGAACTGCCCAGTGCTCCCAGTCTCCCCCGAAAGCGATCTTATACGCCATGGACTTATCCGCTTCCAGAGCCTTGCAGGTAAATTTCTTCTGATAGCATCCGCCTCCGATATAATCCAGATTCGCATTGGAATCATCGGGCGCCCAATCATAAAAATTAAAATACTTGTCCCCGTTACCGTTGGATACCGCAGAAAAATTGCCGACCCAGGTTGCCGGGCTGTTGTACTCGTCCGGATTTTCATAACTGGTAATGACCGTATCCTGATCCGCCTGATACCTGACCCAGACATTCTCTTCGGATGACACGTCTATGACGCCCTCTTTTAATAACGTATCATTCCGGTAGATCTGATACGTATTCTGGCCTGCATCGAAGTATGTTTTTCCCTCATACATTCCGTTTTCATAGAGACCCATCAGACTTTTTTCTCCGCCATTGACAGATAACTGCAGCAGATCTCCCAGTTCTACCGGCGAGCCGGTTTCCTCTGACGGGTTTTCAGCCATGGCGCTCACCGTCGGACAGATCAGACCGGCTGCCATGACCAAACTCAGTCCAAAGCCCAATACTCTGTTCTTATACCTCATCTTTTTCATTATCCTCCTGTTCTGATAATTTTTTCAGAGTATAGCATTCGGGCAAAAAAAAACATATAAAAAATAATATTGCATTTATCATTTTTTATATGTTTTTCTATTTTCATACAACCCCCGGATATTGCTGCATTCCGGTTATTCGGATACGGAAAGCACCCAGATATCTCTGTTATATTCCTCAATTGTTCGGTCAGATGAGAAGAATCCCGC
>CAZJSI010000171.1:0-6416 GCA_964548675.1 uncultured Eubacterium sp. | reverse complement strand
AAAAACATATACTAGATATAGTAGCAAGTGTCCATACTTTAAAACTATATCTTGTATATCCGGTGCTTAGTGCGACAGTCCCTTTATCAGTTTCGGAAAGGACACACTCTAATAAACATTGATAAATTCATATAAGGCATCTTTTCCCTGTTCACACTCAATTTTACAACATTGACATAAATATTCATTTGTTTCCATAAATAACCTTGTGTCACTGTCAGATAACAATTCATATAATTCCATGGCAAGCAATCTTCTATATGCTTCTTCCTGAGATTCCTCAAAATATTGCATCAGGTATTTTGTCACGGCAATTACACATAAACCTTTTGTCGTCTCAATTTTACTTTCGTTCACAAAATCACCTCCATGAAATCTCTTTCATCTGCATGATTAATTTTTCAGCCACATCTTGTTTTCCGATATAATATTGAGTTCCCAAATTTTCCGGTTCCAGATTTTTTAATAAAATCCTCTTCGCATCAAACGAACCTACTTTTCCATAAAGTCCATCCCAGTATGCTTTTAAACACAACATTGTATCATCATCTGCTGTTGGTCCGATCACTACATCATAATCATGGGGTACACCACCCTGCTCACGACACAGAAGAATAAAATCCAACCATTCTTCGTTTGCCATGCTAAAATATTTAATGTTCAAAGTTTTCATGTATTCTGTATTCAAACTAATTTCATATAATTTTTCTTCAAAATTCGCCGCTTTCTTGTTTCTGCTTCTTCTCACAGCTTCTCTGTACTTTTTATGCATCATACCAACAGCTTGTTTTTTGGAAACTGCCATATAAAATCCTTTTCCAAAATCTTTGTTTCCTTTTCCTTTTGTAACATCTACACTCTCAATTTCTGAAACAGTCCCATGATATAATGTATCCTTAAACTTCTGAAACATACTGATCCACTTCCTCTACCATTTCCTCTGATGACATATTATCAAAAATATCCGGACATTCAGATACATAATTCAGAATTGCATACTTATCATCCAATCTCAAAAACTCCCGGGAAGTCAGCCCATACTTTTTTTTATAGCTTTCTGTTACCAGAAACATTAGAAAAATAGTATTATTTAATCTTTTTTCTGACATACATGATACCCCCTTGTATTTTTATCCGATACCGTTGTTTTCTTTATTATAGTGCAAAAAAATTTGTTTGTATACTCTCAAATTGCAAGCTTGATATAACAGTGCCCGCCCTATTATAAAAGCGACAAAAAAAGAACGATTGCTGATGATTCCGGGAATTATATCCCCCATCCGCAATCGTTCTTTTTTTACTATCTCACTCATACTGCATTGAGATCGCTTTCTCTTTCCTGCTCAGAATCCGCCTGCACTGTTTTACCGTCTCACCGACAGCCTGGTCATAATCATCCGGCTCAACGCCCAGAATCTCGCTCCCCAGCGCCGGATCTACATATTTGTCCGCGCACTGCAGTTCGGTGAATTTGACCATATGAAGCCCGCTCTCCCGGTTATTGCGCCTCTGCACTTTCATGAGACGGCGTCCGCCTGCCGTATACACCCATTTCGGAATGGTACGTATCTTTTTCTCCGGACAGCCCAGATATTTATGTATGATCTTCAGCAGCTCCGTCCACTGCATATTGTAGTATCCGATCGGGTAACAGTTTCCTCCCCGGTTCCTCTCCAGGGCCCCGGCGATCGCCTGTCCTGCCTGCTTCAAAGTGATAACGGAAGTGCCTCCTTTCGGATAAACCGTCTCATCTTTCATGTTTGTGATGCTGTCGATCATGTAAAACCACGTCGGCTTGCGCCCTTTCAGCGCTCCGAAAATACTGGGGAATTCCAGAATTGCCACATCAAAATCCTCCGCGGCAAAGGACAGCGCCGCTTCCCCCTGCTCCCTGCGGCTTTTGATATAGGGATGCCACTTCGACAGCTCTTTCTCCGGCCAGGTGCGGTCAAAATATGCATAATAGGAACTGCAGACTGCCGCATGGCGCACTCCCGCCTCTTTCGCTATTCTCAGGAGCCTTTTCAGCGACTCCACATTATATTTTCGGTATAGCTCCAGAATCGGCGCTTCCCCGTCGATCCGCTCGTCAATGCCTGCCGCAAACACAAAACCGTCGCAGCCCCGCATGGCATTCAGAAGCCTTTCGTCTGACATTTCAAAATAATCTGCCAGCTCAAGGCTCATCTGCGGCGGCAGCACCGCCCCCTCCGGTATTGCCGGAAGTGCGATCGCAGACACCTCATGCCCCCTTTCCAGCAATATTTCCGCTGCTTTGCTTCCCAGAAACCCTGTTCCTCCGACAATAAAAACCCTCATAAAATCCCCTCCGTTCAAGATTCGTGCGCAGATTCCGGCACGAAATCCGAATCCGTTTAACCTGCATAATGCATATGCGGATAAAGATGCAACAGAAAATCAAATCTAAATTGCTCTGCCCGTATAACGCGCAGCAATACCCTTATGCTCTGTGATACATCTTCTCCAGAATCACCATCAGCTCTTCCTTTGTCGGCTGAATCGGATTACATGCGTATCCCATCTCCTGCATCGCCAGATCTGCCAAACGGTCCAGATCCTCTTCTTTTACTCCGTAATCCGCCATCGTCGGCACCTGAACCTGACGTTCCAGTTCTTTGATCGCCTCGATCACTGCTTCCGGCGTTAGATTCTCTTCCGGAAGTCCCATCGCTTTTCCGACATTCACAATGCGCTCTCCCTCAAAAGGAATCTCATATTCCAGAACATACGGAAGTCCAAATGCATTTGCCACGCCGTGGGGCACATGCCAGATTGCCCCCAGAGGATGCGCGATCCCGTGTACTAGGCCGAGCAGCGCATTGGCAAAGGAGCATCCGGCCAGCATACTTCCCATCATGACAGCGCTTCTCGCTTCCAGATTGCCCGGCTCTGTCACGCAGGTTTTCAAATTATTATAGATCAGGCTCACCGCTTTCAATGAAAGCATATCCGACAGGTCATTCGGTGTCTTGCAGGCATATGACTCGATGGCATGTGTCAGCGCATCCAGCCCTGTCGCCGCAGTGATTCCCGCCGGAAGCCCGAGTGTAAGCTCCGGGTCCACAATTGCCTGGGACGCCACCACACTCTTTCCAATCAGGTTTACTTTCTGCTGGGTCGTCGTATCAGAGATAACCGCAAAGTCCGTCAGTTCCGATCCAGTTCCCGCCGTCGTCGGGATCGTCACCAGTGTACCGGTCAGATTCGGGATCGCATCCCACTGATTTTTGTAATCCTGGATCGTTCCGTCGTTATAGAGCAGTACATTCACAGCTTTTCCAAAATCCATGCAGCTTCCGCCGCCAACGGCAACGATCGCATCCGGTCTGTCATTTTTATATTTATCTGCACATGCAGTTACAGTCGTATCTTTCGGGTCCGGCTCGATCTCATCAAACACTTCCGTTCTCTGGCAGACCTGTCTGGCCACTTCAATTACTTTTCCGGCAATACCGGCATTGACAATGCCCTTATCCGTCACAACCAACACATACTCCGCACCGATATTCCTTAAAATATCTGCCAACTGGTTCAGGCTTCCCGGTCCCCAGAATACTTCCGGCAATAATTTAAATCCCATAATATCCTCCTACACTTCTTTTAATTTTTTTACCGTCTGCTGGCACACCTGTCCGAACAGCATCAGATCCGTGCAGCAGATGATATATCGGAATCCCATCTTTGCATATTCCTTTGCCTGCTCCGGTGACATGGCAAAAATACCAGCATATTTCTTATGCTTCTTTGTCTCTTCCAACACGATATCGATCACTTCTTTTACCCGGGGATCCTGGGTCTGTCCGGTAATCCCCATAGATTCTGTCAGATCCATAGGTCCGATAAATATGACGTCCACTCCCTCAACCGAAGCGATCTCTCCCACATGCGGCACTCCCGCCACATTTTCACACTGCACGGCAATCAGCATGTTTTCATTGTTGTGCGCTACATAATCGCCCGTACAAAATCCATAATCCGCGTTTCGCGGCATGGTAAATCCCCGCATTCCCTGGGGATAATACTTTGCGGCGCGGACGATCCCCTCTGCCTCCTCCCGGGTATTGACCTGGGGAACCAAAAGACCCTGCGCTCCCGCATCGCAGTGGCGCAGCACGGTGGAATCCAGTTTATTCGGAACTCTGGTAAACATGGACACTCCGCGGCATTCCCCTGCCATATTCAGAATCCGGTTTGTCTCCGGTCCCGAAGAAGAATGCTCGCTGTCCACCACGATAAAATCAAATCCCGTAATTCCCATGATCTCTATCAGTTCCGGGGAAATGGCATTGGCAAAAATGCCATAGATCGTCTCTCCCGCATACAATCTTTTCTTTGCTTCATTCACTCTCATATTCTTATTGTTCAAATCCTTCCAGTTCATATCCCATTACGCCGCCGGCGCTGAAACGTTTCGGGTCAATCTCCCTTACGATCACTCTCACCTGCTCCGGCTTTACATCCAGCTCTTTCATCAACACTTCTGCAATGGATCTTGTCAGATTTTCACCATGCTGAAAATCTTTTCCCTTTGGGTACTGAATTGTAGCAAGTACTGGCATTTAATTTTCCTCCTTTTTCGGCTGCGGCTGCTTTGCAAATACCTTTGGCTTTCCGCCTATCGCAAAATGATTCCCCGCACTGGACAGGGTATAGACCCTCACTTCCTCCCTGGTACACTCCAGATTCTCCACCAGGATATCCGTGATCTTCTGAGCAAATTTCTTTTTTGCCTCTTCACTTCTGCCCGGTCCGATCGTAAACACAACCGTAGGGAAAATCCCGTCCGCCGTCTCTCTGTCCTGCAGAATCATCTCCGGCTCCGCCTCAAACACGCTTACACGCAGCATCCGGGCCTTTGTGTTTTCCAAAATTTCCTCCGCAGCCCGCGGAATCTGCAGCAAGCATTTTTCGATCGCTTCGTCGCTGCATCCTTTTCGCATCGTAATATCTATTGTCGGCAATCTGTCTTCCTCCTCTCATGCAAGTGCGCATATAATAGCGCGGCTTTTCTTGCGCGCGCATAGCTGCGCATCGTTTCCCGCAGGGATTTCATTATCACAGGAATATTGCAAAGCAATTTCCTGTGATAATGAAATCCGGAAAGGGGCGGCACGCCGCCCCATCCGATCCCATGTTTTCTCCGAAACATTAATAGTCTGTATTTGTCGTGTCAAACATAACTTTGCCTTTTACCACGGTAGCTACCGGCAATACCTGTACATTTCCCTTTGATTCCACTCCAAAAGCGTCCCTAAAGGTCACTTCTCCCTCTTTCAGGTTCAGAATACTGATATTTGCCGGATTTCCCACCTTGATCCCGACTTTCACATCATTCATGACTGCTGCCGGAGCATCCGTCACACAGCGCAGAACATCTTTGAATTCCATCCCAAGCGCCATACACTCAGCCATATGGACATTCAGACGGGATGTGTACGGATCATTGCTGAGAGCAGACAGATCCGATGTAATCATCTGAGGCAGGAATCCCTGTTCAAAAGCAGGTTTTGCCATCTCCACACTCCAGTTTCTGGAGCCGCGGCCCGTATCGAAAATAATACCGTTTTTCCGCGCTTCCCATACTTCCGGCAATACCTGGTAATTTTCATCCAGAATATTTCCTTTATTGTAAGTATGGGTGACAACATCGCCGGGCTTAAAATATGTGAGCCATTCTTTTGCAGGAATCACAGGATTTGCAATATGTGCAAATAACCTGCATCCGATATAATCACAGACCTCGCGGGTTTTTGCAAACACTCTGTGTGTCAGCTCCGGCGTAGGAGTCTCATTTCTCCCCACCAGGATCTTGATCCCCACCAGAATATCCTGATTGATCTCAAAACATTCTTTCAGTCTCTCGGCGTCCACCTCGGCATCCACATCCGCCCACAGTTCAGCAGCACAACCTATTTCAGAATTCACTGTGAGCATCAATGCCGCCTGGATCGTCGCCGGGAAATCATTGATACATGCTTTTCGGTTCCTGTTAAATCCCGGCCAGGAAACACTTCCCAGATCGATGCAGGAGGTGATCCCTCTCTCAAACATCCTCTCCGGAGGGAAATTGAACCATGCGCCATCCACCACGTGAACATGGCCGTCTATCAGCCCCGGCACCACATAACATCCGGTGGCGTCAATGACCCGGTGCGCACAGATCTTTCCCGGCAGATTATCCGGATCGATAATTGCCGCAATATTCGGTTCCAAAATTCCAATGTGGCCTATCATATCTACGCCGCGCTCCGGATCATAGATACGGCCGTTTTTAATCAGTGTGTCATAACACACAACTCGAAATCCCATTTTGTTTACTCCTTATTTTATATAGTTTAGATAGGCGTTTGCGAAACGCCAGAACCCGCATAAATACGGGATCTTTTTTGTTATAA
>CAZJSI010000170.1:0-6494 GCA_964548675.1 uncultured Eubacterium sp. | reverse complement strand
GAATACCATTGCGATATCTCTGTCTTTCGGCTCTACATCATTCATGCGCTTGCCGTCAATGAAAAAATCACCTTCAGAAATTTCTTCCAGACCAGCTACCATACGAAGTGTAGTAGATTTACCACATCCGGATGGACCTACAAAGATGATAAATTCTTTGTCTTCAACTTCCAGGTTGAAATCTTTTACTGCCTCAAAACCGTTTGGATATCTCTTATAGATATGTTTTAATGATAATTGTGCCATTTTTGTTTTACCCTCCATGAATTCTCTTTATCAAACAGCTTTTCCTCTGTTCATGAGTATATTTTATCAAATAAAAAACTAATTGTCATTAGGTAATTTAACAAAATTACTATCTTTCCCTTGTCATTTATGCCGTATTTCTGTTCAATTGTCACTCTTTTTCAGCAATCCGACGATATTTTGAATCCACTTTTGACAAAATGACGAAGCTGCAAGCAGAGTACTTCCGGGCAGCTGCGGTTTGAATGAGGTGCTGGCATCCCGGGCAAACCGCAGCTGTTCGGAAATATTCGGCGACAGCCGAACAGCCCCAAAACTTTATTTTGGGGCTGTTACTCTGCTTCCTTAATTCTCTCTCTGCTTTCTCAGCATTTCCCCGTACTTCCAAAGCCTCCCCGGCTTTCATTATCCAGGAACTCTACTTCATCAAATTCCACTTTAGGCTGGTTTTCCACAATGCGGAACTGGCAGATCCGGTCATTTTCCCGAATCACCGTATCCCGGGTCGCATAGACCGGCATACGCCACATATCCTCGTCCCCGCAGTAAGAACAGTCAATGATCCCGCAGCTGTTTGTCTGGAGGATCCCATAATTCTTAAAGGCAGAACTTCTCGGAACAAGATGGGCCTCATACCCCTTTGGAAGTTCCATTGCAACTCCCAGCGGGATCAATTTGAATTCTCCGGCTTTTAACTCCACCGTCTCCGAGGCGCGCAGATCGATCCAGTCGGATTTTCCGTCAATATACTCCAGTCTTTTTATCTTATCTGAAAAATATCTGATTCTGATCTTCGGCATTTTTCCCTCCATCACTCTAATAAATATAACATTCAAAATCACATTCTCTGTCATCCAGCACGCAGCTGCCATACATGTATTCCGTATCCTCCGGCAAAAGTCCGGCCAGTTCCTGCTTTTCTTCCTCTGAAATCTCCACATACACGGAATCCCAGTCCACGTCTGCCAGTTCCGTTCCCAGATAATCGGACCACGCATAGTTCACATAAATTTCTTCCCGTCTGTTTACGGCCATTTCATCATCCGCGTACCAGGTATCATCCTCCTGCCAGGCGTCATCGATATTATCAAAAGTGTTATCTCCCCATCCCTCCAGTTCATCAACCAACGATATGATCTGCTTCTGGAAAAATTCTATGGCAACCGTACCAATAACCGATACCGCACAGATAATCACCGCCAGAATGGCAATAACCTTTGCCCATCTGTTCCTGTTTCCGGAATTTCCTCTTACAGAACTTCTGCTTTCGAAATTTCTGCTCTCAAAACTCCTCTCTCTTTGCGCCGCATGCATGTTAGGATTGCTGTCATATCGATCATGCAGATCCTGTTCCATCTCCGCCCGGCTGTCAGGCCTGTTATATCTGGCGCATTTCGGGCAGATTCCCTCATATTTGTTATAATCATACAGTTTCCCGCATTTTCCACATTTTATCATAGTTTTCCCTCAACATTTTACCAGGACGGCTCTTCATTTTCAGATTTTTTATCCCGCATCATCAGTTCAAGTACCGCCGCTTTCGCGGGCTGTCCATGGAATAGTACTTCGTTTACCTGCTCTATGATCGGCATGTCCACATGATACTTTTCTGCCAACGCGATCGCAGCTTTCGCAGAATACACGCCTTCCACTACCATCTTAACTTCATCCATGGCTTCCTGCATGGAATATCCCTGGCCTATCAACATTCCCGCCTTACGGTTCCGGCTGTGTTTACTTGCGCAGGTAACGATCAGGTCACCGATTCCTGACAGACCGCTTAAGGTCTCCACATTCGCTCCCATGGCCAACGCCAAACGGCCTATTTCCTTAATGCCGCGAGTGATCAGCGCCGCTTTCGTATTATCTCCGAAACCAAGTCCATCCGCCATACCGGCCGCGAGAGCGATCACATTTTTCAGGGAAGCTCCCAGTTCTATACCAAGCATATCCGGACTTGTATAAACACGAAATACCTCATTCATAAAATAACTCTGAACAATTTCCGCTGTTTTTTTCGATTTTGCCCCTGCAACTACAGTCGTCGGAAGCTCTCTTCCCACTTCCTCCGCATGGCTCGGCCCGGAAAGGACCGCCACCTCTGCCTGTGGGATTTCATCCTCCACGATGTCCGTCTGGATCATAAGAGTATTTTCTTCTATTCCTTTCGACACTGTTACGATCAGTTGTCCTTCTTTTATCATGGGAGCCATTTTGTGGGCCGTATTCCTGATAAAAGGAGACGGTACAGCAAGCACGATCATCTCCTTATCCGTAACGGCAGCCTGCAGATCTGTCGTAAAATCGATACTTTCCGGTATTTTTACCCCGGGAAGCTTATCTTTGTGCTCCCTCTTCGTGGAAAGCATCTCTACTTCTTCCTCCAAAATGGACCAAACCGTCACCTTATGTCCGTTATTTGTCAAAACAACCGCCAGGGCCGTGCCCCAGCTTCCTGCTCCAATCACACCAACTTCAGCCATTTTACTCCTCCTGTCTTCTTTCCCGTCTATGCTTTCTCTTTTTTGGGCGGCCGGAATTTATTTTCCGTTCCGCTGGCAAGGCGTTTTAAGTTAGCCCGATGCTGCCAGAAAGCCATTCCTGTTAAAATTGCAGATAACACATATATTTCCGGCAGAAATTGTGCCCCTACTTTCAGCATCCCAAGCTGTCCGAACACGATAGTCTGAACAAAAAAGCCGCTTAAGATTCCCAGAGAACCGAGGGACATGAATCCCGTTGGAACAACCGATGCGAAAAACAATATCGCACAGATCGGAACCATCCGCCAGTCAAATGAAAAGACAATGCCCACACTGCTGGCAATCCCCTTTCCTCCCTTAAATTTCATATAAAAAGGAAAATTATGTCCCAGAACCGCGCCAAAGCCCGCATATAGTTCTAACAGTTTTACCGCATCCGGATATTTGTCTTTAAATACATACCAGATGATCGCCATGGCGGCAACCGCCTTCAGGCAGTCTCCGAAAAAAACAATCACTCCGGCTTTCCAGCCAAGTACCCGCAGGGAATTTGTCATTCCCGCATTTCCGCTCCCATGCTGTCTGATATCTATATGATGCGCCTTTCCATATAATACTCCGGTTGGGAACAGGCCAAATATATAGCCTAACACAAGGCCAATGATCCGACTTACTATCATAATCAATCTTCCTTTCTCTCACGGATGATAAATTTCAGCGCCGTCCCTTTAAATCCAAAAGTATCACGAATCCGGTTTTCCAGATATCGCGTATAGGAAAAGTGCATCAGTTCTTTATCGTTTACAAAAATAACAAAAGTTGGCGGTTTGACGGCGGCCTGTGTAATATAGTACAATTTCAGGCGTTTTCCCTTGTCTGACGGCGGCTGCTGCATAGCGACTGCCTCCGTCATGATCTCATTCAGCACCCCGGTTGCAATGCGCATTGCATTATTTTCCAGGACCATGTCGATCATATCAAACATTTTCGTCATGCGCTGCCCTGTCTTGGCGGAGACAAACATGATCTCCGCATAAGACATAAAGCTCAAAATCTCACGGATACGGTTTGTATGTTTATAAATCGTCTTGTCATCCTTCTCAATGGCATCCCATTTATTGACCGCAATGATAATACCCTTACCGCGTTCATGGGCAATCCCGGCAATTTTTGCATCCTGCTCGGTAACCCCCTCTGTCGCATCGATGACAAGGATGACCACATCAGCCCGCTCCACGGCAGTGACGGCGCGGATAATACTGTAACGCTCAATTTCCTCTTTAATCTTGTTCTTTCGCCGCAATCCCGCCGTATCAATGAAAATATACTCTTTGCCGTTATATTTGATCTCCGTATCGATCGCATCTCTGGTCGTTCCGGCAATATCTGACACGATAACGCGGTTTTCCCCGACAAGCTTGTTTATCATAGAAGATTTTCCTACATTCGGTTTTCCCACAATTGCAACTTTCGGACGTGTATCCTCTTCTTCCTCGGCGCTGCCATCCGGGAAATATTTTACAACCTCTTCGAGCATATCGCCGATTCCGAGGCGTGAAGCCGCCGAGATTGGGATCGGATCACCGATTCCGAGATTATAAAACTCATACACATCCGGCATATATTTTTCAAAACTGTCTACCTTATTAACGATCAGGATAATCGGCTTTTGGGAACGGCGCAGCATATCTGCCACTTTTGCGTCCGCATCCACAAGCCCCTGTCTGACATCTGTCATAAACAGAATCACATCCGCTGTTGCAATGGCAATCTCCGCCTGCTCCCGCATCTGTGACAAAATAATGTCTTTTGTATCCGGTTCAATACCACCGGTATCGACCATCGTAAATGTATAATTCAGCCATTCAACATCTGCATAAATGCGGTCTCTCGTAACGCCCGGCGTATCCTTCACAATGGAGATGCGCTCTCCTGCCAGAGCATTAAACAATGTGGATTTTCCCACATTCGGGCGTCCGACAACCGCTACAACTGGTTTACTCATCATTTTACCTCTCTTCTTATTACTATTGCGCCGGCTGCAAAACAGCAATTTTCCTGTGCAGTCGTGTGCATTTACTTTGCATGAACGTCATAAAAACTGTGTTCAATTTAATAATTCCTCGTACAGGCACTGTCCGTCTGATTTTACAATATGAATCGGAACTTGTAAAGCATTTTCCAGTTCCGCCAGCGTCATATCATCCAGAAAAACCTCCTCACCGCTGCGCAACAGGTTACAGGGAAGCAGCAGTTTTTCTCCCAACTCCCGGCCTGTCAGCTGAGCCTTCAGATCCTGCCCTGTCAAAAGTCCGGAGACAGTGATCCGCTCCCCAAAAAATCGATTTGTAATGTCATAGACGAGAATCTTTGTATCCGGATGCTGGCAGATAAACTCCGCGGACAGCTTTCGCAGCAGCGGCGCCGCCGATTTTCCGGTCGCAATGGATATGGTACGGTATTCCTTCCCCGATAATTCTGATTTTCCGGAATTTTTTTGCGCCTTTTTTTGCTTTCCCACTCCAATTCCGAGCAAAAACGGACGCTCTTTATACCGCCCCCTCACAAATCTTTCCCTTGGCGGCCCAAAATGCGTTTTCCGGTTTTCCCTTTCTTCCTCCAGACATGCTTCAAATTCACTCTGCAGAAGCTGCATCATTCCAACGCCGTTTTCCAACTGTATATACCCATCATAATTTTCTTCCGGCGGAAACGGCTCCTCCGCCAGCAGATACCATTCATCCCCGGCATGGACGAAATGGCTTCCGTGCTTTTCATAGCAGATCTTCTGCCATTTATGGATAATTGAAAGCACCTTTTTGGCATCCTCTTTCTCAAAAGGTTCCAGCGGATACAGACCTTCTCTGTATTTTGTCAATCCCACCGGGACAACGGAAAGACTTTCCATATAAGGCAGATACCCGGAGAGATCACGGATACTCCGCTCCAATTCCGCTCCGTCGTTAATGCCCTTACAGAGAACGATCTGCCCATTCATCTCAATGCCCGCCTCATAAAATCTGCGTATCTTGTCCAGCGCCTCTCCCGCAAAACGGTTATGGAGCATTTCACAGCGAAGCTCCGGATTTGTCGTGTGTACGGATACATTGATCGGCGCCAGCTTATAAGTGATAATCCTCTCCACATCTTCTTCCTTCATATTTGTCAGAGTCACATAATTCCCCTGCAAAAAGGAAAGCCTTGAATCATCGTCTTTAAAATACAAAGTTTCCCGCATATTTGGCGGCATCTGGTCGATAAAACAGAAAATACATTTGTTATAGCAGGATTTATAGTCATCCATCAGGCCATTTTCAAAACCGATCCCCAGATCTTCATAGTAATCTTTTTCTATTTCCAGCTCCCATTCCTGTCCGTCAGGTTTTCGGACTAAAACGGTCAGTGCATCATCATTGATAAGAAAATGATAATCAAATACATCCTGGATTGCCTTACCATTGACAGCAAGCAGCACATCCCCCGGTTCAATGCCGAGTTCTTCCGCGATGCTGCCAGTCTCCACGATGTCTATCTTGTGCTCTTTGAAATTCATCCAACTCTTCCTTTCGTCTCTTCCTTATTGTAACGAATTCGGAGAATAACATCAACCATTTCTTTTCACTCTGCTGTCGGGCATACAGATATTACACGGCCTTATATCCCGCGCGCAGCTGCGGATCCTTTGTGCGAAATGCTTTTATGTCATGAGACGCACTTTCTTATGACGCAATCAGAACCACCGGCTCAGCCCAACATCATAAACTT
>CAZJSI010000169.1:0-6687 GCA_964548675.1 uncultured Eubacterium sp. | reverse complement strand
TAAATAGGATATTACTTTTTCGCGGACTTTGTCGCTTAAAATGTTCGGCAGTTCGTTGTCGATCATCTTTTCGCCTTTTGCGCGTACTTCCGGTGTCGCATAGTCCACCAGATATTCCTTTAAAGTGATCAGAGCGTTTGGCAGACAGCAGTCTTTGATCTTTCCGGCTTTCACAAGCGGCATGAAGCGGTCACCCTGACGGCCCGCGCGATAACAGGCGGTACAGAATGACGGGATATGTCCGCAATCCATCAGCCAGTCGACAACTTCCCACAATTCACGGGAGTCATCCAGTTCAAACTGGGCAGAGTTTTCCGCATCTTCACGGGCGATCGTATATCCGCCTACTGTGGTGCGGGAGCCGCCGCTCATCTGGCTTACTCCGATCTGGAGCAGTTTTTCTCTGGATTCCTTTGACTCACGGGTTGAGATGATGATTCCCGTATAGGGAACTGCAATACGTATCAGGGCTGTGATCTTCAGGAACAATTCGTCGCTGATACCATTTTTAAACTTGGATGAATCCACGTCGTCAGCATCTCTTAAGCGGGGCACGCTGATCGTATGCGGTCCAACGCCAAATGCAGCCTCCAGGTGCTCTGCGTGCATTAACATGCCGACAAAATCATATTTGTAAAGGTTTAAGCCGAATAATACGCCGATTCCCACATCGTCGATGCCGCCCTGCATTGCGCGGTCCATAGCTTCGGTATGGTATGTGTAATCGCTCTTCGGTCCTGACGGATGAAGCCTCTCATACTGCGCTTTGTTGTATGTCTCCTGGAACAGGGTATAAGTTCCGATTTCCGCATCTCTCAATTTGCGGTAATTTTCAACGCTGGTGGCCGCAATGTTGATATTGACACGGCGGATCGCACCGTTTTTGTGTTTGATGGAATAGATTGTGTGGATACATTCAAGGATGTATTCAATCGGGTTGTTTTCAGGATCCTCACCGGATTCCAGGACAAGACGTTTGTGCCCCATATCCTGCAGGGCGATAACCTCTGCCCTCAATTCTTCCTGGGTCAGTTTTTTGCGGACAATGTTCTGATTTTTCTTGTGATATGGACAGTATACGCATCCATTGACACAGTAGTTGGAGAGGTACAGAGGCGCTACCATAACGATACGATTGCCGTAAAAGGCTTCCTTGATCTCCTTTGCCGCCTCAAAGATCTTTTCTGTTACTTTCGGATCCTCGTTTACAAGGATCAGTGCCGCTTCTCTGTGGGAAAGTCCTTTTAAATTGCGGGCTTTTTCCACATATTCCAGAGCGAGTGCAGAATTGTCTTTGTTTTCTTCTGCCCACTGCAGGGTAGCGTTGATCTCTTCATCGCTGATGAATTCTTCTGCTTTCATTGATTTTACATCATACATAATTATTTTCCTCCGAAATCAGGTTATACTAAATCACCGGAAAGTCATATGCTTTTTACCTCAAAACAACAGGAACTTTCCTTATGACATAAAAAAACCATATCCGGAAAGATATGGTCAACATTCAAAACTACACAAATATCCTGCCAGAATAGTGCAGGGGTATATTGTGTAAAAGTGCTTATTTGATTGGACCATCTTTCCTTCAGGCGAACCTTATGGTTAGAATCTTAACTTAGTCTAGCATTGATTCTGAAAAAATGCAAGTATGGATAAAAAAATAACAAGGATTTCACTGTTTTCCCTGTAAAAAACAGGATTTTTTTACAATATGGTTTGAAAACGTTTTCTCGGTGTAGTAAACTAAAAAAAACATCTTGAAAGGAGAATGGATATGAATGTAGTTGATGTGCAGTTATGGAAAAAGGAGCTGCCGGAATTTAAAGAAAAGACAGCGTTATTTTATACAGGAGAAATGAGTAAGGCGGAGTATAAAGGATTTTCAGGAAAATTTGGGAGCTATGCCCAAAAGGGCGGCAAGGCCAGTATGCTGCGCCTGCGTATGCCCGCCGGCCGCGTGACAAAGGAAAAACTTGCTTTTGTTGCGGATGCTATTCGTAAATATAATATAAAAAGGGTGCATTTTACAACCTGCCAGACGATACAACTCCATGATCTGCAGCAGGAAGCTCTGTGCAGCATTATGGAAGCGGCTTTGGATGCAGGGATCATTATTATGGGCGGAGGCGGAGATTTTCCGCGAAATGTCATGTGCTCTCCGTTGTCCGGCGCGGAACAGGATGAGTATTTTGATGTGAGGCCATGGGCGGAGGCAGCGGGTGAATATTTGCTGAATTTCATTCATGCTGAGAAGATGCCCCGTAAGCTGAAAGTGGGATTTTCCAATTCCCCGAAAAATCTGACGCATGCGACATACCGTGATCTGGGATTTGTGGCTGCTCCGGAAGGGAAATTTGACGTATATAGTGCGGGCGGACTTGGAAATAACGCCCGGTTCGGCGTGAAAGTGGCAGAGGGAATCGAGCCGGAGAAAATTTTATATTATGTCAAGGCAATGTGGCTGACATTCCGGGCTTATGGAAATTATCAGAACCGCGGAAAAGCCAGAACCCGCTATATGCAGGATGTTCTGGGAGGACCGGAGCAATATATTGAAGCATACCGGTTAAAATTGCAGGAAGTGCTGAATTCCGGCGAAGATCTGACCATTTCTGTGGAGGCGGAGGATGTGAAAAAGACAGAGGACGGAACCCGTGTTTCAGGAAAGAGAATACTGCCGCAGAAACAGAATGGACTCTATACGGTAGTATGGCATCCGGTTGGAGGCCAGCCAGAAACAGAGAGCATCTGTGCGTTGAGCGATGTGATCAGGGATATGGATGAGGTGGAGCTGCGTCTGGCGCCGGATGAGACGGCCTATATTATCAATCTGACAGGGGAAGAAGTTGAGAAAGTGCTGAAAGCGACTCCGGACAGCGCCCGGAGTGTATTTGAAATGAGTGTGAGCTGTATCGGCGCGGGTATCTGCCAGGTAGGACTCCGGGATTCACAGGGGCTGCTTCAGGCCTGCGTGGATGCAGTGAGAAAAGCAAAAATTCCGGATGGAGCATTGCCGCAGATCCATATCTCAGGCTGCCCGTCCTCCTGTGGGACCCATCAGACGGGGGCGATCGGTTTCCGTGGGGCAGTGAAAAATATTGACGGTAAAGTATGCCCGGCATTTGTGCTTTATATAAATGGAGAAGAGTGTCAGGGAAAGGAACGAATGGGACGGGAGCTTGGCACGGTATTGGAAGAAAAGATACCCGAATTTTTGGTGAAACTGGGACAAACTGTGGCGGAGAGTAAACTGGATTTTGCTTCCTGGAATGAGAAAAATCCGGACGGGTTGGAAGAACTTGCCGGCGAATATCTTGTATCATAGGAAAATTCCTATGATACAAGATATCTATGGCAAAACGATGCGCAGCTACGCGCGCGGAACACTACGAAGTGTCCTGTGGAAAAGCTGTGCGAAGCACACTTTTCTTACATAGTGCAGCAGGAGAAATTTTAAGATTTACATGAGCTCTCTCCGATGTTATGATAAGTTCAGAACGAGGAGGAATTTGCGATGGAAAGAAGAGATAAGATTAATTATTATCTGGATCTGGCAGAAATTGTGGCGCAGAGGGGAACCTGCCTGCGCAGGCACTATGGAGCGGTCATCGTGAAAAATGACGAGGTTATCTCCACGGGATATGTGGGGGCGCCTAGAGGACGAAAAAACTGTTCGGACCTGGGAATCTGTATTCGGCAGAAGATGAATGTGCCCAGAGGGGAACGGTACGAACTTTGCAGGAGCGTCCATGCGGAAGCCAACGCCATTATAAGCGCTTCCAGAGGCAAAATGATCGGCAGTACGCTGTATCTTGTCGGAAAGGAAGTCGGATCGGGAGAATATGTGAAAAATTCCAGCAGCTGTTCCATGTGTAAGCGCATGATCATCAATGCGGGGATTGAGAAGGTTTATATCAGGGACAGTAAAGATGAGTTTCGTCTGGTATCGGTGCAGGATTGGATTGATGATGATGAGTCGCTGGCGGGAACTTTTGGTTACTAAAAGAATTGTTGACGATAGCGGATTGGAAAAAGCCATGCAATCGGCGCAGCCTTTTGCGTGGCTTTTTATTATCAGCGTTCCAGTGGGCGGATTACTCCACAGCCAATCTTTTCTCCGGAGTCTCCGGATGGCTGGGTGGTAAAATTATCCGGCATCCGGTGGATTACGACGGCCTTATTCAAAATTTCGGGAATGGTGACCCGGGTGTCATAAAAGGCCATCCATGCATAGCCCTGATTTGACATCAGAGGAGGTATATCTCCGGCGTGAAAGGGGTGGGCTGCACCGGTGGGATTATAGTGATCTCCGGTATTTTGAAAGTTATCGGAACAGTCCCCGTGTTCATGAATATGAAAGCCGAAGAATGAGCTTGTGTTACCTTCCATACTGTCGGGAAGATTAAAGATTTCGGCTTCAATAATAATGCCGTCATAGGGAATTGTATAAAATTTCACCATGCCGTTCAGCTTGGGATATTGTGCATTTCCGGCAATCCAGGCAAGCGCTTGAGGATGATTTCCGCTTAAGATATTAAGCAGGATGTGATGAGAAGTATAGTGGAACATAGTAAGATCCCTTTTTCCCTATCATATGCGTTTGTTGAAATTGTGTGATGCTCTTCAGAATAAATTTTACAGCCGGTATGGATAAATTACTTTAGAAAAACAATCCGAGTGTACTTGTTAAGAGGCGGCTTTTAGGGTAAACTGTAAATCAGTATAGAAGGTTAGGAGATAAGATAATTATGATACAGGATTTGGCACCACTGCATTTTGACAACGCGTATCACAATGTGCAGCCGGAGGAAGAGGATATTGTAATCAGTTTAAAACAGGAACAGATCTTGCTTGCAGGAGAGAAGAGCGAAATCCAATTCCCTGTTTTTGGGGATCTGCCGGAGCAATATCGTTCGGAGTATGCATTTACATATTTATTTTCTATCGGGAGAAGCCATTTTTTCCTGTGCCGGGATCTGGAGTTGAAGGGCTACCGGTATGAAAAGATGACATATCTGCGGCGTGGAGGCCCACAGCATCTCATCTATGCGGGGCTGGTGGCAATGCAGCTTGGGCGTTGGTATGATGCTCACCGTTTTTGCGGGAGGTGCGGAACGCCGATGGTTCCGGACGGGCGGGAGCGTATGATGCGCTGCCCATCCTGCGGGCAGATGGAATATCCGAAAATCTGTCCCTGCGTCATCGTGGGCGTGATCCATGATGGCAAAATACTGGTCAGTCAATATCGGGGCGGATTTACAGACCATTATGCTTTGATCGCCGGATTTGCGGAGGTTGGCGAGACGATAGAAGAGACGGTGGCCCGGGAAGTGTATGAGGAAGCTCACCTTCATGTGAAAAACCTTTGCTATTACAAATGTCAGCCATGGCCGTTTTCTGAGAGCCTGTTGTTTGGTTTTTTCTGTGAGTTGGACGGATCGGATGAGATCGTCATAGAGGAAGAGGAACTGGCGATGGCAAAATGGGTGGCTCCGGAGGAAATTTTTGAGAAACCGGATAATTTTTCACTGACAAATGAGATGCTCTGTAAATTCAGATCAGATTATGGGAGAGGATAGAAAATTGGAAGTATTAGAAAAGGCAAATTTGGCGATCGTAACCCTGAAAAAAGGCGAGGGGCGCACGATCAAGTCCGGCGGTATGTGGGTCTATGACAATGAGATCGCTTCTATTACCGGACATTTTCAAAATGGGGATATCGTTCTGATACATGATTTTGACGGTTATCCGATGGGAAAGGGATTTATCAATCAAAATTCAAAAATCCGTATCCGGATGATGACCCGGAGGACTGATACTGTTATCGATGAGGAATTTTTGCGGATGCGTCTTAGGGACGCATGGGAGTATCGGAAAAAAACAGTGGATACGTCGAGCTGCCGGATCGTGTTTGGAGAGGCGGATTTCCTGCCGGGTATGGTAATTGATAAATTTTCGGATGTGTTGGTGGTGGAGTCGCTGGCGTTGGGCATTGACAAAATGAAGGAGACAATTCTGCGGATTTTAAGGGAAATTCTCTTGGAGGATGGAATTGTGATCCGCGGTATCTATGAGCGCAGCGACGCCAAAGTCCGTCTGAATGAGGGGATGGAACGGGTAAAAGGTTTTATCGGGGAGTCCTTTGATACGGATGTGGAAATCATAGAAAATGGCGTGCGTTATATTGTAGATGTGAAAGACGGACAGAAGACCGGATTTTTCCTGGATCAGAAATATAACCGTCTGGCGATTCAGCGTCTGTGTAAAGGAGCGGAAGTGTTGGATTGCTTTACCCATACAGGTTCTTTTGCGTTAAATGCCGGAGCAGCCGGGGCAGCCCATGTCATTGGCGTGGATGCCTCCGAGCTGGGATGCAATCAGGCGAGGAAAAATGCGGAGCTGAACGGCCTAGAGGACAAGGTAGAGTTTGTCTGCGCAGATGTATTTGAACTGCTTCCGAAGTTGGAAAAAGAGGGGCGGAAGTTTGATGTGGTCATTTTGGACCCGCCGGCTTTTACAAAATCCCGAAATTCGATAAAAAATGCCATAAAGGGATACCGGGAGATTAATCTGAGAGGAATGAAGTTGGTGAAACCGGGCGGCTATCTGGCAACCTGCTCCTGTTCTCATTTTATGGATTATGAATTGTTTACAAAGACGATCCATCAGGCAGCCCGGAACGTGCAC
>CAZJSI010000168.1:0-6777 GCA_964548675.1 uncultured Eubacterium sp. | reverse complement strand
CAGCTTAAATGTTTCTGAGACATCCAGACAGCTCTATATACACCGTAATACCCTGGTATACAGGCTGGATAAGCTTCAGAAGAGCACCGGATTAGACCTTCGTGTGTTTGAGGATGCGATCACATTTAAGATAGCATTGATGGTTGTGAAATACATGAGATATATGGAAACATTGGATTATTAAGTGTTTGGGGGCACAAATCGAGCATTTCGTGCCCCCACTTTGCGCAAATATGACAGACGGAGTATTGTTAGATACAGGAGGAAAAAATGATTACATTAAAAAACGTAAGCAAGGCTTACATAGAGGGCGTTCCGGCTTTGGAAGATGTCAATATCCATATTGACGCCGGAGAGTTTGTGTTTGTAGTAGGTGACAGCGGGTCCGGAAAATCCACATTGATCAAATTATTGTTAAAGGAACTGGAACCGACTTCCGGCACGATTGTTGTAAATGATAAGGTATTATCCCAGGTTTCCCGGAGACAGGCTCCGCGTTACCGCAGAAATATCGGCTGCGTATTTCAGGATTTCCGGCTGCTGAAGGACAGGAACGTCTATGAAAATGTAGCGTTTGCACAGCGTATTATTTCCGCACCGAACCGATCTATCAAGAAAAAAGTACCGAGAGTTCTCTCTATGGTGGGACTCGCGGCAAAGTATAAATCAAAGCCGAATCAACTTTCCGGCGGTGAGCAGCAGCGTGTGGCAATTGCGAGAGCCTTGATCAATGAACCGAAGATCCTGCTGGCGGACGAGCCGACGGGTAACCTTGACGCCAACAATGCATGGGAGATCATGCGTCTGTTGGAGGAGATTAACCAGAGGGGAACAACAGTACTTGTAGTAAGCCACAATATGGAAATTGTGGAAGCAATGAAGAAGCGTGTCATTAAACTGCAGCAGGGACATGTGGTGAGTGATACGAAGATAGGTGGTGCTGACGATGAAAATTAGTACATTTGGATATACGATCAGACAGGGAATCAAAAATATTTGGACAAACAAAATGTTTTCCATAGCATCCATAGCGACAATGGCAGCCTGCATTTTTATGTTTGGCATGTTTTATGCGATCATAGTGAATTTTGAACATGTAGTGCGTGATGTGGAGTCCGGAGTGGCAGTCACAGTGTTTTTTGACGAGGATGTCACTCAGGAACAGATTGACGCCATCGGACGGGAAATCGCAGACAGGCCGGAAGTGTCGAGCTTTGTTTACAAGTCTGCGGAAGAGACGTGGGATGAGTTTAAGATGGAATATTTTAACGGTGATGCGGACACCGCATCCAGTTTTGATTTAGATAATCCGCTTGCCAATGAGGCAAATTACGAGATTTACATGGAGGACATATCACAGCAGAGTGAACTGGTAAGCTTTCTGGAAGGGCTGGATCATGTGGGAAGAGTGCGCCAGTCAGAGATGGTAGCTAACACACTGACCGATTTTAACCGGCTCATGGGTATTGTATCAGCGGCAATTATCCTGATATTGATCTGTGTGGCCGTGTTCCTCATCAGCAACACAGTCCGCACCGGTATTGCAGTGCGGAGGGAGGAAATCGGTATTATGAAGATTATCGGAGCGACAGATTTCTTTGTGCGTTCTCCGTTTATTGTGGAAGGAATTCTGATCGGATTGATCGGCGCTGCCATCCCTCTGTTTATTTTATATACAGGATATGGAAAAATTATTTACTATGTAGGCGAACGTTTTGGCTTCCTGAACAATCTGATCACGTTTGTGCCGGTACAGGCAGTATTTCAGATTCTGGTTCCGGTCAGCCTGATTCTTGGAGTGGGAATCGGCTATATTGGAAGCTGGGTGACAGTACGCAAACATATCAATGTATAGAATGAGAATTATACGGGAGATATCGTGATGAAAATGCGGATAAAGAAAATTGCAGCATTAGCCATGGCGGCGGTACTTCTGGCGTTTAGCGCCGGGAGTATCGGCGCTTCTGCCGCTTCCGGGAGTATTTCAGATGCACAGCAGAAGAAAGAAGCGTTGGAAAGTGACCTGAAGGAAGCGGAAGCTTTGATAGATAAACTCAAAGAGGATAAGGGAGATATCGAGAGCGCAGTAGAGGAACTGGACCAGAGACTGACGGGAATCTCGGAAAAAATATCAGAGCTGGAAGCGCAGACGGAAGAGAAAAATAAGGAACTGGAAAATGCGGAGGAGCAGCTGCAGGCCGCCCGGGAACAGGAAGCGCAGCAGTATGAAAATATGAAAGTGCGCATACGATATATGTATGAGAATACGGGAACCTCTTATCTGGAACTTTTTATTACATCCAAGAGTTTTGCCGAATTTTTGAAACAGGCGGAGTATGTATCTGCAATCGTGCAGTATGACCGCAAAATGCTGAATGAGTATCAGGAAATACAGCAGGAAATCAAAGATTCGGAGGAAACGATCCGACGGGATAAGGAGGATTTGGAGAATCTCAAGACAGAGTTGGAGGAAGAGCAGGAAGCAGTCAATCTGCTGATGGCGGAGAAAGAAAACCAGCTTGCCGCCGTGCAGCAGGGGCTTACGGACGCCCAGAACGAAGCGGCCCAATATCAGATGGAGATTGATGCGGAAAATCAGCTGATCCAGGAAATTCTGGCGGCAGAAGAACAGGCACGAAGAGAGGAAGAGGCACGGAAAGAAGAGGAGGCACGGAAGGCAGAGGAAGCGCGCAAAGCGGCCGAAGCACAGCAGGAGCAGAATAACAGCGGTAGTGAGAATGAATCTTCGGGCAGTACATCGACATCCGGTTCGGGCAGTTCCGAAAATACATCGACATCCGGTTCGGGCAGTTCCGGAAGTACATCGTCTTCCAGTTCAGGCAGTTCCGGATCATCGTCAAATGTAAACACGAGCAGTTCTTATACGGGCGGCGTTTTTACATGGCCCTGTCCATCCAGCACGCGCATAACGAGTGGATTTGGATATCGGGATGCTCCGACAGCGGGAGCGACCACCTATCATCAAGGGTATGATATCGGCGCGTCGTCAGGTGCATCTATCGTAGCGGCAGCGGATGGAGTGGTGACTACTGCCGGCTATAGCAGCGTACTTGGCAATTATGTGATCTTAAGCCATGGAGGCGGACTGTATACGATATATGAACACTGTTCTTCTCTGCTTGTGTCGAGAGGACAGAGCGTGACACGCGGCCAAACGATCGCGAAAGTGGGAAGTACCGGTATTTCCACCGGACCGCATCTGCATTTCGGGGTGCAGTTAAATGGAAAATATGTGGATCCGGGAAATTATCTGTAAAAAAATTAAAATTTAAGGAGAGCGGCAGGAATGAATCAGGAAGAACAGCAGGAGCAGATTCCGGAAAAAAATGAAAAGAAACCATCGCGTCGCGTAAAAAAAGGAAGATCAGGATTTGGAAAAGGTTTTGCGGTAGGAATTATTGTGGCGGCAGCCCTGTTCTTTGTGAGCACAAATGTGGCTTCCTTCTTGCATTATGGAGCATCTTCTGGAAATACTGTTTTGGATAAACAGACAGAGGCAAAAATCGATGCGTTAGCGCAGTATATTCAGGAAACCTATTATGAAGATGTGGATATTCAAGATCTGAAAGAGGGACTGTATGCGGGACTTTTTGAAAACCTGGACGTCTATTCCCAGTATTATACGGCAGAAGAATATGCAGAGATGTATGAGAGTACGGTTTCCGGTACATATTGCGGGATTGGCGCCAGCCTGCAGCAGGATGCGGAGACAAAGACAGTGACGATCATACATGTATATGACGGTTCTCCTGCAAAGGAAGCAGGCCTTTTGGAAGGCGATCTGATCATATCCGCAGATGAGTATGAGGCAAATGAAATGGATCTGACAGAGTTTGTCAGCCATGTCCGCGGCGAGGAAGGTACATCCGTACATATGACGGTCTACCGTCCGGGTGAGGGAAAAAATCTGGAGTTTGACATAGAGCGCAGAAGCCTTGTTTTGCCGACGGTCACAAGTGAGATGATGGGAGAGACTGGATATATTGACGTGACAGAATTTACAGAATCCACGCCGGAGCAGTTTGCGGACGCCCTGGAGGAACTGGAAGGCCAGGGAATGAAATCCCTGATCGTGGATCTGCGGGCAAATCCCGGAGGAATGTTGGATGCAGTGTGCGACATGCTGGATGAGATTTTGCCGGAAGGACTGCTTGTATACACGGAGAATAAAGACGGAGACAGGGTGGAATATAAATCCACGGATAAGAAATCTCTTGATATACCGCTGGTAGTACTTGTAGATGGCAACAGCGCCAGTGCGTCTGAGATATTTGCAGGGGCTGTCCAGGACAGAAATGCGGGGACAATTGTCGGCACAACGACGTATGGAAAAGGGGTTGTCCAGACAATCCGTTCCATGAAAGACGGAAGTGCGTTTAAGATCACAACAAACCGGTATTTCACACCCGGCGGCACATGTATCCAGGATATTGGTATTGAGCCGGATGTGGTAATCGATTATGAATTTCTGGGCGGCGAGGATGATTCTTACAGCTATGAGTTCGACAATCAGATTCAGAAGGCGCTGGAATTGTTACAAAATCCTTAAAGGATTGTAAATATGGCATTAGTTGTGGTATAGTTATGCTGTTAAAAATTGTAAAGGAGTTTTGAAAGTATGTGTGGAATCGTAGGTTACATTGGAACAGAACAGGCAGCACCGATTTTGTTATCCGGTTTATCCAAACTGGAATATCGCGGTTATGATTCGGCGGGAATCTCTGTTCGTAATGAAGACACGGGAAACATTGAGATTGTCAAGGCGAAGGGGCGTTTGAAGCCGCTGATAGAGAAGACTGACGGGGGAAATGCGGTGATCGGTACATGCGGCATTGGCCATACCCGTTGGGCAACTCACGGGGAACCGTCCGAGATAAATGCACATCCACACTGTTCGGATGAGAAATCAGTTGTGTTGGTACACAATGGAATTATTGAGAATTTTCAGGAGTTAAAAGAAAAACTGTTGAAAAAAGGTTACACATTCTATTCTCAGACCGATACGGAAGTGGTTACCAAACTGGTTGATTATTATTATAAAAAGACCGGAACGCCTCTGGAGGCGATTGCAACTGCGATGCTCCGGATCCGCGGTTCCTACGCTTTTGGAATCATGTTTCGGGATTTCCCGGGTAAAATTTTTGCTGCACGTAAAGACAGCCCGCTGATCATCGGACGCAGTGAGGGAGGTTCCCTGATCGCTTCTGATGTTCCGGCTATTTTGGATAGAACGAGAAAGGTATATTATATCGGCAACCTTGAAATTGCGGAGTTGACAAAGGATGAAATCCATTTCTATAATCTGGATCAGGAAGAGATCGAAAAAGAAATGGTTGAGATCAAATGGGATGCAGAAGCCGCAGAAAAAGGCGGATATGAGCATTTCATGTTAAAGGAGATTCATGAACAGCCAAAGGCCGTTCAGGACACCATCGGAGCATATGTAAAAGACGGCGTGATCGATTTTTCTGAGACCGGCCTGACAGACGAGATATTACAGAATCTGGAGAGGATCTATATCGTAGCATGCGGTTCCGCGTATCATGTGGGTATTGTTGGGAAGTATGTGTTGGAAGATCTGGCAGACATTCCGGTTGAAGTGGATCTGGCATCGGAATTCCGTTACCGCAATCCGAAGCTGGTGAAAAATTCTCTCGTGATCGTGGTATCCCAGTCCGGTGAGACTGCAGACAGTCTGGCTGCCCTGCGTCTGGCCAGGGAAAAAGGCGTACCGGTTCTCGGCGTGGTAAATGTGGTCGGTTCAAGTATCGCCAGGGAGAGTGATTATGTTCTTTATACCTATGCAGGTCCGGAAATTTCGGTGGCTACAACAAAAGCGTACAGCACACAGCTGATCGCCATGTATCTGATCGCTATGCGTGCCGCACAGGTGAAAGACCTGATCACAGAGGAGCGCAGCAATGAATTGATCGGAGAGTTGAATACTCTTCCGGGAAAAATCCAGAAGATTCTTGAGGATAAAGAACGTATTCAGTGGTTTGCCAGCAAATATGCAAATGCAAGAGATATTTTCTTTATCGGACGCGGCATAGATTATGCGATCAGCCTTGAGGGAAGCCTGAAGATGAAAGAGATCAGTTATGTTCACTCAGAGGCATATGCTGCCGGCGAGTTGAAACACGGTACGATCAGCCTGATCGAGGACGGTACACTGGTAGTCGGTGTTTTGACTCAGAATGCATTGTACGAGAAGACGATCAGCAATATGGTGGAAGTAAAGAGCCGCGGAGCGTATCTGATGGGGTTGACCAGTTATGGAAACTACAGTATCGAAGATACCGCTGATTTTTCCGTATATGTGCCGAAGACAGATCAGTATTTCACTACCAGTCTTGCTATCATTCCGCTTCAGCTGATGGGATATTATGTCAGCGTGGCAAAAGGACTGGATGTAGATAAGCCGAGAAACCTGGCAAAATCCGTGACTGTAGAATAAGTATGTGATTTGCTGCATCAATGGTGAAAAACATTGATGCAGCAGTTGGGTTTGTCGGGTTTGTCAAGTAAAGTTCAATTTGTCCGCACTTCCTATCCGTATGTATATGGTGTGATGTCGAAAAAATTATCAGAAAATATTTATTAAATTCGAACTTTAATTTTTTGGAGAAAAATAATTGACATTTTGCCCGGTATCCTGTATATTACTATTTGTGTTCGGCACAAGGTAATTTAATAATTTATATGCGCGAGTGGCTCAGTTGGTGGAGCACGACCTTGCCAAGGTCGGGGTCGCGG
>CAZJSI010000167.1:0-6783 GCA_964548675.1 uncultured Eubacterium sp. | reverse complement strand
GCATAAACACTGGACTTGCGGCCATTTTTGGCTCATTTTTCCTGCAAAAGTCAGGCTATAATACTTTATGCGAAAAAAAACAAGAGAATAAAAATTGCTTTCGGCATCTCAACTTCCCTGCCGTCGCCCTTGAGGAAGGAAGCATTTTTGACGCCGAACACCTTTATGCTTCCCGCCTGTTCATGCGAAGCACCGGTACAATATGGCTGTAGATCAGAACTGTAACTATCACGCTGATCATCGCCTTCACAAAGGTAAATGGCATATTAAATACGATCAGGCACTGCAAAATATTATCCACTCCCGGAAAGATCGCCTGATAAGCCGCCAGAATTGTCTCCTCCGGCATAAAATTGTAATAGACAGGATACACAACAAAATAATTGGAAGCCACACTGATCACCGCCATAAATACCGCTCCGAGGATTGCTCCTCCGCAGGCGCTTTTCTTTGTCTTTCTGAATTTATAGAGCAGTCCCGCCGGAAGGATAAAAGCCACATTCAGGATAAAATTGGACAGTTCCCCAACACCGCCTGTTGATGTAACCGTTAAATGGAGCAGATTCTTGATCAGACAGATAATAATTCCTCCTACAGGCCCCACCGCAAATGTACCCAGAAGCGCGGGCAGATCTGAAAGATCCATCTTAATAAATCCCGGCATTAGCGGCACGCTGAACTCCAGAAACATCAAAATGTAGGCAATTGCGGACAGAAGCCCCACAATGGTCATTGCCTGTATATTTGTTCTCTTTTTTCCTCCGATTGTTTTGTACATCACTTTTACCTCTTTTCCTGCTGCACCGAATACGGCCGGGGAATCGTCTCCTTTCGCGCGATGCGCATATTATTATGTTTCATCAGACGCATTTCCCGACAAAATATCGTTTGATCATCTTTCATGGGATGAGAAAAACCCCGGATTAAAAATCCGGGGCAGCATACATTATAAATCAGCTCAAACAAGCTTTTCTCTTCTCTCATCCAGACTGTACTGTCGGTTCCGGAATCACACCGGATCGGCTGCCAATGGCAGTTCACGGACTTCTCTTTACCCAGAGTCACCGTCGGTCGGGAATTTACTTTCGTATCACCCTGCCCCGAAGAAACCTTATTTAACTGTCAAGAGTATAGCACAACAGGAACCATACTGCAAGGTCTTTATTCTATTTTATTCTATTTTATTCTATTTTTGTCTTTATTCTATTTTAGTGATGTTTTGACCATCAGCTATATTGTCTATTCCATCTCATTCACAATTTTGCGCACCATCGCCATGTGACGTTTGGCCATCTCAATGCCGCTGTAACCGCCCTCATTCTCATATTCGGTCACGATATAACCGTCAAAGTCAGAATTCGCGATCACCGGAATGATCTCCTCATACGGAATCGCCGGCTCATGCAGGTTTTCATCCACATAATGACACTTTCCATGCATTTCAAAAGAAATCGGCATAATTTCCTTCAATCCCTCCAGTTCCTTCTGGCAGGATTTGCGGAATTGAACAAATCCATATGCGCCCATGATGAAGTCCATAGCCGGTCCCGGATTGCCCCCCATCAGTTCAGCCACTTTTGCGATGGTTTCCTCCTGGGGAGCCTCCGCATATTTCATCTCCGTGATCTTATGCAGTATATCTTCCGGGACGCCGGCTGCCAAAGCTTTATCCCATTTACACTTATTCGGGGCAGTCGCAAAACTGCCGAAATCCGGGACAAATCCCAGGTATTTGGAGCCGCATTTTTCATACGCCTCCCTGTACGCCATGATCGGCGCCGTGTACGGCGTCTCCGGATTGTGAATCTCGATACCGACTCTGATATCATATTCCTCGCAGTATGGAGCAAGTCTCACCATCGCATTCGGGGACAGCAGATACTGCTGACGGATCACCTTACAGCCAAGCTTCTTCGCGCTCTTTAAATCGTTGATCGCCATGGCAAGCATCTCATCCTCCGTCAGATCCCTGTCTCTTCTCATGCCGCAGTCCATATTTGCACCGTAACAGATCGGCGCAATGCCATATTTATCTTCCATCCGGCGGAAAAATCCGGCCACTTCATCTGTCACATAAGGGTAACTTGGCAGCATCTGCGTCGCAACGATTTCATAGCCCTCGGCCCCTATTTCAGCCGCAGTGCGGATACAATCCTCCAGCGTCATCTGTCTGTTTACATATTCATTTGTAAAGCTGAATAAAGTACAGCCAACTTTAAATTTTGCCATTGTCTCCACCTCCTACTGAATTTCCATCGTCAGACGTCCGCAGCTGTCTACCGGCATATACTGATGGTCCGGCCCGATCGGCATATACGGGGAGCGGAAAATAAGATGCAGGTCAATATCATGCTCTCCATCTGCCAGACCGCCCTTTTTCATCACCTTGATCGTCGCCACATCCATGATTCTCCAGAACTCCGTGTAGCAGCTCTCAAGCTGGCAGATGCTGAATTCTTTTCCGTTCAGACAAAACTTTATATGTTCCTCCGGAACTTTCTCCCCATCTACCTTTACCTCAAATTCATCGATAACGGAGAGCCAGTGCCCGCGGTAATAATCCAACTGGATACCGAACTCATATCCGATCTTTCTTCCATCCATCCACATATGTTTCAGAGTGCCGTCTACGACAGCATCCCGGGTGTGAAATTTCAATGCAAATCCCATATCGAAAACCTCCCTGCTATTTTTTCTGATCACAGGCTTCTGCCAGCCGGGCAGAAGCCTGATTTTATTTGCAGCTTACACACAAACCTTTCGGTTCGCCAACTGCAGCCGCACACATGATCACTTCTACTCTCCGATCAGCCTTGCAAGCATCTCATGATGGCGGCGAACCTGTTCTACTTCATCGATCAGGTTTTCCTCTCCGGAATCCTGACAATATCTCTGTCCCTCAAACTCGGAATCGATGTATCCGTCAAATCCACATTCTTTCAGATACTGGATCGGCTTTGCGTACTCGATCGCCTTGTCCTCATACTGGCCCGGTTTTCCTTCTATCTCCGTCATGTGATAGAACTTTCCGTGAATACTTACAATGTAAGGCACAATATCTTTGATATCTTCTGGTTTTGCGGCAGATTCTTTCAATACCAGGCTTCCCAGAGTCATGAAATTGAGTTTATGCCCCGGATATTTTTCATCCAGCATCGGAACGATGTCCCCTGCCTGATATCCCTCGTCGGCCTTCTCCAGAACAAAATCGATCATATCCGGATTCATCGTGCGTTTGTAATATGCAATTGCCAGATCTGTCGGGGAATGCTGGAAAATACCAAAATCAGGCACCAGGCCGGCGTGCTTTGTCCCGGTCCGCTCGATCATCTCGATCATCTGATCCACCATTCTCGGGTCCATGACCGGATCGATATTTTTGTGAACCAGACCCGGTTTGATCGGCAGAGGAGCATGGATTTCCTTACCGATCCTCACGTTATATTTTTCCGCGGTCGGCAGCGCCATCTCGATCACTTCGGTGGGAACAAGGCAGAGGCAGCGCACATTCTCGAATCCCATTCTTGCTGCGATCTTAATATCATTTTTCAGACGCTCCGCAGCTTCACCGTAAGTCATCAAATGGGTACGGAACTGATGTACATCCATGTAAATATCCATCGTAACCGCTTTCATTCCGTATCTCGCCATCTCATTGTTCCAGTCAAAATAAAACTGTTCCGACGGGAAAGGATAATTTTTGATGATTGCCTCGTCAATGATCTCTATACCGTCTGTATGTAACGTATCATGAACCTCCCGGATCATATCCTTCCAGTTCATTCTCTTAAAAAACTGCTCCTGCTGATAGCTGTACAGAGACACACCTCTTTTAATTGCCATGTTTTCCCCCTCCTATTCCTGTAATTCCAATTCAAATGTGCAAACGGTATCTGTCTTGCCGGAAGCTCCCCGCCCCGGAACAGGCGGATTCTTGATCCATTCTTCGTCCCATGGCATGTAGCCATACTGTGCCAACACGGACTGCTGCAGGCCGATCACATGTTTTCCGGGAGTAAGTCCCCCCTCTTTCTCCACATACACAACTCCGGCATCGTCATAATCCCAGTGCTCCCACACACAGGTTTTAATCTCCTCAAAGCTGCGGGGCGCTTTTCCGTTGATCTCAAATCTCTGAAGCTCTCTCGGATATTCCACCCCGTCACAGGTGATATAATAACCATTGTGCAGAGAGAGGAAGCATCCGCGGTAATCTGCGATACGAACTGCAAATTTAAACCCGGTCACTTTACCGTTTTCTACCACATTGCGAAGACTGTCTTTTTCAATCAAATACTGGTCAAACATTCTATTTCCACCTTCCTTATATTCATGATAACTTTTTACAAAAGGGGCTGTCGCATTAAGAAAAGCATATACCAGATATAGCGTCAAGTATCTATAGTCTAAAACTATATCTTGTATATCCAGTGCTTAGTGCGACAGCCCCTTTTCTTTTGAACCTGTTATGTTTCAACAATCCCGTATTATCTTTTTATCGGCTGAACTGTCAGGCTAAATTACAAACTGTTCCATATAGCGCTTGCTCAGGCGCAGGCTGTCAAGCACCTTTTCCTGTGTACCCTCAAAGTATTTATCCTCTACTTCGATACAGGTATATCCGTCATATCCGATATCTGTCAACGCCGATACATATTTGCCCCAATCCACATCGCCGTATCCCGGCAGCTTCGGGGACATAAAATCAAGAGGATATGCCATGATGCCCACCTGATTCAGTTTATCCGGATAAATCTTGATGTCCTTGTAGTGTACATGGAAAATTTTATCCTTAAACTCATAAATCGGTTTAATATAGTCGATCATCTGCCATACAAAGTGAGACGGGTCATAATTAATGCCCAGATTATCGCTCGGAAGAATCTCGAACACTTTCTTCCAGATTGCAGGCGTGGTCATCAGGTTCTGTCCGCCCGGCCACTGGTCCGGTCCGAACAGCATCGGGCAGTTTTCAATGGCAACTTTTACGCCTTTTTCCTCTGCCAGTTTGATGATCGAAGGCCAGATCTCCTTTACCAGATCCAGATTTTCCTCCACTGTCTTTGTCTGGTCTCTTCCGATAAAAGTAGTGACCATGTTGACGCCCAGCTTCGCGCTTGCCCGGATCAGATTTTTTAAATGCTCTACGGCCGCTGCTCTCTTCTCCAGATCGCCGTCCATTGTATTCGGGTAATATGCCAGGGAAGAAATCTCTACTTTTTTATCTGCCGCATAATCCAGAATATGTTTTGCATATGTATCGTCCTCGAGAACTCTCTCGGCGTCGATATGGCTGACGCCGGCATAACGTCTCTCCGCTTTGCCCTGGGGCCAACACGCAACCTCCACACACTGAAACCCGAGAGCAGACGCGGTATCCATCATCTCTTCATAATTGGACTGGTCCAAAATGGCGCTCACAAATCCAAGTTTCATATCGCTGTCCTCCTATTTTTCACTCACAGTCCGCCTGCAGGTTCGGCGCAGTGTCAAAAAGTTTTGATTGCTGCGCCTTCCCAAGCGGCGTACCCGCTTAATTACAGATAAATCTCTTTGCCTTCCTCGTCAGATTTGTAAATTGCTTCCAGAATCTGTGTAACGACAAAAGCCTGCTCCGGTTTTACCAATGGCTCCGTGTCATTGATGATCGCTTCCATCCACTGCTTATTCTCGGCTACGCCTTCTGCGCTTCCGCCGCCTCCAAAATAAGCCACCTGGCCTACCGGGGAAATAACCTCATGCATTAACTGGCCGTTGCGTCCGCGGTTATAGATCAGTTCATTCTTGTCATAGCTCATACCGGAATGGATCTCAGCGCCTGCCAGTGTACCGCAGAGTGTTGTGGATGCCTCTCTGGAATCCAGCATATTCAACGCCCAGGATGCTTCCAGATTAATGGTGGAACCGTCTTCCATCTTGATGAATCCCATTGCGGAATCTTCTACTTCATATGTTTCCGGATCCCACGGTCCAAAAAGATTGCCTTCTACTGCTTCCGGCATATGACCCAGTTTGTAGTATACGGAACCTGTTACACTGACCGGTTTGTAGTTGTTCATGCACCACAATGTGATATCCAGTGCATGTGTTCCGATATCGATCAGAGGACCGCCGCCCTGCAGAGCTTTGTTCGGGAATACGCCCCAGGTCGGAACTGCTCTGCGGCGAACAGCATGAGCTTTGCCGTAATAAATATCGCCTAATTCACCTTTCTCACAAGCTGCATGGAGGTTTAATACTTCCGGACGGAAACGGTTCTGATATCCGATCGTGAATTTCTTTCCGGATTTTTTCCATGCATCGATCATCTTCCGCGCATCTTCTGTATTGTGTGCCATCGGCTTCTCGCACAGTACATGTTTTCCGGCCTCAAAAGCTGCAACCGTGATCGGGCAGTGAGCTACGTTCGGCGTCAATACGTGTACAACATCGATATCCGGATTCTGCACTAACTCTTTATAATCTGTATAAACCTTTGCATCCGGCGTGCCGTATTCTTCTTTTGCTTTTATCGCACGCTCTTCGATGATATCGCAGAATGCGATGATATCGCATAAATCTGCGTTTTCTTTCATTGCCGGCATATGTTTCTGATTTGCAATGCCGCCACAGCCAACTAAGCCAATCTGTACTTTTCCGTTCTTCATATTTTTCTCCTCCGACTCATTATTTATTATTTTTAGAATCTAAATTACGCTTCAAAACGAACTGCTTCATTTGTCTTTGCGGACTGACGGATCGCATCCATCAGGCAGAGCACACGGCGCACCTGAGGCGCCTTGA
>CAZJSI010000166.1:0-6824 GCA_964548675.1 uncultured Eubacterium sp. | reverse complement strand
TATACTGTCCACTTTTTCAGCCAGTTCAGATTTTAAGCTTCCCGAATTAACATAGCTGGCCCATGCATATATGACCGAATTTTCCTCCGTTTCGGAGCTCGAAACTTTTATATTATATTGAGCCGTCACCTGCTGAATATTGCTGGCATCCATCTGCATATAGACAGATTCATCACAATACTTTTGCTGTGCTTCAACCTGCTCCTGCGCAGTAACAACATTCTCCTGCAGGGTTGCGATTGCTTCATCATACTTTTGCAGAACAGCTTCATATTCCTGAGCCTCCTCCGAGATCAGCACAGGCAGTTTCTCCGGGTATGCCTGTCTTACCCCCAGCAATCCGAACAGCAGCAAAAATACCACCATACAACCTATAATTGCCTTTTTTTTCGAAAAATACCATTTTATCAGATTTCTTGTATAAATCGACTTCATTTTTGTTTCCTCCTAAAATACCAGCTCAAGCACACCTTTTCCATCGGGCCCGGAAACCTCTGCCGGGTATTCAGGCGTCATCAAGTGCTCCCATTATACCATTTATAATAATTATGTTTTTGAATTATTTCTTAATCTTTCATTCTGCACCTTAAAATCATTTTTATACGCTTACCGTTTCTTCTCTGCTTCCCGTCTCATAACGATAGATTCCAGCCGGAGAAACGCCCTGCTGTTCATCACCGCTTTTCCGACTACTGATAACGCTTTTGCATAAATCACGCTCAAAAGAATCGTAATTAAAATCATAACGATCACATGCCCCGGGGCCACCGGATTGCGCACTCCCTGAACTTTCACGATCACGATATGCTGTACAAGAAAGATCGGAAAGGAAAGATTTCCTCCCAGCTCTCTGATCATTTTATTGCACACGGAAATCTGTTCCAGAAAATGACCCAAATAATACAACACAAAAAACAGGCAGATTCCGGCAATATGTACAGCAATATTCCATTGCAGGTTTATGTCAAAACAAACGATTATGATCAGAATGATCAGTGATATAACTCCAACCTGCTTTTTGTGAAGTAAGTATTGCCTGTAATGTATGATCAGCATACCTAATTCAAAGCTTAACATACACGAGATCAGATTTGTAAAATCATCGATCACAAAAAAATCTGTCTTTAGTATGATTCCAAATAAGACAACCAGTATCCCGGTTGTAATCCAGACATTTTTTCTGAAAAACCATAACAAAACCGGATATATCAGATACAAAAGGACAATTGCTCCTAAAAACCATTCTCCGATCAGATAATAATTGTAGGGATATGCATAATGCAGATATCCGTCCACGCCAAACAGTGTCTGAATCAACTGGCGGCGGCTGCCTAACCAGAATACACTGCGCGTATCATACACCTTTTCCATATAGAAAAAAGCATATCCGATATAAAACATCGGAAACAAAGCCTTCCATCTCTTATAATAGAACTCTTTAAGCGATTTTCCCCGCAGGCCCTCATTATAATTTAAATACAGGACCGCTCCCGAAATGATAAAAAATGTTGTTACAAACGTAGAACCCCAATTTCCCCCATTATGGTAATGATATACCGGCCTGAAATCCGAACTGGTATGACAGGAATAATGAAATATCACAATTCCTATCGCGCATACTGCACGTATGAAGTTGAATCCGGTCAAACGCTCTTTCTTTTGTATCATGTCAATTCTCCCCGCCCGGCAAGATTGTCGCTCCCTGCTCTATTCCTCTGTAAAATGCTGCAGGATTTTCCTTTCAGCCTTTACAATTTTCTCTTTCAGCTTTATTTTCTTAAAAATATACTCACGTATGAGATCGAAAAACAAACATGCAAAAAAGATAAAGCATACTGTTCCGATCAGCAAAACCGATAATACAGCCGGGCTATGCTGGACATAGCTTCCGAAACGATCCTGCAATATATTATTTTTAATCAAAGGATGAAAATGTATTAAATAAACGCTGAAGGAAAGGGGTGCAAAAATCCCGATCCACCGTTTCATTCTCTGCGGAATATGCATACGAGAAAACAGTATCACCAATGCCGCACCTGCCAGCAAAATAGTGGGAGACGTATAGGAAACCAGCAAATCTTTTTCCGGAAGACTTCCATATGCATCCCACATCCTTTTATCCATACCCATTTTCACAACCCAGGATACAATAATGCACGCAATATAAACTCCGGCAGCCTGCCTGGATTTTACTTTTTTCCCAATATCATACTTGGCAATATACCCGCCCATCAAATACAGGATCATAAGCCAGAACGCACTGTACCCCTCATATAAATAAAAAATATCCCGTCTGAATATGGTTGGAAACAGGGAAAACAGTACAAAACATGCAGCAATTACGCCTGTCATCTGTTTTTTCGAAGCCCGGTTAATAAACATATTCAACAGCGGGATAAAGAAAAACATTCCGACATACGCAGTAAAATACCAATACTGCTCCGTGGAGACCGGGAAAATGGCGTTTATCAACCCCTGCTTCCCTACCAGTCCGTCTGTTAAAACAGCAAACACAAAGGAAATCAATAACGTATAATATACGACCCTGCACCACAGCAGTACAATATTGGAAACTCTGAATTTCGCACGATATCCTACATAACCGGAAATCAAACCATAGCAGTTCACCGCGCAATACGCTGCCGTCTCAAACCCCCAGGCAACTCCATAATTCACGGAAAGGGGGGCGGCAGCCCGCAGTACGCCGCCTCTGTACAGCACATGCAGAAATACCACCATAAACATAGACACAAGCCGCAAAAAATCAATTCCCATATTCCGGTCTGTTTTTTTTATTTGTTTATTATCCGATATCTTCCTGACTTCCACCTTTATCAACACTTTCTTAATATACTGTTCAGGAACCCAAATTATTTTCTGACAAACTTAAATAAAGTTGAAATCGCTGCCGCTCCTAATTTTTCATGAAGCTGAAGGCTGGCCGTATTATTAAAATTTACAAATCCCACAACCGATACGCCCTGACCGGTCAGATAATGGCAGGCAAAATTTTCCACATCAGCCGCCAGGCCTCTTCTTCTGTACTCGGGATGAACGATTACGCCGCCTAAAAGCGCAAAACCTTCCACTTCACCATAAGTGCTGCAGGATGCAACTACTTTGCCATCCATTCTGACAATAAAATAGGTGCTGAAATTCCCGTCAAAGCGATCAAACATCTGATCTGTCAACACTTCTCTATCATACACATCCCGGTATTCGGGATCTTCCAGCAATAAAGACACGATCTGAGATATATCCTCTCTTCCGCCCACTTCACTGCAAAATTCGGTTTTGTCTATTCCCACTTTATCCATGTCGATTACATGGTTCCGCTCAATTTCAAATATTTCACCCAAATCCTGTTCCAGCCTTTTGCCAAATTCCCCCTGTACCATGACAACCTTCGGTTCAAGCTGCCAGACCATATCAAGTGCTTTTTTTGTTTCGTAGGTTTCATTCTCTCTGGTAAAAAAATGGAGGCAATCATAGTAAAGCAGATAGATTCCCCGAACCGCATCTGTTTCATTTTCCGTATCGATCCATACTTTTATGCGGTCATTCCCACATCCATACTTTTTTATATTTGCATATAAATAGGGTGTCTTTTTAAATTCATCCCCTATATAATAAA
Source organism: uncultured Eubacterium sp. (assembly GCA_964548675.1). Taxonomy (GTDB): domain Bacteria; phylum Bacillota; class Clostridia; order Lachnospirales; family Lachnospiraceae; genus Eubacterium_I. Next base: position 3,190 of record CAZJSI010000166.1, on the reverse strand, counting down.
TCGCTTCTTCAATTTTTTTGTTATCCGTACATCTTTCTATCATAACTTCAACCCTCTCATCATGCAGACTCTCCGGGAAAGGTTATTTCAGAGAACGGTGAATGCTGTTCCCTCTTATCCTCCGGCGGCAGTTCCATATAGTTACCATAAAAATGCTTTAATATAGCATCATAATCTCTGGTGCCGTACAACTTACATCCCTCAAATTCATACTCCTCTCTTTCCAGAAACCATTTCTTAGGCATACCGTACCGCTCTTTGATCGGGCTTATTCTGTAAAGCTTTCCGGAAGCCGGAAACAGCAGAGTTCTTACCAGATGATCTGAGGATGAATTACTTTTTTTAATATAATAATTTAACTGTTTGTATACAAAAGAAGGCGGAATCTTTGATAACAATGTAAACCATTGCTTCATAAACCCGGATGTATTCACCCTGCCGACCTCGGACCATAATATTTTTCTCAAGCAGAAACAGTGAAAATCCTGAATCATCTGCCCTAATGTACTTTTGGGAATATCATCCATGGGAAATACATCCACAAAAATTCCGGTCCTGCATTTCAAATGTTCCTGCCCCACCCGGACATAGGTCGTCCCGGTCCTTCTGAGCTTTCCATATCCCCAGCGGTATTCCGGATCCGTTTCATGATCTTGAAAATAACATATTTCCGGATCCATATCGGAACATACTTTTTTGAACCTGTTATAGTCTTCCCTCAGCATAGCAATATCCGCATCATCATCCCATGGTATATATCCTTTATGCCGTATTGCGCCAAGCATACTTCCGCCCACCAGAACATAGTTAATATTATTTTTTCTGCACACCCGGTCAAATTCCTTTAACATATCCAATTCAACCAATTGCATTTTTCGAAATTGTTCCTGAGTTAATTCCTTCTTTTCTTTCATAACCTTACCTGCCGCTCTCTGATTACGCCTATTCCAGAGAAATAATATTCATATCCCGTTCTGCCATAAAATCTTCCATGATTCCCGCCATATGTTCCGATACGCTTTGTTCAATATAGGAATTCAAGCTTCCTGTCTCGATTGATTTGGTAAATGCTACCAGCTCATAACGAATTCCTTCACCATCCAGTTGATAAAAATACCTCTTATTTTCTTCCGGATTTTCGAAACGCAATTCGAAATAATCTGTCTTCCACCATGGCGCCGGAACATAAATATATCCCTTCGTTCCTGATATGATTAGCTCCCCCTCTGATTTCACACCCTTACCGATTTTTATAGAGGCTACCGCATTCCGATACTGAAAATCAATTTTGGTGAAAAGATCAAAATGTTTCTCCCTGTCCAGATAACAGGTATGCATCGTCTTTGCGCAATATCCGGTTCCCAATATCTGGAAAACCGGAAGAAGCGCCGTCGGTCCCCATGCACAAATCGTATTTCTCTTTTTATCCAGCAGAAAATTGTCCCCGTCCTGCAGATCTCTTAAGCTGGTACAGGTCGCATCCACTGACACGATCTTCCCAACCCGTCCGCTTTTCGCCAGCAGCAAAAGACGATAATACGCAGTAGAATACGCGGTCTTAACAGCTTCCATCAAAATCAGATTCTTTTCATGCGCCAACGCAAACAGTTCCTCACACGCCTGCCGGCTCAATGCAATCGGAGCTTCACACAAAACATGCTTCCCCTGCATCAAAGCCTGCCTGATCTGGAAATAATGGTCCCTTGGATGAGAAACTACGTATACGGCATCCACATCCTTTAAAAGTTCCGAATATTCCTGAACGACCGTCACACCGTCCTGAGCTTCAAAATCGCCTTTATCTACAAACACAGACGTACATTCAATTCCATTTACATAGGAACACTCTTTCAGATACTTTTTAAAAATGTCCGCGTCTCCTGCCATACCCAGCTTGAGTGACCGCTTTTCTGCCCGAAGCTGAGTGCTGGACACTCCCTTCGTCCGGTCCAGATATACGACCTTGCAGTATTCCTTTAAGTAATCGAATTTACCGACCCAGTCAGATCCGACAGTGAAAATATCCACGCCGTATCTGCGGATATCATCTATCTTCTGTCCTTCATATTCTTCTATGATAATCTCATCTGCGATTCCGGTTGCCCGGACAGCCTCTACGCGCTCCATCAGAGACTGCTGCACATTGATCTTTCCGCGGGTCTTATCAAAATCCTCCGCAGTCACCCCGACGATCAGATAATCTCCCAGCGCTTTTGCCCTCTCCAAGAGTCTGATGTGGCCAAAATGCAACAGATCATACGTGCCGTATGTAATTACTTTTACCATCGTAACGGCTCCTTTCCTTTTTGCTGACGAACCGGAATCCTGTCTATGCTTCGCCGCACGTTACAGTAATCCCCGGCGCTGCAGATCCCTGAACGCCTCCACCAAAGCAGTATTATCTTCCTTTGTCAATGCGCCGATGTGGCCGACACGAAATACCTGATCTGCCAGCTCTCCGCCATTCGGGCATATCCAGATGCCATATTCATCCTTCAAAATAGTGAAAATGTCGTATGCAGAAACGTTCTTCGGATGAAGCGGCGTCACTGCATGGGACATAGAATCGGAAAAAATATCAAATGGCATGTCCTTTATTCTCTCTCTGAAATCTTCTGCAAGCTCAGTAATCTTCTCTGTCTCACTCTCTACACCGCCTGCATCATCGATCTCTTTTAGTCTGGCATTGATCTGACGAAGAATTCCCACAGCCGGTGTGAAGGGGGTCTGCCCCCGCTCCCCATTTTTCAGAGCGCTCTTCAGATCCAGATACATGCATTTGCACTCATGGGCATATACTCTGTCCACCGCACGGTGTGAAAGCACGATGACTGAAATGCCAGGAGGACACGCCAGCGCTTTCTGGGAACCTGTGATCATCACATCCACTCCCAGTGCCTTCATATCGAAAGCATCTGCCAGAAATGAACTGATGGCATCAACCACCAAAAACAGATGATTCTTTTTACAGAATTCACTGATCATTTTTATATCATAATATACACCGGTGGAAGTTTCGTGAACATTTACTAACAAACCAGTATAATCCATTCCGTCATACCGATACAGTTCTTCCTTTGTAAGCGTCTTTCCCGCTTCCAGTACAATTTCCGTATACGGGATCTCATGAAGGGCACAAAGATCCACAAATCTGTGTCCGAAGCTTCCCCCGTTTATGACCAGTAATCGG
>CAZJSI010000165.1:0-6979 GCA_964548675.1 uncultured Eubacterium sp. | reverse complement strand
GCGTGATAAAAGACGGTCAGATGACATATGAGATTTACGGCTGCGACGGGGAGGTTCTGGAACAGACGGAATATCTGTACGAGATCGGATCTGTCACAAAGACAATGACCGCGGCACTGATCGCGCGGGCGATACAGGAGGATAAACTGCAGCTTACGGATACCCTCGACATGTATCTGGATCTTCCGGAGGGGAAAGTCTACCCGACAATAGAGTCGCTGCTCACACATACTTCCGGACTGGACAGGGAATATTATGAATGGTCCATGTTGTCATATTTGATTCATCCGGAAGAAAACCCGTATCGGGGAATTGACGGGGAAAAGCTGCAGGAGGAATATCAGGAGACGAAGCTGAAAGAGGGAAAAGAATACGGATTTGAATATTCCAATTACGGCTTCGCGCTGTTGGGGCTTGTGCTGGAGGAAATATATGATACGGATTACACGAGCCTGGTCAATGCTTACCTGCAGGATGATCTGGACATGAAAGATACCCACGTATCAGCCGGCGATGCGGATTTCGAGGGTAATTGGATATGGGAAACCGACGATGCGTATATTCCGGCAGGCGCTGTGGTATCTGATATTACTGATATGCTTCTGTATGCGGATGCACAGCTCAAAGATGATCCGATCCTGAATATGTGTCACCAGACTCTGAAACAGGTAAACGCTTCGAATAAATGGGCTCGTATGAGTGGCTTATGCGTAGATGAGATCGGAATGAGCTGGATCATCGACAAAGAAAACGGGATCATCTGGCACAATGGCGCGACAGGTGTGCATACCAGCTACCTGGGATTTTGCCCGGAGAAAAATACAGCCGTGGTGGTGTTGTCCAATTTGAGTCAGGAAGAGGATATTCAGACAACGACGCTTGGTTTTAAGAAACTGTTGGAGATAACCGATTAATTTGGATATCTGATTTTTGCTGCTGCAATTTTGCATTATGAGAAATTATTTTGCAATATTCCTGTAAGAGAAAAAGGCAGATATACAGATGTAGTTTATTATAAAAGGGAGGAATTGACGTTGCAGGTGTATATTGATTATTTTTCCAAACATTGGCAGGATTATCTGCTGTTGTTCTGGCAGCACATATATATCAGCCTGATCGCGGTGGCACTTGCGGCGGCGATCGGGATCCCGTGCGGCATACTCTGTCTCAAAGTGCCGAAGATCAAACAATTTGTGAACACTTTTTTCAGCACACTGCGGATCATCCCGAGTCTCGCGATCCTGGTCATTTTGATACCGATCATGGGAATCGGAGTGAAGCCCGCCCTGACGGCGCTCGTTGTTCTGGCCATTCCTCCGGTTTTGATTCAGACGACCCTTGGATTTTCACAAGTTCCGGCATTTATGATGGAAGTGGCGTCTGCCATGGGGATGGATGAAAGGCGGACCTTTTACCAGGTTCAGTTTCCCCTGGCGCTTCCCTATATTATGGGCGGGATCAAGATGGCGGCGTCGGAAGTCATTGCCAGTGCAGCCCTGGCGGCCTATATCGGCAGCGGCGGCCTGGGCGTGATCATATATAACGGGATCAGCCTGATGAAAACGGAGTATCTGGTGATCGGCGGCGTGTCAGTGGCCGCATTGACATTGGCCTGCAATCTGCTCCTGGGCAAAATAGAAAAGAAGATATTAAAATACACGTAACGGTTTAAAACCGGGAAAAAGGCCGGAGAACAGTTGCAGAGTATAAAATGCATGGAGTCAAGGCCGGAGAACAGTTGCATGAGTATAAAGGCATGGAGTCTTGAAATAACCGTAATTAATGTAGTCAAACATTGCGCAGATGGTTCAGAAATGGCTTTTTTGCGCAAAATATATAAGAAAATATGGAGAGGAAGCAAATGAAAAAGAGAATTTTAGCATTACTGCTTGCCGCAGTTACTGTTTTTGGGCTTGCAGGATGCCAGAGCACATCAAATGCCGGCAAGGATGCGGGTAGCAGCAAAGAAACAGAGGAAAAGGGCACTGTCATTGTCGGTTCCAAGGGATTTACGGAAAATCTGATCCTGAGTGAACTGTATGCGTTGGCCCTGGAGGACGCCGGATATCAGGTGGAGCGGCAGTTCGAGGTATCCAATGCGGTGATTCACCAGTCTCTGTGTGAGGGAGAGATCGACCTTTATCCGGAATACACGGGTACAGCGCTGATGACCATATTGGAGCAGCCGATGCAGACAGACCCGCAGGCCGTATATGACACGGTAAAGGAGATGTATGCGTCTGAATATGAACTGGACGTGCTGGATATGTGTGCGGCGAACGACGGAAACGGCCTGGCGATCCGCGCGGACGTGGCTGAGGAATACGGGATCAAAAATATTTCCGATCTTCAGAAAAATGCGTCAAATATCCGTTTTGGAAGCACTTCGGATTTCTATGAGCGGGAAGACGGCATGCTCGGTCTGGAAGAGGTATATGGAACCTTTGATTTTAAAGAGGAAAACAGTTTTGACAATGCGTTAAAATATGAAGTTATGGCGAGTGATGAGGTGGATTGTGTGCCGGGGTACACGACGGACGCACAGCTCTCCAGCGATGAATTTCTTCTCCTGGAGGATGACAAACAGTTATGGCCGCCGTACAATGTGATCCCGGTAGTGCGCCAGGAACTGACAAAAGCGTATCCGGAGGTTGCAGAGATCATCAATTCGATCAGCGCAAAAATAGATACGGAGACAATGACAGAACTGAATTCCAAAGTGGATATCGACAAGGAAGAGTACGACGATGTGGCAGCGGAATTTTATGAGACGATAAAATAGCAGGAGTCTTTATGGTTGATCAGGCGTTAGTGACCTGTTTTGAGATACCCGAAGCAGGATATGAAGTAATAGATCTTATGTTAAAAAAAGAGGAACAGAGTTTTCTTCGGCAGATGGAAAAGCAGTGGGAATATACCGGCAAAGATTTGTGCAGAATGGCTGTCTCCGGCGGTTTGAAAGAGAGTGATGCGGCGGCGGAGCGGTTTGTCGATGAGATGTTCCACCGCGGCGTGCTGAACCGGGGAGATGACGGCATTACCTACAAAATGGGTACCTTTTACGGGAGACTGGACATTTTTGCCACGGAGGAGGCGGAGGTTTATGACAGCCTTCCGAGAGCAGTAAAGGAACGGCTCGACGGCTGGTATTTTGACGCCTATCTGGAATTTTTGGGCTCTCTCCAAAATCCGTACCCCACCCAGGACGAGGTACTTCCGCTGGATGAGGTATTGGATTTTATCGAAAACAGGGAGGATACGCCCTATCTTGCGAAATGTGACTGTCGCAGGCTGATTCAGAACTGCGGCCAGTCCACAGACACCTGCATCACTTACCGGACGGCGCCGAATTCCTTTGTGAAAAGGGGACAGGCAGTACCGATCACAAAGGAACAGGCAAAAGAGATCGTCCGGGACGCGGACCGCAAGGGCCTGATCCACACGGTAAATCCCGGCGGCATATGCAGCTGCTGTACGGACTGCTGTTATCTGTTCCGGGCGGCAAAGGCGCGGGACAGCCTGGGAGTCTGGCCCCGGGTTCATTATGTGGTCAGACTGGATAAGGAAACATGCATCCATTGCGGAGCATGCAGGAAAAGATGCAGGTTTTCTGTGTTTACGGATGAAAATGAGACGCAGTGCGGGGGAGGATGTTCTGCACCCCGGAAGAATCCGCCAAAGAGCGTGCCTGAGATTAAGAGGGCGGATCGCTGCCAGGGATGCGGCCTCTGTGTGACCGGATGCCCGGTGGGAGCATTGCGCCTGGAAAAGAGGAATTGAAATGAGTATTGCTGTGGAATTTTGCGATGTGACAAAACGTTTTCCGAACGCATCGGAGGATGCGGTCAGCCATGTGAGTTTTCGGGTGCAGGAGGGGGAATTTATTACGATCCTCGGCACTTCGGGGTGTGGAAAGACCACCCTGATGAAGATGGTAAACCGTCTCCATGACCCCACATCCGGCATTATAAAAGTATTTGGAGAAAATATTTTAGAGGCGGATGCCGTGCAGCTAAGGAGAAAAATCGGATATGTCATCCAGCAGATCGGGCTCTTCCCTCACATGACGGTGGAGAAAAATATCGCGGTTGTCCCGGAAATACTTGGATGGGACAAGGAAAAAATTCACGGCCGGGTGACAGAGCTTTTGGAGATGGTGAATCTGGAACCGGAATCGTACCGGAACAGGTATCCGTCGCAGTTATCCGGCGGACAGCAGCAGAGAGTGGGACTGGCCAGGGCATTGGCGGCAAATCCGTCTATCATGTTGTTGGATGAACCCTTTGGCGCCATCGATGCGATCAACCGGACAAAATTGCAGGATGAGCTTCTGGCAATTCACAAAAAGGGCGGGCTGACCTGCCTGTTTGTCACTCACGATGTGACGGAGGCTCTGAAACTGGGAACGCGGGTTCTGATCATGAATCAGGGAGAGATACAGCAGTTTGATACGCCGGAGCATGTTTTGAAAAAACCGGCAAATGATTATGTGGCATCTTTGCTGAAATCAGTCACGGAGGGATTGAACTTTTTCAAATGACAAGATTTATAGAGTACACGTCAAAACATTATGATAAATTAATAAAGGCATTGTTGGAACATCTGCAGATGGTTGGGATCACTCTGCTCATATCTATCGCGCTGGCGCTGGTCATTTCAATCCTGATCATGGACCGGAAAAAGATATCCGACTGGGTAATGCGGGTGTGCAGTATGATCTATGCGGTTCCGAGTCTGGCATTGTTTGCGCTGCTGATCCCCCTTACCGGGCTTGGCATGAAGACGGCGGTCGTTGTTCTGGTGATCTACAATCAATACATTCTGGTGAGAAGTTTTACGGAGGGCTTTTGCAGGATAGACAGCGGCGTCCTGGAGGCTGCCTCCGGAATGGGAATGACCCGCTGGCAGATTTTTTCAAAGGTACGTTTCCCGCTGGCTCTGGACTCTATGGCGGCGGGGATTCATATTGCCATCATATCTACGATCGGGATCGCAACGATCGGAGCCACCATCGGAGCGGGAGGCCTGGGGTCGATCCTCTTTGACGGGATGAGGACCCAGAACGGAGTGAAGATCGTCTGGGGAACCGTTTTGTCCGCAGCGTTGGTGCTGGCGGCGAACGCTGTCCTGAAAGCCGTGGAAAACAAAATGAAGCGGGCGATATATCATATGGGAGTTCAACCTCCCATATGATATAGCCTCCGGCAGGATTGCAGAGGCATGCAAAGGAATGATATCGGCAGAGCCGATGCATGCCTCGCAACAAGAATGCTGAAGCATTCTTGAACATTAGATTATCTCATTTTTTGTTATCGGAACGGGATCATTTATTAGGAATAGTTATGGGAATGATTATAAAAAATAAACTATTTATAAAAATATTTAAATTTTTATAAAATCATGATATAATAGCTACGCCTGACAAAACAGATTGCCGGGCGGACACTGATCAAATAGTCTAAAGATATTTTGGAGGAGATTGTGGAAAAAATATTTAAACTCAAACAAAATGGAACAAATGTGCGTACTGAGGTTATCGCAGGTATCACAACATTCATGACAATGGCGTATATTATTGCGCTGAATCCCAACATTCTTGCCGGAGGACAGGAACAGGCACTCTGGAACGGCGTATTTCTGGCAACCTGTATCGCATCCGCGATCGCCATGTTTGTTATGGCATTTCTGGCGAACAAGCCTTTCGGACTGGCTCCGGGACTTGGCTTAAACAGTTTCTTTGCCATTGTTGCGGCAAATATTGCGGCAATGACAGGCACTACTTATCTGGTTGGTTTTCAGGCGGCGCTGTGCATTATTCTGATCGAGGGTATTGTATTCATCGTGTTGTCCGTGTTGAGCATCCGTGAGAAAATCGTTGATGCGATTCCGCTTGGTATCCGTCTCGGCATTTCACCGGCGATCGGTATGCTGCTCTTAAAAGTCGGCCTTACGACAAGCGTCTACGGAGCAGAGGGAAGCTGGGATGTATTAAACGGTTTCTTCGGCTCCCTGACCCCATCCATATTGAAAAACAGCATGGAAGCAGGCGGCGGAAATTATGCGGAGATGGTTTTGACTGTTATTACTCTGTTTGTAGGTCTGTTTGCGATCATTATCCTGGCGCAGAAAGGCGTAAAGGCAGCGGTTATCCTTGGTATGCTGATCGCCTGTGTTGTTTACTGGATTGGTGATCTGGCATTTTTGGGCGTAAATCCATTTGCTTCTCTGGCCGGAGCATCTTTCCTGCCGGCTTTTGGAGATATGGCTCAGACGACCCTGTTTAAGTTTGATTTCAATACATTTGCATCCATCGGATGGTTTACGGCGATTACGCTGGTCATCACATTCTGTATCATCGATATGTTCGATACGATCGGAACATTTGTGGGAACCGCGTCCCGTGCCAATATGCTGGACAAGGACGGCAAGATGCCTCAGATGAAAGAAGCGTTACTGTCTGACGCGATCGGAACCGTTGCGGGATCCATGACAGGTACATCTACCGTTACGACATTTGTGGAGTCATCCTCAGGCGTGGAAGCAGGCGGCCGTACCGGTCTGACTGCATTGACGACAGGCGTGTTATTCCTTGCCTGCATCTTTATCGCCCCGATCGCGGCTATTATCCCGTCAGCAGCAACGGGCGCCGCATTGATCTATGTCGGAATCCTGATGGTTGGCGGACTGAAAAAAGTAAACTTTGATGACATCTGCCAGGTAGTTCCGGCTGCGATCATGCTGATCGTAATGCCGATCAGTGGTTCCATCGGACACGGTATTGGTCTTGGAATGATTTGCTACACCGTTATCAAAGTATTTACAGGAAAGGCAAAGGAGGTATCTGTTTTGACATATATCATCTCGGTGATCTTCCTTGTAAAATTCTTCTTAGTAGTTTAAAAATAATATTTGATCATCCTTTAAATGGGGGTGTCGGATAATACCGATTTTTAACCCCTGGCATGCAGGGAAGAGGCAT
>CAZJSI010000164.1:0-7259 GCA_964548675.1 uncultured Eubacterium sp. | reverse complement strand
AAGTATAGCACAAGCCACTACTTTTTGGCTACCTTAACCCACCGTCTAAAGCCAGTGGGATTGCGGTAGCCCTATTTCAAACTGCTGGGTGACGATTCTTGCCTCGGTTTCCATATCCACCTCGTCCTGCTTCCCGATACTTTCCAGCCAATTCTCCAGCGTATCCCAGCTCTCCTGTGCAGAAATACCATGCTCCTCTTCTACAAGTACCTCGATCTGTTCCACCGCGGGAAAAGCAGCAAAATCACAGTCTCCAAAATCCAGATTCCTGTATTCTGCTTTTTTAACTTCCTCTGTCTCATTCTCATATCTATCCCGACATTCCGAAATCGGTGTTCTGTCCTCGATCATTTTTTCCTGATAATCCGCAACCGAAAAATTGCCGGCCGCATCCTCCTGCCGGGATACAGTCATATCCTCCTGCTGAGACACGGACACATCCTCTGCTTGCCTGGCCGTATTTCCACAGCCCCAAAGCCCTCCTGCAAAAATACCCACTGCAATGCAGGCAAAAAATCTGTTTACAAAATGTTGTTTCAACTTTGCCCCCTCCTGAATAGACTTTTATATTCTCTCCGTGACTAAAGTATAACAATTCTTTTTGTATTCCGTTTGTAGTCTAAAAAAATACCGCAATAAACAAATCAATGTCTATTGCGATATCTCTCATACAAAATTACATCCTGCGGATAATTTCATCTAAAATACATCCTGCCGCCTCTTTTTTGCTCATGATCGGCAGCTCTTTTTCTGAATCAGGAGTGATGACCGTGATCACATTCGTGTCCGTACCAAATCCGGCTCCGGTCACTTTCAGATTGTTGGCAATGATCATATCCAGATGCTTCTTTGCGATCTTTGCCCTGGAATTTTCCAGCATATTCTGTGTCTCCATGGAAAAACCGCAGAGAAACGCATGGTTCTCCGATGCTCCCAACGTTGCCAGAATATCTTTTGTCCGGACGAGCGGGATAGACATATCCCCGTCCTTTTTCTTGATCTTTTCGTCACTGACATTCGCCGGACGGTAATCCGCAACTGCCGCTGTCATAATAATGATATCGGCGGAATCCTGTTCCTCCATGACTGCCTCATACATATCCTGGGCGGAAATGACAGGCTTCACATTCACAAACATCGGCGGTTCAATGGCGCAGGGACCTGTTACCAGCGTCACATCCGCTCCCCGGAGCATGGCGTTTTCTGCGATGGCATAACCCATTTTCCCGGTGGAATGATTTGTGATATAACGAACCGGATCGATCGCCTCCTGGGTCGGTCCCGCTGTAATGAGCACTTTCTTTCCCGCCAGATCCTTTTCGCAGGCTATCGTCCTTAAAATATACTGAAATAATACTTCCGGTTCCGGCATCTTCCCTTTACCTACATCACGGCAGGCGAGCATACCGCTGGCAGGCTCTATGATCTCCTTTCCGTAGGAAGCAAGAATCTTTAAATTATCCTGTTGGATCGGATTCTCATACATGTTTGTATTCATGGCCGGAGCGATCAGCATCGGCGCTTTACACGCCATGGCTGTCGTGGTCAGCATGTCATCTGCAATTCCATGGGCCAGCTTCCCGATCACATTGGCGGATGCCGGAGCGATCAGCATGACATCCGCCTGCTGTGCCAGGTTTACGTGAGCCACATGAAACTGAAAGTTCCGGTCAAAAGTGTCAATCAGGCATTTATGATTTGTCAATGTCTCAAACGCCGTCGGATGGATAAAATTTGTCGCGTTCCGCGTCATGATCACATGCACATCCGCATGCTGTTTCACAAGCATACTTGCAAGCGATGCTATTTTATAAGCTGCGATACTTCCTGTCACACCGAGAACGACTGTTTTTCCTTTTAACATCTGCCTACTCCTCATCCAGTCTTGTTTTATCAAATAGCTGACCATGCTTTTCATAATTGGTCACTCTTGAAATGCGGTTGATCTCATCCACAAATACAACCGAAGGTTTGTGCGTTTTTGCCTCTTCCGGCGTCATATCCGCATAGGACATGATGATCACTTTATCCTTCACAGAGGCGCATCTTGCAGCGGCTCCGTTCAGACAGATCATACCGCTTCCACGCTCTCCCGCAATGGTGTATGTTTCAAAACGGGCGCCATTATTGATATTTACGATCTGCACTTTTTCATATTCCAAAATGCCCGCCGCATCCAGCAGATCTTCATCAACGGTAATACTTCCAACATAGTCAAGGGCTGCCTGAATAACCGTAGCACGATGGATTTTTCCTTTTAACATCTGAAGTGTCATAGTTCTCTCTCCTGTTGTTCCTTCTTAATACAAAGAAATTGTCGATCAATCTTGTTTTTCCGACTTATACAAAGAAATTGTCGATCAATCTTGTTTTCCCGACTTATACAAAGAAATTATCGATCAATCTTGTTTTTCCAATATAAACAGCCATCGCGACTAAGGCAGGAGCCTTGATCTCAGTAATCTGCTGCATGGTCAATCCGTCTACCGCTTTTACATAATCAATTCTTGCTAACGGCTCTGTTTCAATATTTTTCTTCATGGCTTCCACCAGCTTCACGGCATCGGTTTCGCCTTCCTCTACCATCTTCTGTCCCATAAAGATCGTTTTGCTGAGAATCAGAGCAGCTTTTCTCTCTTCTGCTGAGAGATAAGTATTTCTGGAACTTTTTGCAAGTCCGTCTTCTTCGCGGACGATCGGACAGCCGATCACTTCCACATTCATGTTCAGGTCTTCCACCATATGTTTGATGACAGCAAGCTGCTGGGCGTCTTTCTGCCCAAAGTAAGCGCGGTCCGGCTGAACAATGTTGAACAGCTTGTTTACTACGGTACATACTCCGCGGAAATGAACCGGACGGCTCAATCCACACAGTTCCTCCGTCAAAACGCTCATATCTACATAGGAGCTGAAATTATCATGATACATCTCTTCCGGTTCCGGATGGAAGATCAGGTCTGCGCCGAGGCTTTCGCAATATGCGCTGTCCTTGTCCAGATCTCTCGGATAACTTTCCAGATCCTCTGTAGGGCCGAACTGCATCGGATTTACAAAAATGCTGACAACAACTTTGTCATTATTCTCCCGTGCTTTCCGGATCAGGCTTCCATGTCCCTCATGGAGATATCCCATTGTCGGAACCAGAGCAATCGTCTTTCCTTCCTTCCTCCAACTCTTTACATTTTCTCGTACTTCTTTGATTGTTGATACAATCTGCATGTTTCTCTTTATCTCCTTTCAACTGTACTCAGGAGCCTCCGCGATACGGCCGGTGAACTCCATTCGACAATTCTGCCATACGGCACATTAAGCGTTTTGATACGCTTAGTATAATTTTTCAATCACTTCATCTGAAATTGCATAGGTATTCTCTTTCGCCGGGAAAGTTCCTGCCTTTACTTCAGCCGCATAATCAGCAAAAGCCTGTTTCATCACTTCTCCCACATTTGCAAAACGTTTTACAAACTTCGGCGTGAAATCAGTAAACATACCGAGCATATCCTGATTTACCAGAACCTGTCCGTCACAGCCTGCGCCTGCGCCGATACCGATTGTTGGAATACTGATCGTATTCGTGATGATCTCCGCCAGTTTAGCCGGAACACATTCCATAACAACCATAGATGCTCCTGCCTCCTCGACTTTCTTTGCATCCTCGATCAGTTTGCGGGCAGCTTCCTCGCTCTTGCCCTGTACCTTAAAACCGCCAAACGCATTAATGGACTGCGGTGTCAGGCCGATATGTGCGCAAACAGGGATATCTGCATCCACGATCGCTTTGATCTGCGGGCAGACTTTCGCGCCGCCTTCCAGTTTCACGCCCTGTGCATGTCCTTCTTTCATCAGGCGTCCCGCATTCATAACCGCATCATAGATAGATGCCTGATAGGACATAAAGGGCATGTCCGCCAATACAAATGCATTTTTAGCGCCTCTGCTGACCGCAGCAGTGTGATGGATCATATCCTCCATCGTGACCGGAAGCGTATCTTCATATCCCAGGATGGTGTTTCCAAGAGAATCTCCGATCAACAGAACTTCGATCCCCGCTTCATCCATCAATTTCGCCATAGAATAGTCATAGCATGTCAGTACGGTGATTTTTTCCTTATTTTCTTTCTGTTTTTTTAATGTTGCTACTGTTGTTTTCATTTCATTATCGTCCTTTCCATCTCATCATAATCCCGTTCCGGGTGTTTTTCTTTTGCCACTTTTAACACTTGTTTTGACAGGCACTTGTACACTTCCGTCTCCTCATCGGACAGGCTGGATATATGATCCAGCACGGTGAGCAGATCGTTGCGTTCAACCGGTCCGGTCAAAGCGCCCACTGTACCGTAACTTACAATATTTTCTGCATTTCCCATGAGCAGAGGGGAGAGCGCCCTATGTGCATTCCTGGAAGAAAATCCGCAGCTGCGCAGAATATCTTCGCACATATGTGCCAGCCCCACATACAGGTTGCTGATCATTGCCGCAGATGCATGATAACGTACTTTGTCCTGTGCCGAGATCACTTCCACCGGATTTCCGAAACTCTCAAACAGGCGTACAAACCAGTTCAAATATTTCGGATGCCCTTCAACCGTGAAAAACGCATGTGAAATCTCCTTGTAAGAATTGTACTTGTCATTAATTGCAAAAAGTGGATGAATGGAATAACCATAAGCGTGGTAGCGCTCTATGTCCGAAAAGACGGCGGAACTTAAAGAACCGCTGAAATGACCTATTACCTTATTTTGAATCGGAAGCATTTTAAGCTGCTCCCAGATAGGCTTTATCGCCCCATCCGGAACTGCCAGAAATATGGCATCACTATCCTCCACCAGATGTCTCAAATTAATATACTGTCTGGTATTTGTAAATTTTGCTGCCTCCATCGATGACTGGGAATTTCTGTTATAATACCCTGTCACCTTCACGTCGCGCTCGGTTAGATATTTCCCAAGAGAGAAACCTACTTTTCCTGCGCCAATAAAACCAATGTTCATAAGCATCCCTCCATTCTGTAATGGCGGGATAGTGAAGTCTCGTTTGCGTTAAGCAATACAAGCTCCGGCGTAACTGTTTCCTCTGCGGACAGTTACTTTCCGTTTCAAAATAATTGTTATAAGGTATAGTTTCTTTTCAGAATACCATCCGGGTAGCATTATATCATCTTCTTCTGATTTCGTAAACATTTTTTTATAACCGAAACATTGAGAAAAAAAGATTTTTTCATCAAAAATACAGAGAGGGCAGTTTTCAACCTGCCCTCTCTGCCAACATCTTCCGAAAGCCAAAAAATTGATACCATAAACGGCTACTTCCAATACTTCTGCATATATCCCTCTGCAAGCGTTTCCGATAAAGAAAGTTTTTTCATCAGCCGTTCCCGGGCTTCCTCTCTTGAGACCCCAAATTCCGCACAAGTCTCGATAATAGCCTCAGCTTTTCCACTGCCCTTTCGACATTTGAAATACTTTATCGCACAAAATGCTGATATCGTCTTTATTGTGGCTGGCGATAAGCACAATCTTTCCGGGTTTGCGAAACTCCATGATCAATTTACGCATATCTTCCATACCGCTGTCATCCAGACCGTTCATGGGCTCGTCAAGTACCAGGATATCCGGATCCTCCATGATCGCCTGGGCGATCCCGAGGCGCTGCTTCATTCCCAGGGAATATTTCCCCACATGTTTTTTGGAATCCGGGGAAAGCCCCACCCGTTCAATTGCTGCCTTTACCTCATTCTTTGAGATTTTCTGGGTAATCCTTGCCAAGTAAGTTAAATTTTCCAACCCGCTTTCATGCCATAGAAATCCGGGATTCTCGATCAGTGCTCCCAGATTTTCCGGAAAATCCAGGTTCTTTCCTATTTCTTTTCCCTGCACGAGCACTTTTCCGCTGTCCGGATGCATATATCCGCAGATCAGCTTAAACAGCACCGATTTTCCGGAACCGTTCCGTCCGACAAATCCATAGATATGATTCTCATATAATTCCAGGTTAATGTCCTTTAATACCTGTTCTCCCTTAAAGGACTTGTTCACGTTTATAACCTCAATGAACTTTTCCATCGTTGATCCTCCTTAACAAAATTTCTTTCCCCTTTCCAAACAGAAGCAGCAGCAGGCTCAGTACAATGCACAACTGGAGCACAATCACTATAGGCATTTCAAATCCTCCGGCACCATAATTGTATCTGCTGTAATGATACATTCCCCATGAAAACATACTCTGTGCCGGTTTGAACACTCTCAACACTACAGATATTTTTGCAATTCCTTCCAGAACAATGGAACATACTGCCGCTAAAATCATATTTCCTGACAACAGTCGGATCCAGATTGCAAAGGCAAGGCTGAACAATGCATGAATCGTGATCAGCAGCATACACCAGTAAAATTTTGGTGTCCAGTCACTCCCGATCAACAAGCGAAGCAGCACACCTATGACCAGATATGAAACCATAACATTCAAAATCATCCGGCCATAAAGCCGCACCCACCAGTGTCCCACACTCAGATAGCGGTATATACATATATGCGCCCGGTTTAAATCATCTTCATAGTTCCATAATCCCAGAATCCACGCCGGTGAAAACAACAGAAACCAGTTCATCATCCACCATGCACTGATTGTGTCAACTTTCACCGGCCCTTCCGGCAGATCAAGTGTTATCCAACTCGGTCCGCCGAGCAGATTCCCGATATCGGGAATTCCCCACCTTATCCATAATGCCAAAAGTGCGGCCAGCCCAATACTGCAAAACACTCGTTTATTCATCATTCGCTTCACCCCTTTCCAATAATTGGAAATCCACACGGGACAGTCTGGCTCTGCCAAAAAAATAAACTATGAGGATGCTCAGGATAAAAAATACATAGGAATGGGACAGGACAAGTTGATGGTCCATATGGTAACTGAATATGGCATTTTTTATATAGGACCAGGACGGCGGTATCATCATTCCTAAAAAATAAATCATTCCCACCGCAATAGTCCCCACTGCCATACGTACATGCAGATTTAATGCAAATAATATTCCAACCAATACTATACTGCCCAAAAGCATCAGCAGAAAGGTATGCAAAAATGCCGCGTAGGGAGTATAATCCTCTATCAGCATCTTGGACGGAATCTCAATATTGTTCCGAAACAATGTCAGGTTCGATCCTGCATATCTGCTCAAGCTGCTGCTCCATATATTGTCAAAATATCCCTTTGTGAACTACCCATTGTCTAAAGCCAATGGGCTTCCTGTTTCATCGACC
>CAZJSI010000163.1:0-7450 GCA_964548675.1 uncultured Eubacterium sp. | reverse complement strand
ATATCGGCAGAGCCGATGCATGCCTCGCAGCAAGAATGCTGGAGCATTCTTGAAAGGAGTTGTCTCAGATGAAAGCAAATGATTATTTTAAATATAAGAGAAGAGTTGTTGTGAAGATCGGTTCCTCCTCTCTGCAGCATGTGCAGACCGGGGATATCGATTATATCAAGATTGAAAAGCTGGTGAGGGAGTTATGTGACCTGAGAAACCGCGGCATGGATGTATGTCTGGTCAGTTCCGGGGCGATTGCCGTGGGGCGAAAAGCGATCGGGCTTGTAGAACGGCCAGTGGAGCTTTCCACGAAACAGGCCTGTGCGGCTGTGGGACAGGCGCGGCTTATGATGACCTATCAGAAGATGTTTTCAGAGTATAACCAGACTGCGGCGCAGGTACTGCTCACAAAATATACGATCATTGAGGAGGCAAGCCGAAAGAACGCACATAATACCTTTGACGAGCTGTTTCGTCTCGGCGTTATACCTGTTGTCAACGAGAATGATACGGTGGCAACCCATGAGATTGAATTTGGAGATAATGATACTCTGTCGGCTTTGGTAACATCCCTGACAAATGCGGATCTGCTGATCCTGCTGTCGGATATTGACGGATTATATACAGATGATCCACGCAAAAACCCGGATGCAACCCTTGTGGAATGTGTAGATCAGGTGGATGACGCTTATTATGCCATGGCAAAGGAGTCCACCGGAAGTGATGTGGGAACGGGTGGAATGACAACAAAGCTGTCGGCGGCCCGGATCGCGACCATGTCGGGGGCGGATATGATCATCGCCAACGGACAGGATGTGGGAATCATTCACCAGATCATCGATGGGGATTTTCGGGGAACCTTATTCCGGGCGCAGGAAGAGACAAACTTTGATATCTGCAAATATCTGGAACAATAAAAGGAGAGTGGAAAAATATGACAGACGAAAAAATCTCGAGAATCAATGAGTTATATCATAAATCCAAGGCGGAGGGCCTGACGGAAGCGGAGAAAAAAGAACAGGCAGTTCTGCGGGCGGAATACGTGGCGGAGTTCCGGAAAAATTTGAGAAGCCAGTTGAATAATATTGATATTAAAAATGAAGACGGAAGCATTGTAAATCTTGGTGAAAAATTCGGAAAAAAGAAGCTGAGCTGAGGAATGTGCGGAAAAATCAGATGGGAAATTGAACTCCCGCTGATGCAAACTTGTTATTCATCATTTATAGAAGTGGGAGTCATCTCACATTAAATATAAAAAACCAATCAGACAAAATCTGGTTGGTTTTTTTATATAGTGACAATGTAGCTTATCGGAAATTGCTATGCAATTTTCGATAAAAGGCGCCGTTTTTGCGCCGTCAATCTGATTATAGGGTTCGCGAAGCGGTTCCTATAATATAGCTTAGTATCGCTTCGGGTGAGCTGTTTTCCGGGTGCAGCATGTATAACGGTTCATGCAGCGTATTAAAATCATGGGCGTCAGAGCTGCACAGGACGTTACACTTTTTCAGATATGGAAATTGGCTCTGTAAATCCTCCCACTGGCTTAAATCTTTGACTTCCGCGCATGTAAATCTGCTGTCCGGCGGAATAAAGCCCAGATTTCCCAACAGACTGGTGGAAGGTTTATTGATGTGCGCCGGTACCATAATTCCGTGATAGTCCGTGACCAGATCAAATACCTGGTCAAAGGAGATCGTGGTTGCCGATATGAGCAGTTTGTCTTCCGTGCCGGAAATCTGATCATTCTCATCATAGATAAACTGGTTGCCGAAAAGGGCAGGAGTATTCGGAATATCAGGCAATTGCTCATAGACATAGGCGTCAAAGGCGAGAGCGTCGGACAAAGAGGGAAAGTAGCAGAGGACATGTACTTCCTCTGCTGTGCACAACTCCATACCGAAGATGGCAGTAATACCGTATTCTTTGGCAGCCTTATCAAAAGCGGGACAGTTTTTACAGGAATTGTGGTCTGTAAGTGCGATCACATCCAGGCCAATGACCTTTGCCATTCCTGCAATATTTCCCGGCGTCATGTCGTCGTCCCCGCAGGGAGAAAGACAGGAATGGATGTGAAGATCGTAGGAAAGGTCAATCATGGATTCTCTTATAAACTTCCAGTGCAGTATCAAAGATCGCCCGGTCTGTGCGAAGCAGATTCACATTTTCGGAAACAGCTTTTAATTTCATATTGTCATCCGCATTTACATTGGCGCAGAGAATTACACAGGCGGCGTCCGTCAGCGTTGCCACAGCCAGAGTGTTCATGTTGGACATGACTGTACACCAGGCGCATCCTGCCGGGGCGTTTCCCATGGCTATACTCAGGAGATCGCAGCAGTAAGGGGCGTTGACCTCCGCATCCGGGTTCCCGAGATTTAAAATTTCAAAATTACAAAGTTCCGTCAGTTGTTTTACAGTCATTGTTTTCCTCCTTCATCTGCTGATTGCTGTTGTTTCCCCTGTTGCTGGAATTTGCTTCGGAACAGGTAAATGCAGTCTTCCATGCGCTCTTTTTTATGGTCTTTTACAATGTCTTCGGCTAATGCCTTACATGTAGGGGCGCCGCAGGATCCACAATCCAGTCCCGGAAGTTTTTCGAGCAGATTTTCTACTTCCTGCAGATTTTCCATGCTCTCAAATATATTTTCTCCGAGCCGGTAGACCGGTTCGTAGGAGACAGGCTCTGTCCATGCAATATATTCCGGCGTGTATTCCGGAAATTTAATCGTATCCACACGGGTACAGGGATCTTCTTTGGACAACTTTTTCACTTTTGTCTTGGCTATGTACGCATTTTCTATAGTCAGGACGCCGCCCACGCACCCGGCATTGCAGGAATTTAATTCTACAAATTTCAGCCCCGGCTGGAATTTTTCATCTTCCAGATCCTCCAGTACACGAATGACGTTCTCGATGCCGTCCGCCGCCAGATATTCATCCGTGTGAAGCCCCGCGGATTCTCCGCCGCTGACTGCCCAGCCTTTGCCAATCTTGCCGGACAAAGACAGATCCATCTGATTTTTTTCCGCCTCTTTCATGCGGGAGAGAAGCAGAGGATAGATATCCTTAATGGCAAGCGCCGAATCCACATTGCTTTCGGCTATGCCGAGAGGTGCATGGATAAAAGTTATTTTTGACGGACAGGGCGAGATAAAGATTATTCCGATCTGTTCGGAAGGAAGCCCTGTTTTTTCCATGGCCCGCTTTCTGGCGAGCTGCGCTGCTGCTTCCATCGGAGGCAGGATCGGCAGCAAATGCGGGATCAGATTGGGAAAACGAACACGGATCAGACGTTCGATCGTAGGACAGGCAGTGCTGATAAAAGGCCACCCGTCGGGATGTGCCTCGATGTACGTCTGTGTTGCCTCAGATACCAGTTCCGCGCCGGCGCTCACCTCAAATACGTCGTCAAACCCGCACAGGATCAGCGCGGTGAGGATCGTATTGACATCTTTTACGTTATTAAACTGACTGTATAAGGCGGGAGCAGGAAGCGCCACCGTATAGGAATATTGGCCAAGAATATCGATTTGGTCGCGGAGCGTCCGTTTCGCATGATGCGGACAGTGCCTGATACATTCCCCACAGTCAATACAAAATTCCTGAATAATATATGCTTTTTGATTTCTGATCCGTATTGCCTGAGTCGGACATCGCTTCAGGCAGGTGATGCAGCCTGTGCATCGGTCTGCTTTCAGAAATACAGAATGAAAAAATTTGTTCATCACATAATATCCTTCTAAAAATTTATAGTCATGGTGACGGTTGTGCCTACGCCCAGCTCCGTCTGAATGTCCATCTCGTCAGATGAACGCTTCATGTTTGGAAGCCCCATTCCCGCACCGAATCCAAGATTCAGTACATCCTCGTTTGCCGTCGAATATCCTTCCTGCATGGCCAGGTCGATATCCGGGATGCCGGGGCCTTTATCCTTTAACACCATAATGATCTTGTCGGGATAGATGTCGATATCTATGACGCCTCCGTCGGCGTGGATCACCATATTGATCTCCCCCTCATAGATGGCGATGGCGCATCTTCGGATAATATCCGGCGGAAGATTCATCTGTTTTAGTTTTTGTTTCAGAGAACTGCTTGCCTCGCCGGCTCTTGTAAAGTCAGTTCCGTCGATTTCATATTGATAATGAATGCTATTCATTTTTTCGTCTCCCTCCTCTTAATCCGGCTTCATACAGTACTCCGCACGCGTCAAACATGGTCAGTTCCGTGGAAAGTACGTAAATACCAAGTTCATCAGCCTTTTTTACCATTTCCGGCGAAGGCGTTTTGCCCCGGACAAAAATGAGACATACTACATCCAGCATCTCCGCGGTGCGGATAACCTGCAGGTTGTTCAGTCCGGTCAGGAGCAGAGCGTCTTTTTTGATAAACGCCAGTACATCGCTCATCATATCGGAACCACAGACGGTTTCAACGTTATGATTGACATCAATGGTTTCGGACAGGATTTTTGCATCTAATAGAGAAATTACGTTAGAAATTGTCATGTAGCCCTCCAAAATAAAAAAATATTGTTTTTTTCAAATGCATAATTTTTGAATCCAGTATATCATAGTAATTGTGTAGATTCAACAAAAATTAATTGTTATTTTTATAACATACTTATCGTTGTATTTCAATTTGTACAATCGAATTCACAAAAAATTAAAAATTTAACAAAACAATTCAAAAATATTTGTTGAAAATTGTACATATAGGTGATATTATAATCTTTAAAGTGTGTTAAATAAATGCACGAGATGTTTAGGAGGGATAATTTTGGAAAAAGCAAAGTCAGTTCCGTTCAATGGAACAAAAGAACAAGAAACGATGCTGCTTGGCGTGATCAAAGAACTGCGTGATGAGAAAGGTTCCTTAATGCCGATCATGCAGAAGGCGCAGGAAATCTATGGATATCTTCCCTATGAGGTGCAGAAGATCATTTCTGACGCTATGGATGTACCTATAGAAAAAATTTATGGGGTAGCTACTTTCTATTCTCAGTTTAATCTTTATCCAAAGGGAGAATTCAAAATTTCAGTCTGTCTTGGCACTGCCTGCTATGTAAAAGGTTCCGGTGATATCTATAGCAAACTTATGGAAAAACTCGGAATTCAGGGCGGTGAGTGTACGACTGACGGAAGATTTTCGTTGGATGCATGTCGTTGTATCGGCGCCTGTGGTCTGGCTCCGGTTATGATGATCAACGACGATGTTTACGGCCGCCTGACTGTTGATGAGCTGGATGGTATTCTGGCTAAGTATCAGTAATGCTGCCGGAAATATCGTTAAACATTCTGGATATATCTCAAAATTCCATTTCAGCGGATGCAACGCTTATAGAGATCAAGGTAGATATCAACACGGAAAAGAAACAATTGTTCGTGATGATCACTGATAATGGAAAGGGGATGTCCCAGGAGCAGCTTTCTTTGGTGACAGACCCGTTTTTTACGACCCGTACTACGAGAAGCGTAGGACTCGGAATTCCTTTTTTCAAACAGGCGGCGGAATGTACAGGAGGAGATTTTTCAATCACTTCGGTTCAGGGAAAAGGAACGAGTGTAATAGCGTTGTTCTGTATGGATCACATAGACTGTATGCCTTTGGGCGACATAAATGCTACGATTCATTCGTTAGTTACAATGAATGAATCCGTTGATTTTTGTTATGAGTACAGGGTGAATGATGATGTTTTTGAACTGGACACGCGGGAAATGCGTAAGATACTTGGAGACGTATCGTTCCAGCAGCCGGAAATATCCGGATTTATAAGAGATTATCTGGAAGAAAATGAAACTGAGATCAATAAGAAGCAGAATTATGAAAAATAGTTCGATGGAGGGGCTTTATGAAATCACTGGAAGAGTTAAGAGCGATCAGAGAAAAAATGAAAGGCCAGATTGGAATGCGTTCAACTGACGAGAGCAATACCCGTGTTGTTGTCGGTATGGCTACATGCGGAATCGCCAGCGGCGCACGTCCGGTACTGAACAGACTTGTGAAAGAAGTTCAGGAGAGAAATCTGGAAAATATAACAGTCACACAGACCGGCTGTATCGGCTTATGCCAGTATGAACCGATTGTGGAGGTTTATGAACCGGGAAAAGAAAAAATTACATATGTGAAGGTAAATGAAGAAAAAGCGTTGGATATTCTGGAGCAGCATCTTGTTCGCGGTCAGGCTCTGGACAAATATATGCTTCACATAGATGAAAATATTTAATGGGGGTGTGACTTATGTATCGTTCACATGTATTAGTCTGCGGCGGCACTGGCTGTACTTCTTCGGGAAGCCAGCAGGTCATCCAGGCGTTAAAAGATGAATTAAAGAAAAACAGGATCCAGAATGAAGTAGCAGTTGTAAAAACCGGATGTCATGGCCTTTGCGCGGAGGGGCCGGTCATGATCGTTTATCCGGAGGCTGTATTTTATTCCCAGATACGCCCGGAGGATGTACCGGAGATCGTATCGGAGCATTTGCTGAAAGGACGTATTGTGGAGCGTCTTGTACATCGCGATGCAGAGGTACCGGAGGGTATCAGCTCCTTAAACGAGACGACATTCTATAAAAAGCAGCATCGTATCGCGCTTAGAAACTGCGGCGTTATCAATCCGGAGAGCATTGATGAGTATATCGGAACCGGCGGTTATGAAGCATTAGGGAAAGTATTGACGGAGATGACGCCGGATGATGTTATCCAGACGATTCTGGACAGTGGTTTGAGAGGACGCGGCGGCGCCGGATTCCCAACCGGTATGAAATGGAAATTTGCATCCGGAAACCGCGGAAATGTTCAGAAATATGTCTGTTGTAACGCCGATGAAGGCGACCCGGGCGCATTTATGGACCGTTCCGTACTGGAAGGCGATCCGCATGTAGTACTGGAGGCTATGGCGATCGCCGGTTATGCAATTGGCGCTGACCAGGGTTATATTTATGTGCGTGCGGAGTATCCGATCGCGGTAGAACGTCTTAATATTGCAATTAATCAGGCGAGAGAGTACGGACTGCTTGGCAAAGATATTTTTGGAACAGGCTTTAATTTTGACATTGACCTGCGTCTCGGCGCCGGAGCATTTGTCTGTGGTGAGGAGACAGCCCTCATGACTTCGATCGAGGGAAATCGTGGCGAGCCTCGTCCAAGACCGCCATTCCCGGCTGTAAAAGGTCTGTTTGAGAGCCCGACTATTTTAAATAACGTTGAAACATGGGCAAATATCCCTCAGATCATCCTGAACGGGCCGAAGTGGTTTGCTTCCATGGGTACGGAGAAATCAAAGGGAACAAAAGTATTCGCCCTGGGCGGCAAGATCAACAATACGGGACTTGTGGAAATCCCAATGGGAACGACGCTCCGCACGGTTATCGAGGATATCGGCGGCGGTATTCCGAACGGCAAGAAGTTTAAGGCTGCTCAGACCGGCGGACCTTCCGGCGGATGTATCCCGGCAG
>CAZJSI010000162.1:0-7457 GCA_964548675.1 uncultured Eubacterium sp. | reverse complement strand
TGAGCTTCTTCACCGGCAGGCCGATATTTTTCGCATAATAAGCCGCCAATATGTTGCCGAAATTGCCGGTCGGCACCACGATGTTGACCGGCTCTCCTTTTTGCACCACGCCGCCTTTGTACAGCTGCGCATAGGCATACACGTAATAAACAATCTGCGGCACAAGACGGCCGATGTTGATGGAATTGGCGGAGGAAAACTGGAAACCGGCATTTTCCAGTTCCGCAGCCATCTGGGGATCGGAAAACATTTTCTTCACGCCGGTCTGGGCCTCGTCAAAATTGCCGTGGATGCCCACCACGAGCGTATTATCCCCCTTTTGCGTCACCATCTGCTTTTCCTGGATCGGGCTGACGCCGTTTTTCGGGTAAAATACGATGATCTTTGTTCCTTCCACATCCGCAAATCCCGCCATAGCTGCTTTTCCCGTATCTCCGGATGTGGCAGTCAGGATCACAATGTCATTTGTCACGTTGTTTTTGCGGGCCGCCGTGATTAGAAGATGCGGCAGGATTGAAAGCGCCATATCCTTAAAAGCGATGGTAGAACCATGGAATAACTCAAGATAATATGCGCCGTCCGCAGAAACAAGCGGGGCGATCTCCTCCGTATCAAACTTGGAATCGTATGCACGGTTAATACAGTTTTTCAATTCCTCTTCCGTAAAATCTGTCAGGAATTTGCTCATAACGGCATAGGCCGTCTCCTGATAGGTCATTTTACCCAGAACTTCCATCGGGATATCCAGTTTCGGGATCTCCGTCGGGACGTAAAGCCCGCTGTCCTTTGCAAGGCCGTTCAAAATTGCCTGGGATGCTGTCACTTTCTCAGATGCATCTCTCGTATTCGCATATAAAATGTTCATATATTTATCCTCTTTCCGCCATTGATCTGGCAATCTGTTCTCGATATATTTGTCGTTTACTATAGAAACCGATTCCGGACTGTTATTACGCCCCGACAATTTTCCCTGCGACCGCACTGGCCGCAGCCGTCTTTGGAGACGCCAGGAAGATCTCGACTTTTGAAGTTCCCATTCTGCCGAGGAAATTGCGGTTATTGGTTGCCACGACCCGCTCGCCGTCCGTCAGGATCCCGCCTGCCCTGCCGCAGCAGAGGCCGCATCCCGGGTGGGTGATGATCGCTCCCGCCTTTGCCAGAATCTCCATCGTTCCGTTTTCCAGCGCCTCATTATAAATTTTGCGGCTTGCCGGCGTCACGATCAGCTTCACAAAAGGCGCAACCTGCTTCCCCTTTAAGATTTCCGCTGCCGCCATCAGATCCTCCAGACGGCCGTTCGTGCACGAACCGATAAATACCTGGTCGATCTCAGTGCCCTCCAGTTCGGAAACCGGTCTGATATTGTCCACCTGAGACGGACACGCCAGCACCGGAACGAGATCCTCCGCCTGATAGGTGATCTCCCGGGCATAAAGGGCGTCCCCATCCGCTTTTAAAGCTTTCTGTTCCTCTGTCAGAGTGATCTCGCAATACTCCGCCGTCTTTTCATCCGGTGCGAACAGCGCACATTTTGCTCCCGCCTCGATCGCCATGTTTGACATGGTCATACGGCTTGCCACAGACATTTCCTCCACCGTATCTCCGTGGAATTCCAGCGCCATATAAGTAGCGCCGTCTGCTCCCAGGTCGCCGATGAGGCGCAGGATGATATCCTTCGAAGTCACATTTGCCGGAAGTTTTCCGTTTATCGTCACCTTGATCGTCTCCGGCACACGCACCCACAGGTTTCCCGTCCCGAGGATACTTGCCATCTCCGTATATCCGATCCCGGAAGAGAAAGCTCCGACACAGCCGTATGTCGTCGTGTGGCTGTCTGTTCCGAATACAATATGTCCCGGTTTTACATAGCCGGCCTCCGTCATCAGCTGATGACAGATTCCGTCGGAACGGTGAATGTTTTTCATTCCGTATTTTTCCACAAATTCATTTCCCACACGGAAATGTCTCGTGTCGTCCACCTGGCTCGCCGGAACGAGATGGTCATAGATCAGAACGACTTTGTCCGGATCCCACAGTTTTGTGAATCCCATCTCCTCGAATTTTTCAGCCACAAAGGGGATGAAAATGTCATGGATCATGACTCTGTCCACATCAACCGTGACGATATCGCCGGGTTTTACGTCTCTCTTTATGTTATTTCGAATGATCTTTTCAATCATAGTTGCTCCCATGATATACGTACCTCCTTCCTAATCCAGGCCGTTGCGCCTGCGCATCGCTTTTACCAGGCCGCCTGCATTGATGATCTCCACCAGGTTCTCCGGCAGAGATGTGATCGGGTACTCTTTTCCCTCACGGGAGATATGTTCATTTACCGTAACGGTGATCTCATCGCCCTCCTTAACATCCTCCTGCACTCCGCTGTTTTCGATCAGAAGCAGTCCGTTGTTGATGGAATTGCGGAAGAAAATGCGGGCAAAGGATTTTGCAATGACACAGCGGATCCCCAGCGCCTTGATGATCTCAGGAGCTTGTTCTCTGGAGGAACCGCAGCCAAAGTTTTTCCCCGCCACGATGATATCCCCCGGCCGGATCTGCCCCGCCAGCTCCGGGCGAAGCGGTGAAAATGCATATGGTTTCATATCTTCAACGGTTTTTAAAGCCAGATACTCTGTTGGAATGATGATATCTGTGTCGATGTCATCGCCGAGCACCCAGACTTTTCCTGTAAATTGTTCCATTTTTTCTGTCCTTTCCGTGTTCTTTCGATTGCTGTCGCAGAAGAAAGATGTGCTTCGCACACTTTCACGTACATAATTTTTAAAAAGCACATTTTTCACGGAACGTTTCGCAATGTCCCGCGCGGTGAATGCCGTCACCAGTGGTGTTTACAGCATGTCCGCTGTAGTGATCTCACCTGTGACAGCGGACGCCGTTACCGTCGCTGCGCTTGCCAGATATACAAAGGAATCGGAATGTCCGGCACGCCCTTTAAAATTACGGGTTCCGGTGCTGATCAATGTCTCTCCCTCGCCGATGACGCCCTGGCAGCTTCCCCAGCAGACACTGCAGTTCGCGTTCATCACAATCGCTCCCGCATCCATGAAAATCTTGATCAATCCCTCTTCCAATGCCTGCTGATAAACCTCCTGGCTTGCCGGAACTACGAGAAACCGAACCAGCGGATGTACTTTTCTGCCTTTTATGATCTCTGCTCCGACTCTCAGATCTTCCAGGCGGCCGTTGTTGCAGGAACCTAAGAACGCCTCATTGATCTTTGTTCCAATGCACTCTTTTGCATTGACCACATTATCCACAAAATGAGGTTTTGCAACGATCGGAGTGATCTCGCTTAAGTTCACCTCATACTCTTCTGCATAAACCGCATCCGGATCGCTGGAGAAAATGTGCTTCGGCTCTCTGCCCCGTTCTTTTAAGTAATCCATCGCGATATCATCCACTTCCATCAGCGCAGTCTTGGCGCCTGCCTCCACACAGAGGTTACAAATGGCGATACGGTCGCTCATGGTCAGCGTCTTCAATCCCTCGCCGCCAAACTCCATCGCCTTGTAATTCGCCCCGTTTGCGCCAATGCGCCCGATGATCGTTAAGATCAGGTCTCTCGCATAAACGCTCTCCGGCAGTTTTCCGGTCAGATGAAACTTGATGGTTTCCGGAACAAGGACCCATGACTGCCCTGTCACCATCGCATACAGATAATCGGTACAGCCGACGCCTGTTCCGAATGCGCCCAGGGCGCCGTAAGCGCAGGTATGGCTGTCCGCTCCGAAGATCAGCTCTCCGGGTCTTACATGATTTTCCATCATGATCTGATGGCAGACTCCCTTGCCCTCGTAGAATGTGATGCCGTTTGCCTTTGCGAAATCCCGCATTTTTTTCTGGGAAGCGGCGGTCTTGGGACTGTCGGCCGGTACGTTGTGGTCCACGATCCACACCAGCTTGCTCACATCTGCAATATGCGGATTTTTCAGTTTCTGATTATACATATCGATAGTAAGATGTGTGGTGCCATCATTACTCATCAGCCTGTCTATTTCTACTGTATGTATATCGCCGGGTTTTACGGCTTCGACGCCTGCCGCCGCAGCAATAATTTTTTCTGCAATTGTCATTCCCATTTACGCAAAACCTCCTTTATATCTATCCTGTGATCCGTGACGATCACTACAGCCGCCAAATCCTGGCAGCATCCTATTCTTTATTCAATGACGCGATCAGGCCGCCCTGATCCAGAATGCCCTGCATATATTCCGGAAGTTTTGTACAGACAAACTCCTGTCCGTTGCAGGATGCGATCCCCTCTGTCAGTGACAGCTCCATCTCGTCGCCGTCTGCAACATGATCGTACAGATCTTTACATACGATAACCGGAAGGCCGATGTTGATCGCATTGCGGTAAAAAATACGGGCAAAGGATTTTGCGATCACCGCCTTTACTCCCAATGCCTTTAATACGCTCGGCGCCTGCTCTCTGGAAGAACCGCAGCCGAAATTCTCCGCCGCCACTACAAAATCTCCCGGCTGAACCTTTGCAGCAAACTCTTTGTCCAGAGATTCAAATGTGTGTGTTTTCATTTCATCTATGGTCGGGAATAACAGATATTGAGAGGCAATGATCTGGTCCGTATCAACATCTGTATGAAATCTGAATATCTTGCCCACTGTCTATGACCTCCTGTTTCATTTTTTATTTTATCTGTTTTAGTATAACATATTTTCTAAATTCGTAAATACTTATCATGTATTCCTGATTTAAGATTTATTTTTATGTCCATTCATAAATTTATTTCCATTTTTATGAATCATATGTGTTGGTTCATCTGCAATCCATATTTCCGTATCCCAGGCAATCGTAAAAAGCTTTTCTCTGCATTTTTTCATGCTCTGAAACGCGGTAATAAAAATAATCTCCACATCATCCGGAACATTTTGACAATACTCTAAAATTTTACTTTTACGCTCAATTGTAATTTCTCCGGTAGAAGTGTATGCCTCAACAAACAAAAGCCATTTATGTTCCTCAGTCTCATCGTACAAGATAATATCCGGGAGTTTTGCATTCTCCAAAACTTCTACATGAAGCTGACTCAAAAAATCCCTGTCAATTATAAGTTCTTTCTTTTTTGTGTCACCAATGTACAATAATCTTGCCCCGGATGCAAATACCGGAACCCACATATCCAGAAATTCTTTTTGTAATTTGTTATGAGGATTTCGAACCAGAGAAAAGGTTTCTCCTTTAAATTTTACGCTTAATCCCTTATCCACCATTTTCTTCTGATTATATTTCTCCGCATATGCCTGATGTGTCTTTTTATAATAAGCAAGATTATCACTCCATTCTTCCGTACCATATGACCGGAGAAGTTTTGCAAATTCTTTTGTAAACCGGTATGCCGTATTGCCGCTGTTTGTCACCACTTCATTTGATTCTAAAATAGCCAGTTCGCAGAAAGGCTGAACAGTATCTTTTCTTACCGTCTCTCTGCTGTTTTCACTATATCCGCCGCGCTTTTCATCTGTTCCACCTTTATTTGGATAATTTTCATTCATAAAAACTATCATATCGTGTGTACGTGAATAATCCTCTTTAGCCGTTCTCCATTTTGACTTTTCCCGGATTTTGCCAACGGCGAGCAATGTTAATATGCTTCTTAGATTACTCAGTTTTTTCGGCATCTCAAGTTCAAGTAAGATATCTTCCATCTCATTCATTTTCTGAAACTTATAATCCATTATGCCAAAAACCTCCTTATAAGCTCTCCCTCGTTAAACTTTTTTTGATAATCCTCACATTTAATTGCATAATACCCTATTCTTCTTATCATCTCCAGTTCCGGAACAGGCATTGAATTTAATTCTTCCGCATTCACCTGTGTACTTCCATTCAACATACGATAATACGTATCCCAAATATCCGAAGACAACAATATAAAGAAGCCTACCGCTTCACATGGACTGATCTCTCCATTCTTTTTTACCAAATAATTTACATGATTCTCCGTTGTAAATGCCTTTATTTCCGGATGCATTGCTACCAGGTTCACTGCCGGCTGTAATCGCCTGCGTTCTTCTTTCGTGGTAAACCGTTTCAAAAATACCGTATTAGAATTTTTCATAAATCCTTGTGTTTTCTCCCCGGCAGATTCAAAATACTGCGCTTTGTCAGTATCCACACCAAACCGCAAAATTCCATCGGACAGATTACAGGCTTGTACTAACGGTATCACCGATTCTGAATTGTCATATCGCAGTTTTGATTTGTTTCTGAATTCCACAACAGCGCCTGTCTTAAACTGAAATCCCAATGTGTTTACACTTTTATCAAATCTACTCATGTATGACAATAATTCCACATCTTTCATGTCGCATGGCAGCAAAATGTAATTCTTCTCTCCATCTTTCACAATGCAGTTATCGGCTCTTACTGTGATCACAGTGCTTTTTTCATAATCAGACGAATCATCACTCGTACAAAACTGAATTGTTTCAGACTGTTTCCTTTCTTTTTTAAATTTTGTAATCATTATTTCCTGCAGTATAGTCTCTTTCTCAAACACCTTATCCCTTGACTTAAACAGATGTACTGTTTCAAGACTACAATTACTTAACAAAAAACTGCGAACTTCTTTAAAATACAGTCCGGAAGTCCAGCTTCTCGGGGTAATAAAGACCATCTCTCCTTCTGCCGCTAAAAGCTTAGCTGACATAGCCATAAACAACGCATAAATATTAGGCTGCCCATAAACAACCTTTTTCATGGCAGAAGATTCCTCGGATTTTTTCAGAATTTTTTTATATGGTGGATTGGAAATTATGTAGTGAAATGTCCCCTCATAGCTGTCATTTTCCCATGTTTGTATATTATCAGTAATAAAATTTTTTCTTTCTACTTTAACTGCAAAGGAAATATCATTTTTGTCACAAAAATCACGAATAATAGATATATTTTTCTCCATTAACGGAAATATTCTGTTATCATTCTCATATAAACAGAGGCAAATATATTTAACATCCGTTTGATTCACAATCCTTTCTATAAGAGCCGCGGCAAGCATAACATTTCCGCATCCCGCATCTAAAATATTCACTCTGTCACTCTGTGACAGTAAAAACATAGATGCCATGTATTCCGCTGTATGGATCCCTGTGAAAAACTGTCCATATTTTTTTCTGTCTTCCTTTGAAAACTCAGACAAATATGCCATAGTGTTAGTCATTATTTCATTTAACACAACAATACCTCCACTGCGAACTGTTAATAACATATCACAAACACAGCTTGTGATCAGCATTCTTCGTTCGCCATGAGTGAGCAAGCTCCCTCTGGCTCTCTTGCGCTCATTTTATCATATAAATTACAGCCATTTCAACAATTAAAGGAAAATCACATTAACAAGCAATTTCCCTTGGTACAAAAAAAGAGCTGCCACACTGATTACTCAGCACGGCAGCTTTGAACATTTTTAGTTGTT
>CAZJSI010000161.1:0-7494 GCA_964548675.1 uncultured Eubacterium sp. | reverse complement strand
GCGTTTACTAAGTCTCAATAGATATAGCAGACTCACAACAAGAGTATTCTATCAGAAGAGTACCAAGATTGCAACCATTATTTTTAAAAAATTAAAAAAATATGTGGGAAAATGAT
This sequence comes from uncultured Eubacterium sp., assembly GCA_964548675.1. GTDB lineage: Bacteria > Bacillota > Clostridia > Lachnospirales > Lachnospiraceae > Eubacterium_I. The sequence continues at coordinate 7,378 of CAZJSI010000161.1, read as the reverse complement.
ATATTTTTCATTTGAGTATTTCCTTTTAGGGGAAATTTGGTTATAATGTAAAGAAGTGAGACTGAGAATAAATATGGAGGAATAAGTATGAAAGGTCAGATTGAAAATTCCCTGGGAACCGTTACTATCAATTCTGAAGTAGTAGCGACATATGCCGGTTCCGTAGCCGTAGAGTGTTTCGGTATCGTTGGTATGGCTGCAGTTAATATGAAGGACGGCCTTGTAAAATTATTAAAGAAAGATTATCTGCATCATGGCATTTCCGTGATGATAGAGGATAATGATAAGATCACGCTGGATTTCCACGTGATTGTTTCTTACGGCGTAAGCATTTCAACCGTATCCGATAACCTGATCTCCACAGTGAAGTATAAAGTGGAAGAGTTTACCGGAATGAAGATTGAAAAGATCAATATCTTTGTGGAAGGAGTCAGAGTCATTGATTAAGGAGGAAACGAGTGTGGAAATACAGACAATAGATGGGGCGCTTCTCGCAAAGATGTTCCTTGCGGGGGCGAAAAATTTGGAGGCAAAAAAGGAGTGGATCAACGAACTGAATGTTTTTCCGGTACCGGACGGTGACACCGGAACAAACATGAGTATGACGATCATATCGGCGGCAAAGGAAGTCAGCGCCATTGAAAAACCGGTCATGAAAGACCTGGCCAAGGCAATTTCTTCCGGTTCCTTAAGGGGAGCGAGAGGAAACTCAGGCGTCATCCTGTCACAGCTGTTCCGTGGATTTACAAAAGTGATCAAGCATCATGATACCCTGGACAAGATCATACTGTGCGAGGCATTCCAGAGAGCCTGTGAGACAGCCTACAAGGCGGTTATGAAGCCGAAAGAGGGCACGATCTTAACCGTTGCAAAGGGAGCGGCGGATAAAGCGTTGGAGCTTTCCTGCGATGATGATTACGATATGGAGCAGTATATCGCAGCGATCGTGGAGGAGGCCGAACGTGTGCTGGCACTGACCCCGGAAATGCTTCCTGTATTGAAACAGGCAGGCGTGGTTGACTCCGGCGGACAGGGACTTGTAGAAGTCTTAAAAGGCGCCCAGGATGCATTCCGTGGAAAAGAGATTGATTACACGATCGAGGCGGAGACAGCCCCATCCGGTATTGTAAAGATTTCCGCACAGACAGAAGAGGAGATAAAATTCGGTTACTGTACCGAATTTATCATTGTATTGAATCAGGCGTTAAAGGATGCTGAGGAACAGGAATACAGAGCTTTCCTGCAGTCAATGGGTGATTCTATTGTACTTGTGGCGGACGATGAGATCGTAAAGACACATGTACATACCAATGACCCGGGTCTGGTATTGCAGAAAGCGCTCACCTACGGTTCCTTAAGCCGTATTAAGATCGATAATATGCGCGAGGAGCATCAGGAGAAGCTGATCAAGGATGCCCAGAAGCTGGCAAAGGAGCAGGCGGAGGCTAATGCGGCGACGGCAAGAGAAAAAGCGGTTCCGGCGAAAGAGATGGGCTTTATCTCCGTATCCGTCGGCGACGGCATCAATGAAGTGTTTAAGGGTCTGGGCGCAGACTACCTGATCGAGGGCGGTCAGACGATGAACCCAAGCACGGAAGATATGTTAAATGCCATTGATAAAGTAAATGCGAAGACGATTTTTATCTTCCCGAACAATAAAAATATTGTTCTGGCTGCAAATCAGGCGGCAAGTCTGGTGGAGGATAAGGAGATCATTGTTATTCCGACCAAGACGATCCCTCAGGGTATCACAGCCATGATCAATTTTGTCCCGGAGCAGACTCCGGAGGAAAATAAGGAGACCATGCTGGAAGTCATCGGCACGGTAAAAACCGGACAGGTTACCTATGCGGTGCGCGATACGGTGATCGACGATAAGGAGATCAAAGAGGGTGACTATATGGGAATCGGTGATTCCGCGATCCTCTCTGTCGGCAGGGACAGACAGGATGTTGTAAAGGATATGGTTGCACAGCTTATCGACGAGAAATCTTCCTTTATCTGCATCTATTACGGCCAGGAAGTGATCGCCGAGGAGGTCAATACGCTGGGCGCTTATTTTGAGGCGGAATATCCTGCATGTGAAGTGGAAGTGCAGTATGGCGGACAGCCGGTTTACTATTATGTCATTTCTGTAGAATAAATTACGGGAGAACTGCTCCGTGCATGATCGCGGAGTGAGAATCGGGCAGGAGCCGATCCTGCTCATATAAAGGAGACAGCATGAGATTAGATTCCCCTATTCGTGAAATCAAAGGAATCGGAGCGAAAACAGAGCAGTTGTTTCATACATTAGGAGTATACACCGTAGGTGATATACTCCTATATTTTCCCCGGGATTATGAACGTTTTCCCGCCCTGTGCAGTGTGGATGAACTCATACCGGAGCAGAAGAATGCCCTGTATGTGCAGGTAAAGCGCGCTCCGGCTGTGAATATGCGTTCCAAGATGCAGACGGCGGCGTTGGATCTTTCCGGCGAGGTGAAGAAGCTTCGCATCCTGTGGTTTCGAAGCCCCTACATCCGATCCCTGATCAAAGCCGGCGGATACTATGTTTTTTACGGCCGTGTGGTACTAAAAGAAAATATTTATTATATGGAGCAGCCGGAGATATACAGTCTGGATAAGTATGAGCAGGTGCAGAGGACATTGCAGCCCGTTTACAGCCTGACAAAGGGCGTATCCAATCATTTGGTCCAGAAGACTGTGCGGGCCGCAATGGACAACATTCCTCTGGAACTGGAATATCTTCCCGAGGACATCCGGGTGCGCAATCATTTAAGCGAATACAATTTTGCCCTGAAAAATATGCATTTCCCTCAGGATGAAGAGAGCTGTATCGTTGCCAGAAACCGTTTTGTGTTCGACGAGTTTTTCTTTTTCATCCTGTGTATGCAGTTGACAAAGGAAAATACGGAAAAACTGAAAAATGAATTTGTATTCTGTGATGAGCCCTATGCGTTTGAGGAAAATGATCCGGACAGAAAAACAGAGCCCGGATTTGTACCGAAAAGCGGATACGGCGGTCGGCCGGCAGGTGTGGGGAAAAAATCTTTCGTGGGAAACCTGATAGAGAGCCTGCCTTATCAGCTTACCAATGCACAGAAAAGGACGATCGTCCGGATCCAGGAGGACATGCGGGGAGATTCCGTGATGCAGCGCCTCGTGCAGGGGGATGTGGGTTCCGGAAAGACGATTGTGGCCTTTCTTGCAATGCTGGATGCGGCGAACAGCGGTTATCAGTCCGCGATCATGGCGCCGACTGACGTGCTGGCGAGACAGCATTACCAGAAATTACAGCAGCTCTGTGTAGAAAACGGACTGCATTTTCCGATTGTCTTACTGACTGGTTCTCTGACCGCAAAGCAGCGAAGAGAGGCTTATGCGGCATTGGAGCGGGAAGATTCCGCTTTGATCGTCGGAACACATGCCCTCATTCAGGAGAAAGTAAATTACCGGAATCTTGCGCTGGTCATCACCGATGAACAGCACAGGTTCGGAGTGAAACAGCGGGAGACATTTTCTTTCAAGGGAAGCAGCCCCCATATTCTGGTCATGAGCGCGACGCCGATCCCGAGGACGCTGGCGATCATCCTGTACGGCGATCTGGATATCTCTGTCATTGACGAGGTCCCGGCAAAGCGGAAACCGATCAAAAATTGTGTGGTGACAACGGATTACCGGAAAACGGCCTACAATTTTATCGAAAAACAGATTCGGGAGGGACATCAGGCGTACATCATCTGTCCGCTGGTGGAGGCTTCCGAGCTGTCAGAGGGGGAAAATGTGCTTGATTACACAGAACGCATCCGCAATATTTTCCCGCCGGATATCAGGATCGCCTGCCTGCACGGAAAAATGAAGCCGGATGAGAAGAATCAGATCATGGAAGATTACCTGGCAAAAAAGACGCAGATCCTCGTCTCTACAACGGTGATCGAGGTAGGCGTGGATGTCCCGAATGCCACTGTCATGATGATCGAAAATGCGGAACGTTTCGGCCTGGCACAGCTTCACCAGCTTCGGGGACGGGTTGGAAGAGGGGATGCCCAGTCATACTGTATTCTGATGCAGGGAAATCAGCAGAACACGAAGAAGAAACGGCTGGAGATCCTAAATAAGTCCAACGATGGATTTTTCATCGCCAGTGAGGATTTAAAACTGCGCGGTCCCGGTGATTTCTTTGGGATCCGCCAGAGCGGTGACTTTCAGTTTCAGCTTGCGGATGTGTTTCAGGATGCGGATGTGATGAGCAATGCCTCCTACGAGGTCTCGGTCCTGATGAAAGAGGATCCGAAACTGGAACAGAAAGAGCACCAAGCTTTGAGAGAGCGGCTGAAACAGTATGCTGGAAGTGATTTTACATTGTTGAATTTATAAAGAAATGATCTTATACTGTTGAATTTGCGAAGAAATGGTCTTACACTGTTGAATTTGCAAAGAAATGATCTTACATTGTTGAGTAGGCGGACAGAGATATGGAATTATAATATGCAGCTCAAAAGATGTAATGATGTTAATAGATGTAACGATTGACATTACAGAAGTATGGAGATAAAATAGGTGAGCAAAAGGAGGTAGAAGTTTATGCAGATATCCAGCCGTTTTACGATTGCCGTGCATATGCTGATGTGCATGAATATTTTCAAAGAAGAGTATAAAGTTACCAGTGATTTCCTGAGCGGCAGTATCAACGTCAATCCGGTTATCATCCGCAATCTGCTGTTACAGCTCAAGGAGGCAGATCTGATCGAAGTGAAGAGGGGACCGGGGGGAGCCGCGATCAAAAAACCGCTTCAGGAGATCAGCTTTCTGGATATCTACCGGGCAGTGGATTGTGTCGGAGAGAATTCATTATTTCACTTTCATGAAAACCCGAATCCGGAATGTCCGGTGGGCAGAAATATTCATAATCTGCTGGACGATAAGCTGATCCGGGTGCAGACCGCGATGGAGCGGGAGCTTGCCTCCATTACGCTGGCGGATTTGAAGGCAGAATATGAGATGATGATGGGATAGTCAATGGTTAGGGTTTTGCTGACCGTTCCAGTTTTTTTCTTACCTTTAAGGGGGTATCGCCGTACAGTTTTCTGAAGGTGCGAATAAAAATTTTATAATTGGTGAGTCCGTTTTTTTCCATCAGATTGGTCAGCGTATCATCGGAATATTTCATATCTTCATAGATACGCATTGTGCGCACCGTGTTTAAATATTCCAGAAAAGTCTGTCCGGTGTATTTTTTGAAAATCCGGCAAAAATATTCCCGGCTGATACCAAGATAAGATGCCGCTTCATCCAGGCTCAGAGGCTCCTGGCAGGATGCCCGGATCCATTTCATGATTTTTGTGATCCTGGAGATATCCCTGGTATCGGCAGAGGGATGAATTTCGTTATCCCGGCCGGAATAATTGCGGTACAGAGTATATAAAAGCCCATAAAGCCTGGATGTGAACAAAAGGGGATATCCGTCTTCTTTTTGTTCATAGGCGGCGAGCATGTCGAGAAGATAGCGGTCGGGGCTGTCGGTTCCCTGCGTTTTTTGCCGTTCCATCTGATCTGCCGTGATCTGTGTGGAAAAACGAATAGAATGAAAATCAGGGAAAAAGTCATGCATCCGCCTGGCAGAAATCTGCAAAAGAATATATTCCGTTCGGGGACCATGAGATTGAGTCATGTGCAGATCCTCTGAATTGACGATCAGCATATCTCCCTGCGACAGAGTATAAGTTTTTGCCTGCACTACCGCGGTCATGTTTCCGGACAGAAAAAAAAGAATTTCCAGATAATCATGCCAATGTGCAGGAACCGTGTGGGAACCGATATTTATTTTTCTAAAAAAGGCGGGAAGCCGTTCATTTTCTTTTACTATTTCATAAGTATATGAATCCATGCCTGCATTTCTCCCAAAAAATGTTTATAAATCAATTCTGATAGAAAATCCTGTAAATATTATAATAAAATTTTGAAAAAATATCAATATTGACCTAAAACCGGATAAAAACAGATATAGAAAAGAATTACTTTCTGATGCATAATAGGATTAACAAATTTCAAGAGAGAAATGATAAAATATCAGGAGGTTTTTATGAAGCTTAGAAAACGTGGATTTGTAGGACAGTTAACAGAGGCGGTGACCGGGAGAGAAACCGTAAACAGACAGCTGGCCCGTCGTGCAGCGGCAGAGGGGTTTGTACTGTTGAAAAATGAAGGGCATTTGCTGCCGTTAAAAAAAGGAAGCCGGATCGGGCTTTACGGTGCGGGTGCAGTGAAAACGATCAAAGGCGGAACCGGCTCCGGGGACGTCAACGAGAGAGATTGTGTCAGTATTTATCAGGGTATGTTAAATGCGGGGTACATAGTGACGAGCAAAGACTGGCTGGACGCCTATGCAGGTTTATATGCTCAGGCAAGACTGGATTGGCGGGAAGAAATCTACAGTAAAATACCGGAGTTCAATAATAATTTTTTCCTGGCATATTCCGCGACACAGTTCCAGGTTCCCTGCGGGGCGCCGATCGACGAAGCTAAGGCAAAAGCGGACGGTGCGGATGCGGCAGTTTTTGTCCTGAGCCGGGTGGCAGGAGAGAATGCAGACCGTCATGATATCGAGGGCGATTACTATATAACAGCGGAGGAAAAAGCGCTCCTGGCGCAGGTTTCAGGCTGCTATCAGGATGTGATCCTGGTGATCAACACAGGCGGCCTGATCGATTTGGCGTTTACGGAAGAATTTTCCAATATCTGTGCCGTGCTGCAGTTTATGCAGGCCGGTCAGGAGGGCGGAAACGCCTTTGCGGACGTGATCTCCGGTGACGTGACGCCATCCGGAAAAATGACAGATACGTGGGCTTTGGATTACAATGATTATCCGAATGCATCGTATTTCAGTTTTAAGAGCGGAAATGTCTACAAAGAAGAATATAAGGAGGGCATCTATGTCGGCTACCGCTATTTTGACACATTTGATGTGCCTGTAAGATACAGCTTTGGTTATGGACTTTCCTACACGGAGTTTGAGATAAGGCCGGGGAAAATTGCGTTACACGGTATGGGTACGGAGAAACCATCGGTTTCCGTAGGTGCGGAAATCAAAAATATCGGAGACGCCTATGCGGGCAAAGAGGTGGTTCAAATTTATGTTTCCTGTCCCCAGGGCAAAATGGCGAAGGAATTCCGCCGTCTGGCCGGGTTTGGCAAAACGGATCTTTTACAGCCGGGTCAATCCCAGTATATGGAGATTGATTTTGCACTTGAACAGCTTGCGTCCTACAGTGAAGAGCAGGCGGCCTGGGTGCTTGAATCCGGCGTTTATGGTATCTGGGCTGGCAATTCCCTTCGGGACGCCGTTCTCGTGGGAAGCCTTACGCTGGACGCAGAT
>CAZJSI010000160.1:0-7542 GCA_964548675.1 uncultured Eubacterium sp. | reverse complement strand
TGCGGGGAAATGCTTGATTTTGCGGGGATATGGGACAACTTGCAGACTTTTTACATTAAATAGAAGCAGGTGTATTTTTATCGGACAATTTTTGTCCTGTTGTGATCTGAACCGCAGACATATCCTGTTTTGCCGCTGGCAGGACGTCCATGTTTCCATAGGGCTGACGGTCGTAGGCAAAAAATACTGCGCCAAGGGTAAGACTGGCGGCACAGGGAATCAGCAGCGCTTTTGCAATCGGCGCAAACCGTATCATTTTTTCGCGAATCGGCACAAGAATCGCCATAATGCAAAAATATCCGAAAAGGCTTCCGATCAGATTGTGAAACAGATCATCCAGTTCAATGACGTAAGCCCGAACACCAGAATCAGACAACAGCACAGGAGAACAGTGCAGACAGCCTGCGTTCTGGTTGCCGTCCTTTTTCCGTGAACGATCTTTTTGTAGATCAGATAGGCAATAGCCAAAAGGAAAAATACCGCGGCGCCGCATGCCAGAGCGGGAATTCCCCAGCGCATCACTGCCTGTAAAATTGTAATCATATCCATAACAGAATACCTCCCTAAAAATAAATAATAGCTCTTTGTTTTCATACTCGCAGTATATCGAAAACAAAGAGCTATTGTTTTAATTTCTTATTGACAAAATCCTAAGAAAATCCTAAGATGAGATTTCTTCCGTCGGGATCGTCACAATAAAGGTCACTGTATCATTTTCACTTTCTGCCCGGATCGTACCTCCATGCAGAGTAACAATTTCTTTTGCAATTGCCAGACCGAGCCCCGCACAGCCGGAATCACTGCTTCTGGCATCATCCATACGATAAAATTTTTCAAAAATCGATTCCAATTTTTCTGGCGGAATGGTTTTCCCCTGATTTTGAAACACAATTATCACATTTTTGTCATGCTCTTCTGCGGAAATCACAATTTCCGTATTCGGATAACTGTATGCGGCAGCATTCCTCAGAATATTATTGAACACTCTGGCCAGTTTCTCCCGGTCTCCATAAACGGAAATATCTTCCCCATCCATCTGTATAACGGATGTATTTCCATTTCGGGCCAAAACGGGCAAAAGCTCATCCGTCAGCTGATAACTGTATTCGTGTGTAATCCGAATTATTTTCATTTCTATTTTTCAATTTTATATCCCACTCCCCATATGGTTTTAATGTATTTTGGATGTTCCACTGAATCCTTTAATTTTTCTCTCAAATGACGGACGTACACCGTGATCGTGTTATTTCTTTTGCTGTAATATTCATCTTTCCAGATCCGGTGGAACAGATCCTCTGCACTGATCATAACTCCTTTATTTTCAAGAAGGATCTGCAAAATCGTAAATTCCGTGGGAGTCAGTGTAACGGCCTCCTCATCCTTTGCCGTCAGCATAATGACCGGAAACGTATATTTTTCCCGGATTTTCTGACAAAGTGTAAAACCATTCATTTCCGGCATCATAATATCCAGTATTGCAAGGTCCGGTTCCGTTTCCTGCACACAGGCAAAAGCTTCCTTCGGCGAATAGAGCTTTAACACTTCATAATTTTCATTTTTTAAATATACTTCAATCAGAATCGGCAATTTCATATTCATCATCAACCACCAATATTTTTTCCGACATATATTTTCTGCTCCTTTCCGTGTCCAGACAGTTATTTTTTCTTATTTATAATATGATTCAGGATACCGCCGCCCACGATAATGACAACGGCGATGATAACCACTCTTTTCGCCGCTTCCTGGGGCATCTGGCTTTTGGAGCCGATGGATTCCGAATAAAATGTCAGGGTATAACTGACCTCATGGGGCGTGCCCATTGCCGTTGTATCTGCAATGACCGGCATTCCCTCATCCATACACGCAACCGGAATTTCAAAGGAGGAATTTACTCCTTCTTCGCTCTCATTCAAATATTTTTCCGTTCCGACGATCATATAATCATAATTCGAGCTGCTCCATGTGAGCACGGCATAGGCTTTCCCGTCACGCACTCTCAAAATAGTCGGAGACGACACACTGGCCTTTCCGCTTCCTCCCGCCAACTCCACCTCAACAGCATATTCTCCATCTTCCATGTCGATATCCATGGGCTCCATCGGTTCCGACTTCTGCACAGCTTCACTACCGGCAGACTCTCCCGAAGATCCCGTCTCTGTTCCCTGTTCCCAGGCGTTCATCGCATTTTCTATCGCATCATAATCCGGAAGTTCCACAAGCAGAGCGTCCTCCGGCAGCGTTGACGCGTCGAATAAAAGGACCTCATCGTACCACTTCATCTCATCTTCATGAAAGGCCGCACAATTCAATCCCTTATCCAACGCTTCCACCGGAATCATATATGTGTACTTTCCATCCTCATCCTCTGAAAATCTGATATAAGCCGATTCATCGGCAGCGGCTGCCTCCTCCCCTGTTCCCATATACAGGTAAAGATATGATTCGCTCAGAGTGAACCTCGCCTGCATCCCGCCGTCCTCAACAATAAGCTCGGCCTCTGACACGGAAAACACAGATGCGCCGGATTCCACTCCGATCGTGTATGTACCGTCAGACACATCTCTCCCATAGATCGGGAGCATACCATATTTTCCTATTTGTATGGAAGCCGTTTTATCACTGCCGGCCGCCTTATCGTGATCCACATTTTCTGCCAGTGCCTTTACAGGCGACAGCGCAGCTCCCAGAACCAAAAGGGTCAAAATCAACATTGCCAGATATTTTTTTTGCATAACCCGCACCTTTCCCTGCAACAGATTTATCAATTAATATATCATACCGGATTTTTCATGTAAAGCGGTACAAAAAGGTTCCATATTTTTTTCGACTTTTTTCAAAAAATCCAAAATTAATCCCAAAAATGTATTTTCTATTCCATTGAAAATCCACTTCCTCCATAGTATACTCAAGAATAACTGTGCACTGTCTAAAAGAAGTGCCTTATTTTACAGATGAAACAAGTCCCGTAGGGATTTCATATCATAGAAATATTACAGAGCAATTTCCTATGATATAAAATATCCGTCTGCAAAGGGGAAATTAAAATAAGCAAGGAGAAGATTACATATGAGAGGAATATTATATGGAGTGGGCGTCGGTCCGGGCGATCCGGAGCTCATGACGTTAAAGGCAGTACGCCTGATCGAAGAAAACGAGGTGATCGCTGTCCCGGGTGAGGATGTAAAAGCAACTGTGGCCTATCAGATTGCCGTACAGTCCGTTCCGTCACTGGCAGACAAACAGCTGCTTCCAATCTATATGCCGATGACCCACAACCGGGACGAGATGAAACACTGGCATGAAAAGGGCGCTGCACTGATTGAAAGCTATCTGGAAAAAGGAATCCATGTGGTATTTTTAACCCTGGGAGATCCCACTATCTATTCCACTTTCTCCTACCTGCAAAGAATCGTGGAAAGCCACGGACACAAAACGGAATTAGTCAGCGGGATTACCTCTTTCTGTGCCGCGGCCGCAAAGGTCAACATCCCCCTTGTGGAGTGGCATGAGCAGCTTCACGTGATCCCGGCGGTTCATCAGCTTGAGGTCAGACTGGAACAGCCCGGCAATTATGTACTGATGAAATCCGGCAAAAAAATAAATCAGGTAAAATCTATTCTCAGAGAAAGCCGCCATGAGGTCGTAATGGTAGAAAACTGCGGCATGGCAAATGAGCATATTTACAGAAACCTTCACGAAATCCCGGATGACGCGGGGTACTATTCTCTGATCATCGCAAAGGAGCCAGGCTCAAAGGAATGATAGAATTAAGAAACCTGACAAAAAAATTTGATGATTTTACGGCCGTCGATTCCCTGAACTTAAAAATTGAGACCGGGGAATTCTTTGGCCTCCTCGGGCCGAACGGCGCCGGCAAGACAACGACGATCGGTATGTTGTCCACCCTTCTGCTCCCCACGTCGGGTGAGATCCTGATCGACGGGCAGCTCCTAAAGCGCCAGCGCCCGGACTTAAAACGCAAGATCAGTGTGATCACACAGGAATATTCCATGCGTCAGGATATGAACATGGATGAGATCATGGAATACCAGGGGCGGCTCTACTTCATGCCATTAAAACAGATTCGTTCCCGCACGGAGGAATTGCTGGATTTCTGCGGACTGATCGATTTTCGCAGGAGAAGCGTCCGCAAGCTGTCCGGGGGAATGAAACGAAAACTGATGGTCTGCCGCGCCCTGCTTACAGACCCGGAAATCCTGCTGTTGGACGAGCCCACTGCGGGAATGGACGCCCTCTCAAGAAGACAGATGTGGAATCTGCTGCGCCAGCTCAATGAACGGAACCTGACCATTTTGCTGACTACCCACTACATTGAGGAGGCACAATCCCTCTGCAGCCGTGTCGCACTGATGAACAACGGAAAGCTGGAAAAGACCGATTCTCCCGCAGGCCTGATCCATGATCTTGGAGCCTATGCGGTGGACGCGACAACTAAAGATGGCGCCAAAAGCCGCTATTTCCACCAACGGGAGGAAGCGATCGCATACCTTTCCAAAATTCAGGGACAATCCGCACTGCGCGACACAACACTGGAGGACGTATTTGTGGAGCATGCCGGCAGACATCTGACACAACATGAAATACGCTGACAACAACGCCACCACCGGAGTTATATTTCACTGGCAAACCAGTGAAATGTAAGCCGCCGGAAAATACGCTGACGGCCCACACTGGAAAATGCTCTGCATTTTCCGTGATGGTTCTGAATTGTTACGAGTTTTGGAGATCTTACAATGGGAATACTTACTGTTTTATGGGAAAAATGGACGGAATTTAAAAGGGATTTTTATAAGATCACCCTGGCGGCAATGATAGCGCCGCTTATGTATCTGGTGGTATTTGGCCTGGGAATACAGACTACCTCCCACGGAGAGCCCTACCTGAACTTCCTCATTCCCGGCGTTGTCGCTTTGACCACTATGAACGGCAGCTTTAACGCCATCGCACAAAATCTGAATGTACAGAGATTATACGAAAAGGCCTTTGATCAGGTTATGATCTCACCCACCCCGCTCTGGCAGTTCATTGTGGGGCAGATACTCGGCGGCAGCCTGCGCGGCCTGTACGCCGGCAGCATCATTCTGATCCTGACTCTGCCCATCAAGACCGGCCTGGTGTTCAACGGCTTTTCCTTTTTGATCATGCTCTTAAACGGAGCTGTTTTTTCCGCCATCGGCGTTGTGATATCTTTTCTTGCCAAAAACCATGCGGACGTGCCCAGGTTTTCCAACTATATCATTATGCCTATGGCATACCTGTGCAATACATTCTTCTCCACGGACCGGATGCCCGTGGGACTTCGGGGCTTTGTATCTGCGCTGCCGCTGTCACAGGCCAGCGCCATGATGAGAAATATTGCTTCCGGCGGAAATGCAGGCCTGAAAGGAATATTGATTCTCGGAACCTATCTCGCCGTATTTACAGCGATTGCATTTGGTTTTATATATAAGAAGAAAAATTTGTAATTTTATTCTTGACATATGTTCCACATATGATACAATATATGTATCATATGTGGAACATATCATTTTACGAAAGGAATTTTTTATTATGCGCACAACCAAAAATATGGATTATATCTATTCCGATGGCAAGCAGGAAATTCTGATAGAGTCATTGCAAAAAAATACCCGGTCTTCTATCATTACCCAATACATCCAATGCCGCAAGGAAAATAATATGACTCAGGCAGACCTGGCAGAACGAACCGGTATTTCACGAACTAATATTACCAGATTTGAAAGCGGCGACTACAATCCCTCTCTGGAAATGATGGTAAGAATTGCAGCCGCTCTCGGAACAGAACTGGATATAAAATTAATAAACCAGCCATCACCAACTGAAACTATACACCAATAAATAGTATCAAATATCATTTTATAAAATCTATTTTCTGATTTTTGCAAATATTTAAAGAAAGGAAGCGACAACATGGCAACCAGCAGTATTTTCCATAATATTATTATCGAGGACAGGAAATCTGCCGAAAAATTTGTAGAGGCATTAGAGCAGGCAGCATTTCTCGCAGAACATTCTCCTGAAAAAACCTCTGATTTTAATGTTCATGAATTGACCACACCAGAAGAAATCCTCACTTTTTTTGATGCTCACCCAATATTGCAGAAAGACAGCTAAAGGAACAAACTTGTGACTATTGAACAGAATCTGTTAACCAAATCTTTGCAGAAAAGAATCCTAAAATTCTCACAATATGATCCCAAATCTCACCGATATTTTCTCTCTGTGCCGCTTATTGCACAATTAGGTAAAAACTATTCACCCGATATCCAAACTAAATTGAAAGGTGCACATTTACTTGAAATGGCATGTAATAAAACGCAAATCGTACAACATATGATTGGTGGAAAATCAATCTATGTTGAATGCAGCAACAATCCCAAATTATACGAGTTTTACTCCTCTTTCAACTTTATTCCTTTTGGGCAACGTCCATCCTCCCACACAGAGTCCGAGAATCATGACACCCTGATCCAAATGCTAAAATATTTTAAAGGGTAATTTTACGCCCAAAACTTCCACTTTGCCAGCCGCTCTCCCTCATATTCCACTTTCAAAGAGAAGAACTCCCCGCTGCCGTTCAGCCGATCGAGAAACAGTTTGTCCCCCTCCCAAAGTTTCAGATCCAAAACTTTCTCCTTTGGAACCCACTCCAGTGTTCCCTCTGTACATTCGCCGATCTTTCCCTCATACTCCGTCGCCGTAAATAAATGCATATACTCCGTCTCCCACTCATCTGAGACAAAGGTCACAATACCGCGGAATCTGTATTCCGTCAGGGTCAAACCTGTTTCCTCTTTTACTTCCCGCAGCATACACTCTTCGGGACTCTCCCCATCTTCAAATTTGCCGCCCACGCCAAGCCATTTATCATGACTCTGGTCATTCTCCTTTTTGGTGCGGTGCAGCATCAGATAAGCGCCGTTTTTTTCTATATAACATAAGGTTGTCAACCGCATCCTCTTCATCCCCTCATCTGTTTTTTCTTCATAATAACACAAAGAAGCTTTCTCTTCCAGTAATCCCCTTGACAAACACCGTCTCTATTCGTTAGCATAGAAATACACGTTTTATGATGCAGATTTTCACCCGCGATCCACAGGTGATCGAACTTGGAGCGAAAGTTCTCCGCCTGGTAGCCGTTTCAGAGCCGTTTTTCGCCGTTGTCATCATCATGGAGGGAATCTTCAACGGTGTGGGAGATACAAAAGTTCCATTCTTCTTCTCCCTCTTTACTATATGGGGAATAAGGATCCCCTCCACTGCAATTCTGGTACTGGTATTTCATCAGAGCCTGAGCGCCGTATGGCTTTGCATGATCGCGGATAACATGGTGCGCTTTATCTGCGTCATCGTGCGCTATAAGAGAGGACGTTGGAGACAAAACGCAAGTATCATCTGATATCAAAAATGCTGACCACCGTCCGCCATACGGTTTTGTTATGGCAGCTTTGAAAGGTAAAAATAATTCGCACAAATAATACTGAAAAGAAGCCTCTT